>SBGO01000129.1 GCA_006226565.1 Deltaproteobacteria bacterium | reverse complement strand
AGCGACGCCGGTGAGGCCGCCGGGGCTACCGGCGAGGGCGCTCAGCCGGACGCCGGCGCGGGCGAGCCGACGCCCGCCGCGGCCGATACGGCGCCCTAGGCGGACGCCCGTTGGGGGTCGGCGGCGGTTCAGGGATGCAAAAAGTTATCGCCCCGACCCCGCCGGCGCCCCCCGAGAACCGCGTTGGAGTCTGATTCCATGCGGCTTTCAGCAACATCACGCGGGAGCAAAAGGGAGCCGGTGACAAGCTCCGTTTTTCCGCATACGGTATGCCCTGCGGTCCGGTCGACGGGCCGAACCCCCGTTTGACTTGGAGGGAGGAACTCATGCTGAAGCGTATCGTTGTCGTGCTTGCTGGTCTCGGGTTCGTGTCGGTCTCCGCCTGTGGCGGCGGCGACTCGCCGGTGAAGGCGATGAACGACTTTGCCGACAAGATCTGCAAGTGCGAGAACCAGGAGTGCGCGATGGCGGTCGTCGGCGAGATGGCCAAGGCCGGCGAGAAGTTCAAGGACTACAAGCCGACCGAGGACGACATCAAGGCGATGGCCGATGTCCAGAAGAAGATCGCCGACTGCCAGGCCAAGATGGCGACGAAGGGCGCCGAGGGCGCCGGCGAGGGTGGCGCGGAGTAATCCCGTCCCTTTCAGGGTCCTTGTCACCCGGTGGGCAGCGTCGCGGCGCCCTTTGGGGCCGCTGCGGCGTCGCCCACCGCGTGGCAGCTCCCGCCTCCCGGACTCACCACATTGAAGGCGAACCTGTACGACGACGACGCGGCCCCACCGGAAGGTGAGCGGTTCGAGGTCCTGCGGCAGGTCGGCCCGGTGGTGATCGAACGCATCGTCAGCTCGGCGTCCCCCGGGCCGGGGCTCTACGTCCAGGCCCAGGACGAGTGGGTCGTCCTCGTGCGCGGCACCGCCGTGGTCGAGCTCGACGGCGAGCCCCACGCGCTCGCGGCGGGGGATCACCTCTTCATCCCCGCGCGGACCCCGCATCGGGTGCGCGAGACGAGCGCCGGCGCGCTCTGGCTCGCGGTCCACGTCCATCCGGACGAGGCCGCCGCGCGCGCGGCCGCCGAGGCGACCGCCGAGCCCTGAGCGCCTCGCCTGGCGCGCGCTCCGCGCCGCGGCCCCTCTGGAACGGCGCACCACGTGGCTACTCTCCAGGTAGTCTCGGGCTGCCTCGCCCGCCGCGCTCCAGGAGGTTCGAGGTATGAAGATCATCGTCATCGGCGCCACGGGGACCATCGGCTCGGCCGTGGCCGACGCGCTGGCGACGCGGCACGAGGTGCTGCGCGCGTCGCGCACGGGGGTACTCCCGGTCGACATCACCAACCGGCGCTCACTCGAGTCGTTCTTCGACCTGATCGGTGCGATCGACGCGGTGGTCTGCTGCGCCGGCGCGGCGCGCTTCGGGCCGCTGGAGAGGCTGACGCCCGACGACTACGCGGTGGGCCTGAACAGCAAGCTCATGGGCCAGGTCAACGTCGTCCGCTTCGGGCTCGAGCGGATGCGCGACGGCGGCTCCTTCACCCTGACGAGCGGCCGCCTGTCCCGCTACCCCGCGCCCGGGGGCGTCGCGGTCTCGGTCGCGGGCGCCGGCGTCGAGGCCTTCGTCCGCGCCGCCCAGCTCGAGCTCCCGCGCGGCATCCGCCTCAACGCCGTCAGCCCGGGCTGGGTCGCGGAGACGCTGACCGCGATGGGCAAGGATCCGACGCCCGGGATGCCCGCCGCGGAGGTCGCGCGCGCCTACGTCGCCGCGGTCGAGGGCGAGCTGCGCGGGCAGACGCTGATGACCGCCGACTACGCCTGAAGCGCCCACGGGCTCGAAGTCTCGCTCATCATCCCGGGCGGAAGCTGCTATCGTCGCGCCGTCTCGCGGTCAGGGAGGTGAGACATGACGCAGCAGCCCGGGACGAAGCGTTTCAGCGCCGCCGTCGTCGGCGGAACGGGCTATGGCGGGGCGGAGCTCATCCGCCTGCTCCTCGGACACCCCGACGTGCGCCTGGCGCGGGTGACGAGCATCGACCACGTTGGTGAGCCGCTCGAGGCGGTTCACCTCAACCTGCAGAAGACCGGCCTCGTCTTCGAGGAGGTCCCGGCGCCGGAGGCGGCGCGCGACGTCGACGTCGTCTTCCTCGCGCTGCCCCACAAGGTCAGCGCGGCGATCGGCGCGTCGCTCGAGTCGGCGGACGCCAAGGTGATCGACCTCTCCGGCGACTTCCGCCTGCGGGACAAGGACGCCTACGCCCGCTACTACGGCGTCGTCCACCCGCACCCCGATCTGCTCGACGGGCGCTGGGTCTACGGCATGCCGGAGCTGAACCGCGAGGCCCTCCGCGCGGCGCGCCGCGTCGCCTCGCCGGGCTGCTTCGCCACCACCATCGCGCTGGGGCTCCTGCCGCTCGCTCGCGCGGGCCTCGTGAAGGGGCGCGTGCAGACGGTCGCCGCCACCGGCTCCTCGGGCAGCGGCGCCTACGCCAAGGCCGGCACCCACCACCCGGTGCGCGCGGCCAACCTCAAGCCCTACAAGGTCCTCGACCACCAGCACCGCCCGGAGATCGAGCAGACGCTCCGCGCCGCGGCGGCCCAGGGCGGCCACGACGGCCCCATCGTGCTCGAGTTCGTGCCGGTGTCGGCGCCGCTCCCGCGCGGCATCCTGGCGAACAGCTTCGTCACCGTCCCCGAGGCGACGACCGCCGCGCAGATCGGCGCGATCTTCGCCGAGGCCTACGACGACGCGCCGTTCGTCCGCGTCCTGCCGCCGGGCGGGCGCCAGGCGGAGGTCGCCGCGATCAAGGGCAGCATGTACGTGGAGCTGTCCTGGGCGCTGGGCGAGGCCTTCGACGGGACCCGCCAGCTCGTCGTGAGCACGGCCGCCGACAACCTCGTCAAGGGCGGCGCCGGGCAGGCGGTGCAGTCGATGAACCTCGTGCTCGGCCTCGAGGAGGGCCGTGGCATCGACGCCCCGGCGCTGTGGCCATGACCGGGGCGACCGGGCCGACGGCGGTCCTCAAGTTCGGCGGCGAGGTCGTCCTCGACCGCGCGCAGCTCGATCACGTCCTCGAGGTCGTGGCCGATCTGACCGCGCGCGGGTGGCGCTTCGTGCTCTGTCACGGCGGCGGGCCGCAGGTCACGGCGCTCACGCGGCGGCTCGGCGCCGAGCCGAACATGGTCGGGGGCCGCCGGGTCACCGACCTCCCGACGCTCCAGATCGCCAAGCAGGTGCTGACCGGCGAGGTGAACGTCGACGTCGTCGCGGCCGCGCTCGCCGCGGGCCTCGAGGCGGTCGGCATCGCCGGCGTCAGCGCCCGCACGGTGCACGCGCGGCGGCGGCCGGCGCGGATCGTGAGCGGGGGCGGGCCCGACCCCGTCGACTTCGGCTGGGTGGGCGAGATCATCGAGATCCGGACCCACCTCGTCCACCACCTGTGGGAGGGCGGCTACACGCCGGTCCTGAGCACCCTCGGGGTCGGGGACGTCGACGGCGACGTGGTGAGCCCGGTCTACAACATCAACGCCGACACCGTGGCGTCCGCCGTGGCCAAGGCCCTCGACGCCGATCACCTCTTCCTGATGACGGCGATCGGCGGCGTCCTGCGCGACCGCGACGACCCGTCGACGCGGATCCCGCGCCTCGACGCGGCGTCGGCCCACGCGGCCATCGCCGCCGGCGTCATCAACGGCGGCATGATCCCGAAGGTCGAGGAGGCGCTGGTGCAGCTCCGCCACGAGCCCGGCGGCCCCGGGGTGGGCGCGGTCCACATCCTCGGCGCGGACGGCGACATCCTGCGCGCCGAGGCGGCGCTGCCCGGCAGCCGCGGGACGGTGCTGGTGCCCTGAGCGAATGGGGCCGCGGC
>SBGO01000290.1 GCA_006226565.1 Deltaproteobacteria bacterium | reverse complement strand
GGGCCGACGACGCAGGAGTCGATCCGTCGCCGCACGGCCCCCCAGGGGAGCCGCGGTCTGGAGCCCGACGAGCCGCCGATGGTGGACGCGCCGCTCCTCGGGGCGCCGCGCGAGGTGGCGCCGCTCGAGGAGGTCCCGCCGCGGCTGGCCCACCACACGGTGACCGGCGTGCTTTCGGCCGAGGAGCGCGCGGGGCTCTTCGCGACCGCCGCCCGGCGCGAGCCCGGCGGGTTGTTCAAGACGCTGTCGATCGTGTCGATGGTGCTCCTCTTCGAGGCCATCGCGCTGCCGACGAGCGCCGGCGCGCCGTGGACATTGCTCGGGGATCCGGGCGGCGTGACCTTCGTCTCCCTGGCGTTCCTGCTCCTGGTGGTGGTCGCCCACATCCTGCCGGTGCGGCCGACGCTGCGCGCGGCGGCCGGCCTCGGGGTCGGCGTGCTGATGGCCGGGTTCTCGCTGGTCGTGGCCGGGGCGGCGGCGGGGGCCGACCTCTTCGGCGGGCAGCCCGTCGCGACGGCCGCGCTGGGTGGCCCCTTGGGGGGGCGAGCGGCGCTGCTCGTGGCGGTGACGGCCTTGCCCTTCGGGCTGATGTGGCGATTCCTCGAGCCCGAGCGCCTCGGCCCGCGCATCGCGCACGGGATCGGGCTGGCGCTCGTGCTCTTCGTCGCCTTCGGCTCGGGGGCGCTGGGCTTCGGCGGAGGCGCCGCGGTCACCGGGGCCTTCGACACCCTCGGGAGCGCGCCGATTCTCGGGGATCGCCTGGTGGCGGCCCTCGGGCTCATGCCGCTCCTGGTGGCGCTGCTCAGCCTCGTCGGGTATCTGCCCGGCGGTCGGGGGCGGCGGCTCGCCGTCTTCGCCGTGGTGTACTGGGTCGCGCTGGCGATTCCGCTGCTCGTGGCGGCGCTCTTCGTGGCCAAGTCCGAGGACTGGATGGCCGTCCTCGAGCCGCTGAAGGTGGCGAGCTTCGTCGCCGTGCCGCTCCTCTACCTCCCGGCGGCCGCGGCGACCTTCGTCGCCACCCTGCGCCGCCGGTAGCGCGTACAGACAGCCCGACCGTCCCCGACAAGCGGGCGGAGGGGGCGCCTGAAACGCGTCGCGCACGAGAGTTCGACTGTCCCCGACAGGCGAGCGGAGGGGGCGCCTGAAACGCCTCGCTCACGAGCGTTCGACTGTCCCCGAAAAGCGAGCGGAGGGGGCGCCTGAAACGCCTCGCGCATGAGGGTTCCCGCCGTGGGCCGAGCGAAGCGAGGTCCACGGTGGGATGCGCGAGGCGTTTCATCCCAGGCGCCCCCGAAGCGAGCGCATTTGATCGTCTCGCATCGCCATCACACCGAGGACGCTCTCCAGGACGTGGGCGCGGGCGTGGGCGTGGGCGTGGGCGTGGGCGTGGGCGTGGGCGTGGGCGTGGGCGAGCGCGTGGGCGAGCGCGTGGGCGAGCGCGTGGGCGTGGGCGTGGGCGTGGGCGTGGGCGCGGGAGCCGGGGAGCGCCCGTGCCCGAGCTCCGAAAACACGAAGGGCGCGCAGCCGACGGCTGCGCGCCCTTCGTGTTTCTCTCGCGGAGGACCGCGACCGCTACTCGTCGATCTCCTGACCGAGCTTGTTGAGCAGGGCGTAGGCCTCCTTGTAGGCCGGGTCGTCGACCGGCAGCACGTTGAGCGCCTTCGCGAGGAGCTTCATCGCCTTGTCGGGGTTGTCCCCGGCCGCCGCCTTGGCGTCCGCGAGCCAGCTCTTCGCCGTCTTCTGGACGTCGCCCATCATCGCCGACGCCTCGGCGTTGCCGGGGTCGTTGGCGAGCGCCTTCTTGGCGAGGCTGCCCGCGCCCGTCAGGTCGTTGGCGTCGAAGGCCGCCTTGGCCTTGGCCGCGTAGGCCTTGCCGAGGTCCTTGCTGATCTTCGACTGGAAGGCGCCGTTGACGGCCTGGTCGTACTTCTTCGCCAGCCGCAGATCCTCGAGCGCCTTGTCGAGCTTGCCCGCCGCGAGCGCCTCCTGACCGGCGCGCAGCACGGTGTCGAGCTTCGTGATCGCGCCCGCGACCGCCTTCGCCTTCGCCTTGTCGCGCCGCGACGCCTTGCCGTAGGTGATCCCGTCGAAGAAGTCGATGGCGCCCATGAAGTCGCTCGCGGCGTACTTCGCGAAGCCCGGGGCGAAGTCGATCTTCGCGACCTTGGTCGGCTGGACCCGCTTCTCCGGGTCCTCGTCGTCGGTCTCGAGGTTGTCGGCGTCCGGCGCCGTCGCCCGCGTCAGCGCCACCTGCATCGCCAGCGCGTCCGCGTCCTCCTTCGACACCGCGAGCGCCGCCTCGACGGCCTTCTTCGCGCCCTCGTAGTCGCCCTTCTCCTCGGCCTCACGGGCCATCCCGAGCGACTTGGCGACGAAGTCGTCGCGCACCGTCGGGATCATCTCCTGGGCGTCCTTGTGGTAGGCCGTCGAGACCTTGATCTTCCGCAGCAGCTCCAGGGCGTCGTTGAAGCGCTCCTCGGAGGCCGCCTTCTTGGCGTCCACGAGCGCGTTCCACGCCTCGAGCTGGGCGTCGACCAGGACCACGGCCTCGTCGACCGGATCGCCGTTGCCCCGCTCCGCCTTCGGATCGAGCTCGAGCGCCTCCTTGAAGAACTTCTTCGCCTCGTACCAGCGCTTGTCGACGTAGGCGGCCTCGCCCTCGAGCACCAGGTCCTGCGCCTTCTTCTTGGCGTCGGCGGTCGCGCCGGCCTCGCCGGTCTGGCCCGTCGTCGTCCCGGCCTCGCCGGTCTCGGTGCCGCCGTTGCTGCCGTCCCCGCTGTTCGTGGACGTCACGCTCGCTTCCTTCGGGAAGATGATCCCGAGGCCGCCGAACTTGTCGGCTGCGACGAAGCCGCCCCCGCCGAGGACGACGAGCCCGCCGATGATCGCGATCATCTTGCCGGCGCCGCCCTTCTTCTTCACCGGGGCGCGCTCCTCGACCGCGGGCTCCGCCGTGGTCTCGAAGCCCTGCTGCTCCTCCTGGCGCATCCGCGAGCGGCGCGACTCCCAGTCGGGGTCGATCTCGAGCGCCGCCATGTCGCCCATGCGCGTCTTCTCGGCCCCGTCGTCGTCGTCGAAGTCGCGGTAGGCGCCGCCGCCGCCACCGCCGCCACCGCCGCCTCCGCGGACCGGCGCGGCCGCGCCCGACGGATCGCCGAACTCGAGCGTGGTCGTCCCGCACTCGATCGTCATCCCGGTCGCGAGCGCGATCTCCTGGACGCGGTGGCCGTCCACCTTCGTCCCGTTGCCCGACCCGAGGTCGACCAGCTTGTAGCCGCTCGAGGTGCGCACCACGTTGAAGTGGCGGCGGCTGGCGCTGGCGTCGTTGATGACGAAGTCCGCGTCCATGCCGCGGCCGACGAGCGTGACGTCCCCGGTCAGCTTGAAGACCTTGTTGACGTCGTTGCCGACGACCACGGTGAGCGTCGCCGGCTCCGGCGCGGGCGCGGGCGCGGCCTTCTTCGACCGGCTCGGCGGCCCGAGGTCGTCGTCGACCAGCAGGGTCTTGTTGGCCTCGGCGGTCGCCATCTCGAAGTCGTCGAGGTTGACGGCCTGGGTGCGCTCGAACTCCTCGGCCATCGGCTCCGGCGCGGGCTTCGCAGGCTTAGCGGGCGCCGGCGCGGGGGCGGGCTCCTTGAGGAGATCGCCCATGTCGTCGAGGCTGAAGGCGGCGGTCTTGCCCTCGCCGTCGTCCTCGTCGTCGTCGTCCATGGGGGCCGGCGCCGCCGCGCGGGCCGGGGCCGGCGCGGGGTCCTTGAGGAGGTCGCCCATGTCGTCGAGGCTGAAGGCGGCGGTCTTGCCGTCGCCGTCGTCCTCGTCGTCGTCGTCCATCGGCGCGGGCGCCGCGGCCGCCGGGGC
>SBGO01000137.1 GCA_006226565.1 Deltaproteobacteria bacterium | reverse complement strand
TCATCCGGCGGGTCGACGAGCGCGGGCGCGGCGGCTCACCGCGGGACCTCGATCGCCTCGAGCGGGAGGCCCACGATCGGCTCCGGCACGAGGTCGGGCGCATCGCGCGGCCGGCGCCGACGGCGCTGTCGTGGGACGACCTGATCCTCCCGACGGACCTCCTCGACGAGCTCAAGGAGCTGGCGGTCTACGTCCGTCACCGCGAGACGGTGATGAACCGCTACGGCATGAAGCGCTGGGGCGGGACGGGGCTCCACATCCTGCTGTCCGGCGAGCCCGGCACCGGCAAGAGCACGGCCGCCTCGATCCTCGGGCGCGCGCTCGACCGCGAGGTGCTCCAGGTCAACCTCGACCAGGTCTTCTCGAAGTACGTCGGCGAGACCGAGAAGCAGCTCGTCGCGGTCTTCGAGCTCGCCGAGCGGTCCCGGGCGCTGCTGCTGCTCGACGAGGCCGACGCGCTGCTCGCCAAGCGGACCGAGGTCTCCACCTCGAACGACCGCTACGGCAACGTCAGCGTCAACGTGGTGCTGCAGCTCATGGAGCAGCACAGCGTCGTCAGCGTCGCCACGACCAACCGCGAGGCGAGCATCGACGACGCCGGGCTCCGCCGCTTCGCGTTCCGGTTCAAGTTCCCGCGGCCGGACGTCGCGATGCGGGCGCGCCTCTTCCAGGTGATGCTGCCGCGCCACGTCGACATCGACCCGGAGATCGACTGGGAGTGGCTGGCCGACAAGGTCGAGGTCACCGGTGGCTACATCCGCAACATCATGCAGCGGGCCGGGGCGCTGGCCGCGGCCCACGGCGACGTGCTGTCCTTCGAGACGATGGTCGCCGCCGTGAACCGGGAGCTGAAGCAGCTCGGCGCGCTGCCGCTGCGCCTGTGACGCGGGGCGCGCGCCGAGGGGCTCAGAGGGCCTGGGCGAGGGCCTTGAGGAAGACCTCGTAGGCCTCGAGCGGGTACTCGCCCATGTTGAAGAGGCGGAAGTAGCGGTCCGAGAGCTTGCCCTGGGCGCTGTAGATCTCGAAGACGCGCCCCTCGACCACGTTGCTGGCGAGGGTGTCGGCCATGGCCTCGTAGCTGTTGCCGGCGGGGATCTCGAGCATCGTGCCGATGGACTGGAGCGGCTGGCCCTCGAAGCGGGCGATCTTCAGCCCGAGGCGCTCGTAGCCGGCGCGGAGCAGCTCGGCGCGGGCCTGGTAGGTCGCGTGGCGCCCGGCGACGCCGCCCTCGGCCTGGAGCGCGGAGAGCGCCGCGTCGACCTGGAGCACGCTCATCGGGTCGATGGTGTAGGGGTGGGCGCCGCCCTTCTGCTTGGTCCACGCCTTGTGGATCTCGAGGTTCGGCGTGCGCGAGGCGAAGCGGCCCATCTCGTCGAGGAGGTCCTTCTTGACGATGGTGCAGGTGATGTTCGGGTGGCTGTGGAGGCCCTTGTTGCAGGAGCCCATCACGGCCGCCACGTTCCAGGCGGCGAGGTCGATCGGCTCGACGAAGAGCGAGCTGATGCCGTCCATCAAGAGCTTCTTGCCCATGCGCTTGGCGAGGGCGCCGAGCTCGGCCACCGGGTTGAGGGTGCAGGTCGAGGTGCCGCCGTGGACCATCGCGACGGCGTCGGCGCTGGCGAGGAGCTCCTCGACGCGGGCGAAGTCGGGGCGCACGCCGTAGGGGAGCTCGTAGTCGATGACCGGCTGGCCGAGGGCCTGGGCGAACTCGAGGATGCGGTCGCCGTAGGCGCCGTTGCGGATGACGAGGAGGCGCTCGTCCTTGCGCAGGCACGAGCCGAGCACGGCCGCCATCGCCGTCGAGCCGCTGCCGGTCATCAGCACCGCCTCGTAGTCCGCCTCGGCGCCGAGGGCCTCGACGAGGCCGCTGCGCACGCGGTCGAGGATGGGGCGGAACTTCGGGCCGCGGGGGACGATGGGGTTCGCCCCGTAGGTGCGCGAGACGGCGTTGACCGGCTCGGGCAGGTGGAAGACGGCGGGGGTCAGGGAGACGACTTTGGGCGTGATCGACATGGCCCGTCTCCTACGACACCTCGCGGCGCCAGTCACGCGCGACGTGTGCGGGCCCCTACACGACCATGAAGAGGGCGGCCGCCAGGGCGAGGATGATGAGAAACACCACCAGCGCGAGGGGACCGCGCTCGGCCGGGGCGAAACGGCCCTGGGTCAGCAGGGTGGCGACGCGCCGATAGCGCCACAGGCCGTAGATCAGCATGGCGATGCCGGCGGCGACGAAGACCAGACCCATCAGGAGGGCCAGCTCGCCGTGCCGGTCGATGAGCTTGTCGAGCACCACGCCGATCCCGACGAAGCCCAGGCCGGTGCGCACCCACGCGAGGAAGGTCCGCTCGTTGGCGAGCTGGTCGCGGGCGGTGCTGCCCTTGTTCTCGATGGGTTCGGTCATGGGCGGGGCTCGCGGTGGGCAGAGACACCGGCGACCGTAGCCCGACTCCCCGGTGGCGCCAACCGCGACTCGCCACCGGCGGGCCGTCCGAAGAAAATGTGAGAAGTAGGGGTCAGACCCCATCACTTCACACTTTTCCATCCAGCGTCGCAAAAATGTGAGAAGTAGGGGTCAGACCCCATCACTTCACACTTTTCCGTCCAGGGGCGCGAAAGTGTGAAGTCGTGGGGTCAGACCCCACGACTTCACACTTTCCCCGGCGGCGGGGCGGCACCGGGGAGGAGCGTGGAGCACAGCGTGCTCGACAGCGCCGCGGGCGGCGCGCATGCTGCGACGCCGTCGGAGCGCACGGCGCTCCCGCGCAAAATCAGGAGCACAGGCGATGTTCATCCGAGACGGCGCAGCCCCGATCCTCGTCACGACGCTGCTGGCGGCCACGCTCCTCGCCCTTCCGGCGTGCGACACCGAGTCCGCCTGCGACCAGCTGCGCTCGACCGGCAACAGCTGCAACACGTCGACGCTGAACCAGTGCAAGTCGTCGGAGTACCCGTGCGGCTTCTTCGTCGACTGCGGCGACCGCTGCAGCGACGTGGGCGCCATCGGGTGCGACCCCGCCACGGCGACCTGCACCTCCGCGAGCGATCGCCAGGCGATGCTCGACGCGATCGTCTCGGACAACCAGGTCGCCTGCCAGTCCTACGTCGACCAGCTCTGCCGCTGACCGACTCCGCAGGCGCCCCGCCGGCCCCGTCCGCTGAACGGCGCCCGGCGTAGGCGGCCTCTGCGGCCTGTCGGTTTTCCGACACCCCCTGTCGAGGTCGTCGCCAAGCCCGGCGCGCCCGGCCGCCATTTCAGGCGACGCGCCGGCTGGCACGGAGGTTGCTCTGCTTCGGGCGGGCGCGACCCGCGGTCCCCGTGGCCGTTGGACGCTGCGCCCGATTCGGAACGATACTCGAGGGCGGCGGCGCTACCGCCGCCCCTCCCACGGGCGGCCCGCGTGTCGCCCCTGACAGGGACGTGCCCATGTCAGCTCTCCTCCCCTGGCTCGTCGCCGTGGCGACCGCCAGCGCCCCCGCGCCGGACGGCGTCGCCACGCCGGGCTCGCTCGACGCCGTGGTCTCCGCGGTCGTCGCGCGCCACCCAGCGCTGGCGGCCAAGCACACCGCCGCCGACACCTCGCGCATCCAGGCCTCCCAGGCCGACCACGCCTGGCTGCCCCAGGTCTCGGCCGACGGCTGGTACCGCTACAGCCAGCCGCTCCCGACGCTCAGCTTCGACACCGGGCTGACGATCCCGGGCCAGACCGAGCCGATGAAGATCGAGCGCGAGCTCGGGACGCCACACTCCGCCGGCGCCCAGGTCACCGTCGGCTGGCGCGCCTGGGACTTCGGCGCCCGGAGCGCCC
>SBGO01000473.1 GCA_006226565.1 Deltaproteobacteria bacterium | reverse complement strand
GCCGCCGTCCGGGGCGCTCTCGGCGGCGCCGCGCGGGCGGGTCGCGGCGAGGAGCCCGGGGCCGTCGACGAGGGCGTCGCAGAGGCCGGCGACGGCCTCGCGGGAGCGCAGGGACGGGAAGAAGCGGTCGACCAGGCTCGGCTCGAAGTAGAGGAGCTCGAGGTAGAGCGCGACGAACTCGACGAGCTCGAGGGTCTCGTCGGCGCTGTCGGCGACGAGCTCCTCGTCGTGGAGCACGGCGCGGATCTCGTCGAAGGGGGTCTGCCCGAGGCCGTCGATGAGCGCGAGCACCCGCGCGCGCGGCAGCGAGACCCCGGCGGTGCGGATGCGGAGCTCGGCGTCGACGCGGGCGTGGAAGAGCCGGCGCCAGTAGCCGCGCAGCACCTCGGCGTCCGGGCGGCGTCCGACCTCGTCGGCGGCGCTCGGGAGCAGGTAGACCCACTCCGGGAGGTCCGCCAGCGGAACGTCCACCTCGTCGGCCTCGACGAAGCGCTCGAGGCGGCGGCGCTCGATGGCGTAGCAGCGCTGATGCGGAATACGCGGGGCGACGCCGGTCAGACCGAGGTCCTCGCGGACGACGCGCCGCAGAATACGCTCCTCGACGAGCACCGCCCCCGGCGCGCGCTCCCGGAGGAGCGCGACGAGCCGGGGCTCGGTGAGCGGTGCGTCGGAGTGGAGCGGGTCAGCCACGGCGCAGTCCTGTAGGGGTCACGAGAGTTCTACAGGATGGGCACCGAGTTGTCGTTCCACAACGGCGAAGGGCCGCCCGCGACGCTATCGGCCGGAGAGCTCGCTCTCCATCCGCTCGAAGACGACGTCGGCGAGCCAGTGGACGTGCTCGCGGCGCTCGGCGCGGCCCTCCTGGCCCTGCAGGATCTCCGCGGTCTCCGCCAGCGGCGAGGTCGCGAAGGTCCCGTGGTGGACCATGAGGCAGCCGATCGTCATGTAGAGCTGCCGCGCGGCCATCGGGCCGTGCTTCGGGAGGATCGCCCCCAGCACGTCGTGGAGGGCCTCGTGGAGCTTCGTCAGGTTCTCGCGGATGACGTGCAGCTGCGGATCCTGGCGGGCCAGCTCCTGCTGCACGAGGCGCGAGAAGAGCTCGTTGTCCTCGACGAAGTCGAGGTAGGCGTCGAGCGCGCGGTGGAGACGCTCGCGGGGCGTCCCCGAGGTGTCGCGGATCGCCTGGAGCGCGAGCGTGTGGTTGTCGTAGTAGCGCTCGAGCACTTTCTCGAAGAGCTGCGCGCGGCTCCCGAAGTAGTAGAAGATGAGCGCCTTGTTGACTCCGGCCCGCTGCGCGACGTCGCGCATCGAGACCGCATCGTGGCCGCGCTCCGCGAGCAGCTCGTCGGCCGCCAGCAGGATCTGCTGGGCGCGGCTCGAGCTCTCGACGTTGAGAGCGCGTGGATCCACTACTTCGTCGTGGTTGATCGAATTCGCTGGCATGGATTTCCCCCCCTGGGCTCGCGCGCCGCTCCGGAGTCAACGGTCCCCCAACCGAAGTCCTCACGTCGCCCGAGTAGACAGCAGGGTATGACTCTGTGGAGCGCTTGTCACCCTTTCGGAACGACGAGTCGACCTCAGAGGCCCGAAGAGCGGCGCCGGCAGCGGCTCGAAGGTGCTTTTCGCAACGCAGCGCTTGAGTCGACCGCTTGGTTCGCGGACAATCGAATCGCTGCCGGAGAGTCCGTGATCCGCCCATTGTCTACCGTCACCTCCACGCCCCGTACCCGCCGAGCGCTGCGCAATCGTCTGTTGTGCGTTGCGGCATGCGCGCTCCTGGGCGCCGCCTGCGGAGGCTCCACGACCTCGGGCGAGGGGGACGACACCAGCCCCGACGTGGCGGATACCCGATCGGTCGACGACATTGACGCGACCTGCCAGCCCGCGCCGGCCTACGTCTGCTGTGGCAGCGCCGTCTGCCTCGACGACGGCTGCGGGCCGCAGACGATCGTGGAGAGCTGCGCCGACGGGTGCACCGACGGCGCCTGCAACCCCTGCGTCCCGGCGTGCGGCGATCGCGCGTGCGGGGACGACGGCTGCGGCGGCTCCTGCGGATCGTGCGAGGGCGGCGAGGTCTGCGGCGACGACGGCACCTGCGCCTGCGTCGACGCCGGGGAGCTCGGGTGCTGCGGTGACGACGTGTGCGCGGTCGACAGCTGCGGGAACGCGCTCGACCAGGTGGCCACCTGCGAGTGGGGCTGCGGCGAGGGGGAGTGCCTGCCGTGCGACGTCCCCTGCGGCGATCAGGCCTGCGGCGACAACGCGTGCGGGGAGAGCTGCGGGACCTGCGACGGCGGCGCGGCCTGCCTCGGCGGGACCTGCACCTGCGTCAAGAACGATCATCAGGCGTGCTGCCCCGACGGGGCCGGGGTCTGCGCCTACGACAGCTGCGGCGGCGTCGGGGCCGTGATCGCGGCCTGCGAGAACGGCTGCGTGGACGGCACCTGCGCGAGCTGCGAGCCGGCCTGTGACGGCAAGAGCTGCGGCGCCGACGGCTGCGGCGGGAGCTGCGGCGGCTGTGACGGCGGCGCGGTCTGCGACGCCGACGGCGCCTGCGTCTGCGTCCCGGAGGTCGCCTACGCCTGCTGCGAGGACGGCGCGTCGCTCTGCGCCGTGGACTCCTGCGGCGTCGTGGGCGCGGTGACGGCCGCGTGCCCCGGCGGGTGCCAGGATGGCGTTTGCGCGTCCTGCGCCCCGGCCTGCGACGGCAAGGCGTGCGGTCCGGACGGCTGCAACGGGAGCTGCGGCACCTGCGACGGCGAGGGCGAGGTCTGCGTCGCCGGCCAGTGCACCTGCGTCCCGGCGGTCGGCACGGCGTGCTGCGGCGACGCGGTCTGCCCGGTGGACTCGTGCGGGGTGAAGGGGGACGCGGTCGAGGCGTGCGCCTACGGCTGCGCCAGCGGCGCCTGCCAGCCCTGCGTCCCGGCCTGCGACGGCAAGGACTGCGGGGACGACGGCTGCGGCGGGACCTGCGGCGACGCGCCCTGTGACGGCGGAGAGATCTGCGTCGAGGGGGTCTGCAGCTGCGTCGACGAGGGCGCGACGGTGTGCTGCGGCGCCGACGGCGCGAGCCGGTGCGGCGTCGACAGCTGCGGCCAGAGCCTCGGCACGCTCGGCGTCTGCGACTACGGCTGCGCGGACGGGGCGTGCCTGCCGTGCCCGGTCGACTGCACCGACCGCGAGTGCGGCGACGACGGCTGCGGCGGCAGCTGCGGGGACTGCGACGGCGGGACCCAGTGCGTCACCGGGGCCTGCGTCTGCGTCTCGGCCGCCTCGGTCGCCTGCTGCGGCGACGCGCGCTGCGCCTACGACTCCTGCGGCAACCAGGAGGAGACCCTCGAGCCGTGCCCCTGGGGTTGCACCGACGGGGCGTGCCTGCCGTGCCCGGCCGACTGCACCGGCCGCGTGTGCGGCGACAACGGCTGCGGGGGAAGCTGCGGGGACTGCGCCGCCGACGAGGTCTGCACCCTCGCGGGGGCGTGCACCGACTGCCAGCCGATGTGCGACGGCGTGAGCTGCGGGGACGACGGCTGCGGCGGCTCTTGCGGCACCTGTGACGCGCCGCTGACCTGCGACGACGGGCAGTGCGCGGCGGTCGTGACCGGGCGCTTCCTGCGCGAGCGCTACGTCCCGAACGCGACCCTCACCCAGCTCGCGCCCCTCGACACGGTCCCGGTGGCGGGCATCACGGTCTACGTGTCCGCGGACGGCGCGGTCCTCGGGAGCGCGGAGACGGCGGCCGACGGCAGCTTCGCGATCGCCCTGAGCCCGGCGCCCACCGCCCAGATCACCGTGACCCTCAGCGCGACCCTGGTCGACGACGCCGGCCAGACCTACCTCGGCATCGCGAACGCGGCCGGCGTCTCGTGGACGACGGTGACGACGCCGCATCAGGTCATCAACGCGGCGGTGTGGGCGTGGGCGGTGGACCCGCCGTCGGACAGCCTCGACGTCGGCGAGGTGACGATCACCACGGCGGAGGGGTCGGGCGCGCTCCAGATCCTCGGCTGGCTCCGCGACGCCCGTGCGCGGGTCGTCGACTACTACAACGCCACCAGCGCGCCGTCGCTGGGCGTCCTGTGGAACCCGGACGTCACCCCGCTGTGTTTGTCGTGCTTCTTCCCGAATGGTTACGGCCCGCTACGGATCCCGGGCGAGGACGGCCCGGTCGATTTCGGCCGCTTCATCTGGTACAGCGGCAAGACCACCGCGCCCAGCGGGCAGCTCTCGGCGCCGCACCAGTGGACGCCCAGCATGATCGGGCACGAGTTCGGTCACTACGTCATGGACGTCTTCTCGCGCAGCCCGAACGAGGGCGGCGCGCACAGCTGGGACCAGCTCTACAACGCGGGCCTGGCGTGGAGCGAGGGCTGGGCGGACTTCTTCGGGCAGTGGTGGCTGAGCGCCGTCGCCAGCGCCGAGCAGTCGCGCTTCTTCGCCGTGCAGCAGGGCACCCAGTACTGGATCGACTTCGACCGCATCGGGACCGCCCCGACGAGTGACGACTCGGTCTTCGTCGGGCTGATCTTCCCGCTCCCGAACCCCTCCGGGACGATGACGCAGAACATGAACGAGGCGGTCGTCGCCGCCATGCTGTGGGACATGTTCGACGCCGACGACGCCCTCGGCGAGGGGGAGGTCGCGGCGATGGGCGACGTCGTGCTCGACACGCTCCGCTCCCAGCGCATGCTGTCGGCGACCCTCAACCGCGGCTACTCGAAGGCCGACCTGGTCGACTTCCTCGACGCGATCCGGTGCGCCAACGCGCTCACGATCGAGCAGCTGACGCCGACCCTCTTCGGCTTCCCCTACGACAACAACCCGAGCTGTCCCTAGGCGCGGGTCGCCGCGCGCGGCGCCGGTCAGCCGAAGCCCCGCGCGGTCTCGTAGGCTCCGTGGCGCTTCCGTATTCTTCGCCGAACGAAAAGCGGAGCGACGTTCACCGTGGGCGCGGTCTTGCGCTCCTCGCGAGCGGACGCTGATTGCGGGGTGCCGCCGGGAGGCGCTATAACAAACGTTATGGACACCGCTCGCAAACGGCGCTTCGACGACAACTACCGGGAGCTGGCTCGCACGAAGGACGGGCGCGAGGTGCTCTTCCGGCTGATCCGGCCGAGCGACAAGGCGGGCCTCCTCGACGGGCTCAGCCGGATGTCGCTGGAGTCGCGCTACAAGCGGTTCTTCACGCCGCGCGACTCGTTCAGCGAAGACGAGCTGGCCTATCTCACCGAGCTCGACCAGGAGCGACACTTCGCGATCGTCGTCGGGCTCACCGGCGGCGGCGACGACATGACGGTCGGCCTCGGGGTGGGGCGCTTCGTCTGTGACGCCGACGACCCGAAGTCGGCCGAGGCGGCCGTCGCGGTGGTCGACGAGGCGCAGGGGCTCGGCCTCGGCCGCATGCTCTTCGAGCGCCTCATCAACGCCGCCCGCGAGCGCGGGCTCGAGTCGTTCCACCTCGACATCCTGCCCGAGAACGCCTCGATGCTCGGCCTGATGCAGCGGCTCTTCCCGACGGCCGACGCCTACCCGGACTCCGAGGTCGTGCTCCTGAAGTGCCCGATCCCGGCGGCGCCGCACACGCCGGAGTTCCCGTTCTTCCGGGTCCTGTCAGAGGCGGCGCGCGGCACCCTGCGCGTGATTCGGGCCTTCCGCAACTGGCCGCTGCCGGACGGCCTCGTGGACGGGATCCTCGAGAACTCGCCCAAGCCCGACGAGATCATTCAGGACAAGGGCGATCGCGAGTGATCGCTGAGGCGCGCCGTGCGCTCGCCTCGTTGTGCGCTGCGGTGGGCCTCTTTGTTGCGATGCAGCAGGGCGCGGCCCGTGCGGAGATCCCGCAGGACAAGCGCAACCACCTGGTGGTCGCGGCGGGCATCGCCGCCGGCGGCACGCTGGCCGCCGCGACCGTCGACCGCCGCTGGGAGGTGCGCGGCCTGGCCGGCTTTGGGCTCGGGGTCCTGGCGGCCGCGGGCAAGGAGGGCGCGGACGCGCTGGGCCTCGGCGATCCGTCGGCGGCCGACTTCGCCTGGAGCGCGCTCGGCGCGGGCCTCGGCGCGCTGCTGGTCGTCGGCCTCGAGGCGCTCCTCGGCGACGGCTCAGAGGGCGACGTCCGGGTCGCCGAGGGCGGCCCGGAGGTCCTCCACGCAGGCGTCGATCTGCTCGGCGTGGGTCTTGTAGGAGAGCACGCAGATCCGCAGCGTCAGTGCGTCTCCGTCCTCTGTCGGCAGCGTGGTGCTCGACAGGAAGACGCGGCCGCGGCGGTTGATGCCGTCGAGCAGCGCCTGGTTGCGGGCGTTCCAGGCGGCGAGCGGCTCGCCGCGGCGGCGGGGCGCGCGGAAGGCGACGACGCTGAGCTCGGGCTCGACCGGCACCTCGACCGAGAGCGCGCGGAGGGCCTCGCGGAAGCGCTGCGCGAGGGCGAGCTTCTCCGCCGCGGCGGCGCGGAAGGGGGCGGCGCCGTGGAGCATCAGCGGTAGCCACAGGCGCAGGCCGCGGAAGTCGCGCGAGAGCTCGGGGCCGTAGTCCGACGGGCTCGGGACCGCGAGCGGGTCGGGGTCCGCGAGGTCCTGCAGGTAGGCGGCGGTCTCGGCGTGGGCCGCGCGGAGGCGGGCGCCGTCACGGACGAAGAGGGCGCCGAGGCCGTAGGGGAGGAAGAGCCCCTTGTGGGGATCGATGGCGATGGAGTCGGCGCGGGCGAGCCCGCCGAGGCGCGCGCGGCCCTCCGCGCAGAGGGCGAAGCAGCCGCCGTAGGCGCCGTCGACGTGGAGCCAGAGCCCGTGTGCGGCGCAGACCTCGCCGATCTCGTCGAGGGGATCGACGGCGCCGGTGTTCGTCGTCCCGGCGCTCGCGACCACCAGGAAGGGCCGCCGGCCGTCGGCGAGGTCCTCGCGGATGGCGTCGTCGAGGCGGCGCGGGTCGAGGCGCAGCGCGCGGTCGACCGGGACCACGCGGTGGCTCCGCGTCGGGAGACCCGCCAGACGGGCGGCCTTGCCGACGCAGCGGTGCGCCTGGTCGGTCGTGTAGAAGGCGACGTCGCGGTAGTCGCCGGTGTCGCCGAGGTGGTGGTGGCGGGCCGTGACGATGGCGCCGAAGTTCGCCATCGAGCCGCCGGTGGTGAAGAGGCCGGCGGCGGTCGCCTCGTAGCCGAGCTCGCCCGCGAGCCACACCAGCACGTCGGATTCGAGCCGGGCGAAGCCGGGCGCCGCCGCGGCGAGCCCGGTGAAGCGGTTGTAGCCGTCGCCGAGGAGCGCGGCGAGCGCCGCCGCGTAGAGGCCGCCGCCGGGGACGTAGGCGAGGTAGCCGGGCCCGGTCGTGTTGAGGGCGAGGGCGGCCGTCTGGTCGATGATCCGGAGGGCGTCGTCGAGCCCGCCCGGGAGCGGCGCTTCACCGATCGGCGGGGAGAGCTCGGCGGCGCGCGCCCAGGCTTCGGCGCCGACGACGCCGCTGGCCGAGCCGGACGAGAGCCCGGGGACGGCGGTGCGCAGGGCCTCCGCGGCGGCGACGGTCCAGCGCTCGAGGGTCTCGGGAGGCGGCTCGAGCGGCCACTGGGAGGTTCGGCTCATCGGCGGACCTTACCGGTCCGGCGAATCGCACGCCAGGACGGCGTCGGCGAGGGATGCGGGTCGCGCTCCCCCAGCCCCGCGTCGTCGATGTCGGGGCAGCCGTCGATGCCGTCGCGGGGTACGGCCGGGAGGCGCGTCGTGGAGGGACGTCGACGCCGCCCGCGGCACGCCTGAGCGCCGACCCGCGGTGTCGGCCACCCGCGCCGAGACCCCTATATAGATGAGGGAGCCGGCGAACGACTGCCGCTTTCTCCCGCGCGCGCCGCGTGGCGCGCCGCGACGACCGACTCCTCGGGAGCGTCCCATGCGCGCGCGGTGGGAACGCCGATGTTGCAGTGCGTCCAGCGGCGCCCCGAAATGTCTCGCCTGCGCGATCCGGTCCGAGTCTCGCCAGCAGGGCCGCGGAAGGGCCCGTCCAAACGCGCGTCCACCGCGTGCCCCCGGGGAATGGCGGAACGAACGGCGGCGTTTCCGTCCTGACCCGGCGCGTCACGTCGCGCCTCCGACGCCAGGCGACCGCGAGGATCGTCCACGGACTTTCTCGCACCGCGTCACGATCCCTTCGGCACGCCCCGCGAAGCAAAGTAGTTCGCGGGGTTCGCCCGTCTAGGGGCCGGTGACATCGGCAGGGACGGAGCGGTTCCCTTTTGTGAACCGGGGCGAAAGGGCTTGACCGGATTCGCGAACTGTCCGAGTTCAACCCCCTCGACTTATGCTCCGCCGAGTCGATGCCACCCCCAGGAGGGTCCCTGTGCGCGCACTCCTCACATCCCTGCTGCTAGCTCTCGTCGCGCTGCCGAGCGTGGCATCCGCCCAGACCCCGGGGGGCGAGACGCGCCTCGAGGGCGCGATGGACGGCGAGAAGAGCCCGTTCCGCGGGTCGGCGATCAACTACCGCAACTCGGCGACCGCCATCTCGTTCGATGAGTCCGCGGAGCTCACGTACAACCCGACGTGGGCGATGTCGCTGTCGTTGGCGCCTCGCTACTACTTCAGCGACATGTTCTACGCGATGGCGTCCATCGACTTCACGCGTGAGCTCACCAACGACGACATGAGCACCTACAAGGGTGAGACGTGGATCGGCGACCTCCGCCTCCGCGCCGGCGCCACGCGCTTCCTCACCATCCCGGTGCTCGACATCAACATCTCGGGGACGCTCGACTTCGTGTTCCCGACGAGCAAGTGGTCCGCGTCGCGCACGATGCTCTTCGCGATTCAGCCCGGCCTGCGGCTGAGCCACCACTTCGACCTGCTGGCCGGCCTCGACATCGGCTACGGCATCAACCTCCGGAAGAACTTCAACCGCTACACCACGGGCGAGACCGACTCCCCCTACATCGCCGCCTGCGCGGGCTCGGTGTCCGGCTGCGACAGCTTCTACAACGACGGGCTCCGCAACGTCAGCTGGCGCATCTCCGACTCGTTCGACGTGACCCTCTCGTTCGCCGACTGGGTCTCGGTCAGCGCGTCCTTCGGCTTCATCCACAGCTTCCTCTACGACGGCGTGACCGATGACACGGTCAACTACACCCCCGTCGAGCCGACCGATGTCCGCACGGCGCTCTTCTACGACGTCGGCGCCACCTTCATCCCGCTCTCGTACCTCTGGGTGACCGTCGGGGCCTCGACGTTCAACCCGCAGCAGGCTCCCGACTCGTCCAACTACGCTCCGTTCTTCAACCGTTTCACGTCGCTCTACCTCGATCTCCGTCTCGACGTCGCCGATCTCATCGCGACCGCCACCCGCTAGGAGGCTGCCCCAATGACAACACGTCTCGTTTCCGCGACGCTGCTCGCGGCCCTCGTCCTCGGCGGTTGTGCCGAGGAACGTGCGCCCATCAATCGCGTCCAGAACGACGCCCTGAAGAAGTCGTTCTTCGTGGGCGAGGACCTGGTCAGCACGTCTGACGACCCGGAGTTCTGGGCTCAGGGCACGCTGGTCGACGTCGGCTACGGCGCGAGCCAGGACGGCCTCTTCACGTCGACCTACGCGCAGCCGATGAGCCGCGTGAAGTTCGTCGTCACCGAGAACGCCCTCATCGCGCGCCTCACCTACGAGCGCATCGCGGACTCGGATGGCAAGGGCGCCGGCCCGGCCAGCACCGATGGCACGATCGTGGCGATCTACCCGATCAAGAGCCACTTCGACATCGAGTACGCCTACAACTCCACCACGGGTGAGAAGCTCAACATCATCCAGGAGAACTCGAGCGACCGCCCGTGGAACGAGCGTGAGTACTTCCGCGTCGACTGGTCGAAGAACCTGGCGACCGACACGTACGACTTCGACACCCTCTCGCTCCTCGGCGTGTACGGCGGCATCACGTACGAGCCGATGGAGTACTACGTCAACGACCCCAACGACGAGGACCGCCCGTACTTCGACGAGGACAACGGGTACTTCGACGTGACGGTCAAGGCGTTCGCCCGCCCGGGCCTCATCGACCTCTCGAGCTTCGGCTGGGGCATCGACTCCTTCCCCGCCTGCTTCCTCGAGGCCGACTTCCTCAACGGCTCGTGGCCGGCCGGTAACTGCAACCCGGTCGAGCTCACCATCCGCCAGGCCTTCCGCAAGGTCGTCGACCACGACTTCGAGCCCCAGGACTGGGACGGCTACCGCTTCCAGGCCTACGGCGCGTTCACCAACGAGCGCTTCGGCTTCGCCCGTAACTACGGGATGACCGACACCAAGTGGCACCGCTTCATCAACCGCTACGACATCTGGGAGCGCAGCCACTACTACGCCGACCCGGTCAACATGACCGGCGCCGTCGAGTGCTTCACCCCGCACACCACCCCCTACGGTGAGGACGCCCACCGCGACGTCGACGGCGACGGCACCGAGGACGAGTGCGCGGCCGTCACCGCCGCCACCGGCTTCGGCGGCTCGAAGTGCGACACCTTCAAGCAGAAGTGCACGCTGCCCTTCCGCGCCCGCACCGAGCGCCCGATCGTCTGGTACTACACCGACAAGAGCGACCAGCGCTTCTTCACCGGCACCGAGTGGGCCACGAACGACTGGGACATCGCGATGCGTTCCGCCGTTCGCACCGCCAAGTACACCGAGTGCGTCGGCACCGGTGGCGCCGACTGCGCCGCCCTCTACCCGGTCTACTTCGGCCAGCAGGAGGACAACGAGGAGGCCGTCGCCCTCGCGCGTGAGGTCGACGACTGCCGCGTGGGCCTGACCTACCCCGAGTACGGCCGCGACGAGGCCGCCTGCACCTCGCTCGCCGACACCATCGGCGCCGCCCGCGGGGCCTCCCCCGGCGTCATCTCCATCGCGAAGATGCCGCAGATGGTCGTCCTCTGCCACAGCCCGGTCGAGGCCAACGACGCCGTCGAGTGTGGCGGCCCGCGCCTGCCCGCCGGCCTGACCGCCGAGGCCTGCGCCGACCCGGTCGACGACGCCATGCTCGCGACCTGCAACTCCGCTCTGCGCGTGCGCCGTGGCGACCTCCGCTACCACCAGGTCAACGTCATCGAGGAGCCGCAGACGCCGTCGCCGTGGGGCATCATGGTCGACGCCATCGACCCGCTCACCGGCGAGACCGTCTCCTCCAGCATCAACGTCTGGTCCTACATCAACGATCTCTGGAGCCAGGGCATCGTCGACACCGCCCGCTACATCGCCGGCGAGCTGACGGACGCGGACATCACCGAGGGTGAGAACATCCGCAAGTGGGCCGAGGCCAGCGAGGCCTCGTCCAGCAACGGCGCCCTCCCGCGCATGACCCGCGACCAGCTCGACGAGCGCATGGCGGCCTTCACGGGCTCCAGCGTGGAGCGCATCCGCGACCGCCACATCCCGGCCGACGCGCCGATGATGAAGCTCGCCCGCGACCTTCGCTACCAGATCCGCGACATCAAGGCCTCCATCGAGGCGCCGTCGGTCAACGCGGCCGCCTACGCGACGCGCCGCCAGAACGCCATCGGGACCCCGGTCGAGGGCGCCCTGATGAACACCTACATGCAGCAGCTCTACGGGATCACCGGGATGCCGCTGAACGACGCGGTGATGGACGTGGCCAGCCCGCTCCGCGGCGGCAACCCGCAGGTCCAGCGCGACATCAAGAACTGGAAGGAGCTCGCCCTCGCCAAGCGCGGCGCGTGCATGCTCGGCGAGGCGCCCGCCCCGCTCGGCATCATCAGCCTCTCCAAGGTGCTCCAGCAGAAGTTCGGCGCCTTCGACCCGAACAGCTCCGTCGCCGAGCAGCAGGCTCGCGCCGAGAAGATGCGCGCCCTCATCGCGCAGCGCGCCCAGCACTCGGTCATCGTGCACGAGATGGGTCACTCCATCGGCCTCCGCCACAACTTCGTGAGCTCCGCCGACGCGTTCGCCTTCCGCCCGCAGTACTGGCAGCTCCGCACCAAGAACGGCGCGGTCACCCAGGAGTGCAGCGAGCTCACCACCCGCGGTGCGGACTGCATCGGGCCGCGCTACTTCGATCCGATGACGACCGAAGAGAGCGACCAGATGCTCAACATGTTCATGCAGTCCTCCATCATGGACTACGCCGGTGAGGCGACGCAGGACATGATCGGCCTGGGCGCCTACGACTTCGCCGCCGCGCGGATGTTCTACGGCGACTCCGTCGCGGTCTTCGCCGACCCGAGCTACGTCTCGACCGGCGCCCGCGGCATGGGCATGCTCAACCTCGTCGACACCTTCGGCGGCATCCTCGGCCTCGAGTTCCAGTACGGCGCCGACACCATCCACTACTCGGCGCTGCAGAAGAACTACCAGCTCATCAAGGACTGCACCGCGGTCGACCCGAACAACTGGAAGCCGACCCGCTGGGACGACGAGAACTGGGGCGCCTGGAGCCCGCTCCTCGACGCCCGCATCGTGCAGGTCGACGGCGCCTACACCCGCTGCAAGAGCCAGCCGGTCGACTACGTCCGCTGGAACGACCTCCGCACCCCGACCTCGAGCGAGGTCGGCAACGACTACTACCGCGGCGGCCCCGCCGTCGACGCCCAGAACCGCGTCCGCGTCCCCTACGGCTTCGCGACCGACAGCTGGGCCGATCTCGGGAACCTCTCGGTGTATCGCCACGACAACGGCGCGGACCCGTACGAGTTCTTCAACTTCGAGATCACGATGCCGGAGGTCTACCACATCTGGGACAACTACCGGCGCAACCGCCAGAACTTCAGCGTCCGCGGCGCCGCCGCTCGCTCGCTGGGCCGGTACAACGAGAAGATCCGCGACGCCGCCAAGGGCCTCGGCCTCTTCGCCAACATCTACAAGCAGGTCTCCCTGTCCGAGGGCTACAACTTCGACGACTTCTGGCCCGAGGTCGCCCCGTACTGGTTCCATGACCAGATCCTCGCGTCGGGTCTCGGCTTCGACCAGTTCGCCCGGATGGCCGCTCGTCCCGCCGCCGGCAACCACTTCGCGGTCAGCGGCGACAACGTCCTCCGGTCCGATCAGGACAACTGGGGCACCGCGTCGACCACGCTGGTCCGCGTCCCGAACGGCGCCACCGGCTACTTCGGCGACGTGACCTTCGGCGGCCGCCCGCTCGAGAACCAGCTCGCCGACAACAAGGGCGAGTACGACAGCTCCTTCACGATCAACGCGGGCTCCTACTACGACAAGATCTGGACCGCGATGCTCCTCACGGAGTCGGTCGACAACTTCATCAGCTCGTCGCGCTCGGACTTCTACGACGCGCGCTACCGCTCGGTGTCGATGGCCGACCTCTTCCCCGACGGCTTCCGGCGCTGGCTCGCCACCAACCTCACCAACGACGACGAGCTCAAGGGCCCGCGCGTCGCGGCGTCCTCCGACGGCCGCCCGGTGGTGGACGCGGCCGGCTTCCCGGCCAGCCCCATCGGCTGGACCACCTGGTGGACCCCCGAGGTTCAGAGCTGCTTCCCGGGCGCCGGCTCGAGCGTCTGCACCGTCTACGGCAACGTCGACAGCGACCCGCTCAACGCCGACGCTCCGGCCAACACCGCCATCCTCGACCCGCAGCTCGGCTGGGAGCAGCAGAAGTTCCTGATCGCCATGACGCTCGTCTACCTGCCCGAGAACCAGCACCAGAACTGGCTCGACATGATGCGCATCTGGGAGATCGGCAGCGACGCGGACCCGGGCTTCGAGCACCGCATCGAGCTCCACAACCCGTCCGGCAAGACCTACGTCGCGAAGACCTACGGCAAGGAGACCATCTTCGGCAAGACCGTGCAGAAGGGCATCGCGGCGCGCGTCCTCGAGTACGCCAACCAGCTCATGGAGCAGGCGTACGTCGTCGACCCGGGTCCGGACCTCGACGGTGACGGCCAGCCCGACTGGTTCCTGCCCCGCCTCGACGCCGAGACCGGTCAGCCGATGGTCCAGTGGGATCCGACCATCCAGGCCGTCGTCGACGGGTTCCTGCAGCCGAACGGCCGCCCGGGCTGCAACGCGCAGGACAGCTCGGAGTGCACCTGCGCCGCCAACCGCGCCTGCGTCGAGCTCCAGCAGTACGTGTCCGTCCCGGCGTACCTCCGCCAGGCCGTCGGCACGTTCTACTGGGACGGCCTGTCGCAGAAGGGCATCTACTAGAAGCGCTCGTTCGGGGCGCCTCAGTGGAACGCCTCACACATCCCACCGTGTGAGGCGTTCCGGGCGCCCCCTCTCTCGCTTCCCCCTGTCCGCCTAAGGCGGTCCCCTGCTGACGCGGGGGAGGGGAGACGGTCGGCTGGCGCCGACCGCCGGTACGACAAAACCCCGCTCCGGATGCCCGGAGCGGGGTTTTTGTTTGAGCTGTGGCCCGCGCGCGTCCCGTCGGCGCGCTCAGGCCATCTCAGCGATCCATGCCGGCCAGCCGCGGCGCCGCCGACGAGCGGACCCTCGCGCGGGGTGCCGCGTCGGGGGCGTCAGCCGACCGGGAGGGTCGCGAGGACCGCCTCGGCGACGTGGATCCCGTCGATGGCGCTCGACACGATGCCGCCGGCGTAGCCCGCGCCTTCGCCGGTGGGGTAGAGGCCGTCGAAGCCCGGCGACATCAGCGTGAGCTCGTTCCGGACCACGCGGATCGGGCTCGACGTCGTCGTCTCGACGCCGATGAGGATCGCGTCCTCGGTCAGGAAGCCCTTCATCCGCTGCTCGAACTTGAAGATCGCCCGCGCCAGCGGGTCGGCGACGCGCTGGGGCAGGACGGCGCGCAGGTCCGCGGCCTCGATCCCCGGGCGGTAGCTGGTGTGGTCGGGCAGCTCGCCGGACCGGCCGGCGGTGAAGTCGGTCAGCCGCTGCGCCGGGGCGCGGTAGCCGCCGCCGCCGGCGGCGAAGGCCTGGGCCTCGAGGTGGCGCTGGAGCGCCATGCCGGCGAGGGGCCCGAGGTGATCGAGGTCGCCGGGCCGCTCGCGCCAGAAGTCCTGCGGCTCGACCGTGACGACGAGCGCCGAGTTCGCGAAGCGCGAGCCGCGCTTGTGGTTCGACATCCCGTTGACGTTCAGGTGGCCGAGCTCGGTGGTCGTCGGGATGACGAAGCCGCCCGGGCACATGCAGAACGAGTAGACGCCGCGGGGGCCGACCTGCGCGGTGAGGAAGTACTCCGCCGGCTCGAGCTCGGGGTGGCCGGCGAGGCGGCCGTACTGGATGCGGTCGATCTGCGCCTGCTGGTGCTCGACCCGGGCGCCGACCGCGAAGGCCTTGCGCTCCATCGGGACGCCGAGCCCGTGGAGGTGGGTGTAGACGTCGCGCGCCGAGTGCCCGGTGGCGAGGATCACGGCCGGGCCGGTCAGCTCGGTCCCGTCCTCGAGCCGCACCCCGCGGACGCGGCCGCTCGCGTCGCGCAGGATGTCGACGACCTTGGCGCCGTAGCGCACGTCGCAGCCGGCCTCGGCGAGGTGCTCCTCGAGGCGGCCGAGGATCTTGATGAGGCGGTTGGTGCCGACGTGGGGGTGCGCCTCGAAGAGGATCTGCTCGGGCGCGCCGAGGGCGACGAGGTCCTCGTAGACCCGCTGCACGAGCGCGTCCCGCTTGCGCGTGTAGAGCTTGCCGTCGGAGTAGGTCCCGGCGCCGCCGGCCCCGAAGCAGAGGTTCGACTCGGGGTCGAGGTCGCCGCTGCGGCGCAGCGCACGCACCGCCGAGTGGCGGCGGGGGAGGGCGCCGCCGCGCTCGAGGAGGATCACCGGGACGCCGGCCTCGACGAAGCGGATGGCCGCCCACAGCCCGGCCGGGCCGCTGCCGACGATGATCGGCGCCTCACCCGGGCGGAGCGGCCGGACGCGCTTCGGGAGCGGCAGGCTCGGCCGCTCCTCGGGCGGGACCTCCTGGCCCGTCAGCCACACGTCCACGGTGCAGATCCGCTTGGGGGCCTTGCCGCGGGCGTCCACGGACTGCTTCCGCAGGCGCACCTCGGCGACGGCCTCGGGCGGGAGGCCCAGGCGCGCGGCGGCGAGCTCGCGCAAGGCCTGGGGCGGCGTGCCGAGGGGAAGGGGCAGGTCACGGATACGGGTCGGCGCGTCGCTCACGCCTCACCTCCGGCGCGGGTGCGCGCCGCGACGGCGAGCACCTTGCGCGTCAGCTTGGACAGCGGGACCGCGTCGGGTTCCGCGGGGTCGAGCCAGGCCACGTCGGTGTACCAGCGGGGGCGAGGCGCCTCGGAGAGCGGCCCGCGGACCCGGTAGACGTCGAGGGTCAGCTTGCGGTGGGTGAAGACGTGCTCGACGGTCCCGAGGTGGCCGCCCACCTCGACGGCGAGGTCGAGCCGGGCCCCGAAGGCGGCGGCGACGGCCTCGCGGCGCTTGGCGCGGGCGTGGGCGAGCTCGGCGCCGGGGAGCTCCCAGAGGCCGCCGAGGAGGACGTCGTCGGGGCGGCGCGCGACGAGCAGGGCGCCGTCGTCGCGCTCGACCAGGCCGCAGACCGCGTGGACCGGCTTCACCTTGGTCCGCCCGGCCTTCCTGGGGTAGTCGGTCGCGTTCCCGGCGGCGCCGGCGGCGCACCACGCGGCGACGGGGCAGCCGGCGCAGTCGGGGGCCTTGGGCGCGCAGACGAGGGCGCCCAGCTCCATCATCGCCTGGTTGTGGGCCGAGGGGGCGGTGGGGTCGAGGAGGGCCTCGGCCAGCTCCCACTGGTCGCGCTGGACGGCGGGCGCGTCCACGGGCCGGTCCTCGGCGACGAGGCGGGCGAGGACGCGCGAGACGTTGCCGTCGAGGACGGCGGCGGGCACGCCGAAGGCGATCGACGCGATGGCCGCCGCGGTGTAGCGGCCGACGCCCTTGAGGCCGAGGAGGGTCGCGGGGTCGGAGGGGACGGCGCCGCCGTGCTCGGCGACGACCTGGCGGGCGGCCTCGTGGAGGTGTCGGGCGCGCCGGTAGTAGCCGAGGCCGGACCACATCGCGAGCACGTCCTGCTCGTCGGCGGCGGCGAGGCTGGCGACGTCCGGGAAGGCCGTCACGAAGCGGTCGAAGTAGGGCAGGACCGTCGCGACCTGGGTCTGCTGGAGCATGATCTCCGAGACCCACACCCGGTACGGCGTCGGATCCTCGCGCCACGGCAGGTGACGGCGGCGGGCGTGGTACCAGCCGGCGAGGGCGTCGCGCAGGGCGGCCAGGGTCTCGGGCGAGCGTCGCATCGGGCGCACTCTTCCACATCGCCCGTGCCGGCGGAAGCGTCGAGCGCGCGCGGGGGCCCGCGAAGCGTCCCGGTGGTTGACCGACAACCGGCCCGTCGGCATGCTCCGCGGCCAGTTCATTCCAGCCCCGGAGGGTGCTCGTGAAGCTCATCGCGAAGATGTTGGGGATCGTGGTCATCGGAGGAGCGCTCTCCACGACCGCTTGCGGCAAGAAGGACGCGGCGCCGGCCGAGGGTGCCGCGGCCGTGGCCGTCGAGAACGCGCCGGCGACGGCGAAGGTCGACGAGGCGAAGGCCGACGAGGTCAAGGTCGACGAGGCGAAGGCCGACGAGGTCAAGATCGACGAGGCGAAGGCCGACGAGGCGCCGGTCGCCACCGCGCAGGCCGACGAGGCGCCGGCCGCGAAGGCCGACGGCGAGGCCGACTGCCCGTTCCACGAGGAGAAGGGCGAGGCCGCCGGCGGCTGCGGTCACGAGGAGGTCGCCAAGGCCGAGGGCGGCTGCGAGCACGCCGAGGGCGCCGAGGGCTGCGGCCACGAGAAGGTCGCCGCGGCCGGCGGGCACGAGGAGATGGGCTGCGACCACGCCGCGATGGCGGCCGCCGACGCCCCGAAGGCCGAAGGCGAGACCCACTTCGGCGACGCCTTCACCCTGACCGAGGCGAAGCCCCTCGCCAGCGTCATCGCCGCCAACGGCGACGGCAGCAGCGACGTCGTGCAGGTCTCGGGCACCATCCATCAGGTCTGCCAGGCGGCGGGCTGCTGGATGGTCGTCAAGGACGGCGACGCCGAGGCGCGCGTCGTGATGAAGGGCCACGCCTTCACGGTGCCGAAGGACGCGAAGGGCAAGCCGACCGTCGTCGAGGGGACGATGAAGGTGCGGACCTTCACCGAGGCGCAGGCCAAGCACCTCGCCCAGGACGCCGGCAAGGACCCGTCGACGGTGACCGGTGAGACGAAGGAGTACGTCTTCACCGCCAGCGCCATCACCATCAAGGGTTGATCAACCGTTGATCAAGCGCGCCGAGATCGCGACCTACGCCGCGCTCGGCGCGCTTTTCGTTTCTGGCTGCGGGGCCGCGCGCCCCGCGGCCGAAGACACCCGCGTCGCCGAGCGCGAGCTCCCGTCGGCCGACGCGGACGCCGAGCTCGCCGCGGCGGAGGACACGGCCCAGCCCGAGCCCGGTCCGCTGAGCGGCTGCGTGGAGCAGACCCCGCTGACCTGGCTCGAGCTGCCCGAGGCCAGCGGCGCGGCGCGCCTCGACGCTGCGGGCGACCGCGTGGTCGTGGTGGCCGACTCGGGCAATCGGGGCCAGGCCGTCCTCCTCGATCTCGCCGCGGGGACGGCCGTGCCCGCCGCGCTGCCCGTCGACGACGGCGTGGGGGACGACCTCGAGGGCCTCGCGCGCGCTCTCGACGGGCGCATCGTCGGTCTGACCTCGGCCGGCTGGTTCCGCGAGTGGCGCCTCGACGGCGCGGGCTTCGCGGTGGTGCGCCCGGCCTACCGCGGCAGCGACGCGCCCGGCTGGAGCTGCGAGGCGCGGCAGGTCAACTGCGGCCCCAACTACGAGGGGCTCTGCCTCGACCCGGCGCCGGCCGAGGGCGGCTGCGTCGGCTTCGCCGCGTCCAAGGCGAACGGCGTCCTGGTCTGCGTGCGTGCCGGCGCCGACGGCTTCCGGATCGACCCGGCGGTGACGATCGCCGTGACCGAGGGCAACCCGTCCCAGCCCGACCTCGGCCCGCTCTCGGGCTGCAGCTACGAGCCGGCGCCGCCGCATCGGCTGGTCGTCGCCGGCAACGCCTTCACCGGCTCGCGCCTGTGGGAGGTCGTCGATCACCGGAGCCCCGCCTCGGCGACGGTCCACGAGCTGCCCTACGTCGGCGCGCCGAACCAGGAGGCCGTCCTCTTCGTCGCGGGGCGCTCGCTCGCCTCCTTCGGCGACCTCCAGAGCCTCGAGCCGCGCTCGCCGCGCGCGACGTTCCGCTGCGAGTAGCGGCGGGCGCCGGTGCGGCGCGTTGTCATGTGGCCGTCGGCCGGATACCGTGACGACATGCGTCTCTTCGCCGCGCTCCAGCTCGTGCTCGCCGCGCTCGCCGTCACCGCCTGCGCGGACGTGGGCGATCCTTGGTACGTCGAGCGCCCGGTGACCGTCGTGCCCGACGGGCCGATCTCCTGGGCCGAGGACGTCCAGCCGATCCTGCGGGCCCACGCGTGCGACGTCTGTCACAGCGGCGCGCGCGCGAAGGCGGGCCTCGACGTGTCGACCGTCGACACCTTCTACGCGAGCGGCGTCATCGCCGCGTGTGACAGCGCGCAGAGCGTCCTGATCGACTACGTCTCCTCGGACCCGTGCGCGATGCCCCCCGTCGACGCGCCGGGCGGGCAGGTCTGCCTCGGCGAGGCCGAGATCGAGATCCTCCGCCGCTGGATCGACGAGGGCGCGGAGGCGAATTTCGATCCCGCGACCTGCGCGGCGACCACGCGCTGATCCGCAGCAGCACGGGATCCTCGCGATCGCGCACGGCGATCTCCTCGCTGCGCACGGCCTCTCCTGAGCACGCGGTCGAGAATATTCGGCGTCCCCGCGTCGTCTGGGGCGGCGAACGGTCGTGCGGCGAGGAGATGACACCCGATGCGTAGCTCGAGACTGCTGGTAGCCAGCGCGTTTACTCTGCTCCCCCTGGGCTTGACCCTCGGGGCCGGCGCCACCCTCGCCGCCCCGCCCGACGATCCCTGGGCGGCCGGCTGGAACGACGGCGCGCAGGCCGCCCCCGCCGACGACGGCAACCGCCTCGGCGTCGACGGCTACTACGACGAGAACGGCAACTGGGTCGACGGCGCTCCCCAGGCCGACCCGCAGGGCGGCGTCCTGGACGACGGCGCGCAGGACGGCTTCTGGGACGACAGCGCCCAGGACGGCTTCTGGGACGACGGCGCCCCCGCCGATGGCGGCGACTACGTCGCGCCCGATCTGCCCGCGGAGCAGCGCCCCGGCTTCACCTGGGAAGGCGGCTACGAGGACAACGACGGCGGCTGGGTCAACGGCTTCTGGCACGAGGACAGCCGCAGCGGCTTCGTCTGGGTCAACGGCTACTACGACGGCAACGTCTGGGTGAGCGGCCACTGGGAGCCCGAGTCCGCCCGCGCGGGCTACGTCTGGGTCCCCGGCCACGTCGACTACAGCACCGGCGTCTGGATCCCCGGTCACTGGCGCCTCACCGCCCGCGACGGCTACTCCTGGGTCGACGGTTACTACGTCGACACCGACTGGTACTCGGGCTACTGGCGCCCGCTGACGGTCCGCTCCGACTACCTCTGGGTCCCGGGCTACGCCGTCAACGGCTACTGGAACATCGGCTACTGGCGCCCTGCCTTCCGCTCCGGCTACACCTGGGCCCCCGGCTACTGGTACGCCGGCCGCTGGGTCCCCGGGGCCTGGCACCACGGCCGCTGGAGCGCCCGTCACGGCTACCGGGTCGCCCACTACGCCGGCTACGATCACCACCGCGGCTTCGTCGCCTACCACAGCGGCCGCAACGTGCGTCACGTCCGGTACGCCAGCCGGGGCCACCGCGGCGCCCGCGCCTACGATCGGGGCCACCGCGGCCAGCGCGGCGCCCGCGCCTACGACCGTGGGAACCGCGGCGACCGCGGCGCCCGCGCCAACGATCGGGGCCACCGGGGCAA
>SBGO01000587.1 GCA_006226565.1 Deltaproteobacteria bacterium | reverse complement strand
CTCGTCAAGCTCACCCGATGACCCGCTGAGCAGGCGGGGGCGCTGCCTCCGCCTGCCCCATTGTTCCATCGGTCAACCGGGTCGTGAATCAGGCCATGAACGGGGATCTGACCCCACATGTCCACACTTTCACACTCTTGCGCGCACCCACGCGGCTCAGTGGCCGGCGCCCTCGTGCGCGGGCGCGGCCTCGTGGCCCTCGGCGCCGTGCTCGCCACCCTCGTGGGCCGGCGCGGCCTCGTGGCCCTCGGCGCCGTGCTCGCCACCCTCGTGGGCGGTGGCGTGCTCACCCCCGCCGTGGCCGTGCTCCTCCTTCGGGGGCTCGACCTTGACGATGACGCCACAGGCGACCGGCGCGCCCTCGGCGGCGGTGCCCTTGTGGACGACGACGCTCTTGCCGATGAGGCCGCCCTCGGCGAGGGTCACCTTGGAGAGCGCGGCGGTCAGCTTCGCGGTCCCGTCGGCGCCCGGCGTCAGCGTGCGCGCGTTCGGCCCCACGTCGCCGGCGGCGGCCGGAGCGTCGCAGCTGGCCGCGTCGTGGAGCCGCAGGGTGTAGGCGCCCCCCTCGAGCCCGGCGACCTGCGCGTAGGCCATCACCTCGGGGAAAGCCGCGTGCTTCTCGGTGTTCTCCGTGACGAGCTGCTCCAGCTTGAGCTCGCCGGTCACCGTCGAGCCGCTGGTCGACGCCAGCACGGCCTTGGCCATGAGGCGCTCGGAGTTGGCCGAGCCATAGCGAGCCGAGAGCTCGATCTCACGGGTGCGGCAAGCGGCGAGCGAGGCGACGACGCCGAGCGTGACGAGGGTGAGCTGGAACGAGCGCGACACGTTCATCGAGGGAGTCTCCGTCGGATGGGGCGGGGGCCCTTTGGTATACTCCCGGCGCCGGACGCGCAAGCCGTTGTTTCGCTTGGCGCGGACCGATCGTTCAGGTCGCTCCACGCCCGACCAGCGCGGCGCGGACCGCCGCCTCCACGTCGGCCGTCCGGAGGTCGGTCATCGCGTGGATGGTGACCTCGAGCGCGCCCGACGGGAGCGGGGCGATCTTCGGCTCCTGGCGCGGGGGCACCCAGTGGCAGAGCACCGCCGCGCGCCGGATCGTGTCGCGCGCCGCCTCGGACGAGGCGCCGGCCGGGAGCTCCACCGTGAAGGTGTGGCGCACGGCCGAGCGCTGCCGGCTCCGCCGCACGATGGCCTCGCGCCCGAGCTCCCGGTAGGGCAGCACCACGCGGTCCCCGTGGGCCATGTCGATCTCGACGGCGCGGGCGCGGAAGCGCGCGATGGTCCCCTCGACCTCGCCGACCCGCACGACGTCGCCGACGCGCACGGCGCCCTCGCTGCGCAGCACGACGCCGGAGAGGTAGTCGCGGATGACCGCGAAGACCCCGACGACGAGGACGAGCACCAGGAAGCCGAGCGCCATCAGGCGCACCGACGGGTAGCCCGAGAGCGTCCACGCCAGCACGCTCACGAGGTAGGTCAGCCACAGGACCACCTCGCCGATGGGGCCGACGCGCGCCCAGCGCGCGCGCCGCTCCCGCGTCATGGGGATGAGCGGGAAGGCCCAGCGGAAGACCCGCACGACGACGAAGAGCGCGACGCCGCCGAGGAAGACGAAGAGCAGCTCGAGCGGCGAGATGCTGGGCGCGTCCGCGACCTCGATGACGTCGAGGGCGTGCTCCAGGCTGCCCTCCGAGCCGGCGGCCGCCGCCGCGACGATCGCGGGCCAGACCATCACAGCACCTCCCGGGCGACCAGCCAGCGCTCGACGTGGCGCTGCACGAAGCGCTGCACCGTCACCGCCTCGCCGTCCTTGCCGCCGGTCACGAGCCCCGCCCGTCGGAGCCCCGCGAGCGCGGCGCCGAGCCGCTCCTCGCCGAGCCCGGTGACGCGCAGGAGGCGCTCCACCTCGATGCGCCGGTGGAGGACGAGCTCCACGAGGAGCGCCGCCCACTCGGGGTCGAGCGCGTCGAGGGCGTCGTCGGCCACCGGCCGCGGGCGCCGGACCACGACGTAGTCGGGCGTGACCTCGACGATGTGGGCGACCCAGGCGTGGAGGGCGGCGCCGACGTACCCGCCGGAGTAGTCGAAGAGCCCGGTGAAGAGGCGCGCCATCTTCCAGTCGGTCGGGTCGCGGTCGCGGGACTCGCCCTCGAGCCGGAGGCCGAGCCCGGTGGCGTCGTGCCGCCGCATCACCGCGTCCCGGAGCCGCATCGCCTCGAGCGGGTGGCAGTGGACGGTCGCGAGCACCTGGTCCACGAGCACGCCGAGGCGCCGCAGGATCCGCATGACGTGGACGTTGACCCCGACGATGAACAGGGTCCGCGCGCCGTGCCGCTCGATCATGCGCGCGAGGCGCTCCACCACCGCCAGCCCGTCCGGGCTCCGCTCCCACCAGAGCTCGAGCTCCTCGACGACCAGCGCGCTCCCCTCGGGCAGGGTCGCGAGCGCCTCGTCGACGTCGCCCGAGCGCCCCACGGCCGCGCAGACGGCGGCCTCGAAGACCGCGGGATCGATGGCGCCGTGCTCGCCCGTCTTCACGACGAAGGTGCGCTCGGGGCCGAAGCGCTTCTGCGTCAGCCGGCGCGTCACGGCGCCGACCCCGGAGCCTGCGGGCCCGGTGATCCACAGCGCCCCCGGGTGGCCGAGCTGGTGGGTGTCCACGGCGCGCTCGGCGGCCGCGACCTCCTCCGAGGCCGGCAGCCAGTACGCCGGATCCGCCGCGGCCCGGCCCAGGAAGACCTGGCGGTAGAAGATGGGGAGCGCGTCCCACACCGCCGGCGACGGGTTCGAGGCGCGGTGGAGCGCGATGACCCGCTCGACGGCCGAGGCCGGCTCGTCGGCCGTCGCGCGCAGCCGCCGCGCCAGCACCACGCCGCGGCTCCAGCGGTAGGAGAGGTCGACCATCCCGCGGCGGAAGCCGTCGCGCACGCGCGTGCCCACGCCGCGGAGCCAGGCGCCCAGGCCGCGCCGCTCGTGGGTGCGGATGAAGCGGTCGAGGGTGCCCGCGGACTGACCGATGGCGGCGATGCGCGTGCGCTCCACCACCTGCGCGAGGAGCTGCCCCAGGAGGGCCTCGGTGGCCCGCCAGGCGCGCTCGACGTGGGCCCGCTCGGCCGCGACGCGCTCGCTGCCCGCGGCGATGATCTCGAGCCGCTCGTCGACGACCTCCTCGAGCTCGCCCTCGCCGGCCGCGAAGCTCACGAGCCGCGCGACGTCGCGGACCGCGTTCGCCGCCCGGGTCGTCGCCGCCGCGAGCGCCGCGAGGGACTCGCGGAGCGCGCCGAGGAGGTCGGTCTTCAGCACGAAGGCGACGAGCCGCCGCACCGCGATCGTGACCTCCTCGAGATCGTCGAGGCGCCCCTCGGCCAGCGCCTGGAAGGAGGCCTCGGACAGCGTGTCCACCGACTCCGGCAGCGCCTCGGTGTCGCGCTCGATGACGTCGGTCATGCGCTGCAGGACCGACTGATCGTCGAAGACGACGTCCTCTCGGGCGCGCAGGCTGGTGGCCGCGTCCGGCGCCTGTCGCACGCGCTCGCCGAGCTCCCCGAGCTCGGCCAGGAAGCTGTCGAGGACCGCGAGGATCCGGCGCGAGACGCGCTGGTCGAGGTCGGCGCGGACCTGCTCGGCCATCGCCTCCAGATCGCGGTGCATCCCGCGCAGGGCGACGTCGAGCTCGGCGCGCGCGACGTGATGGTGCTGCAGGGCCAGGGACGGCGCGAGGTCCTCGACCAGGCCGTCGACGTCGAGCGGCCCCTCGTCCCCGTGCCCGCCGTGGGCCCGGCGCGTCCGCTTCGGCGCGGCGAGCGCGGTCGCCAGCTTCTGGGCGACGTCGCGCGCGAAGCCCTGGGCCGCCCGGCGCTGCGCCCCGAGGGTGGTG
>SBGO01000047.1 GCA_006226565.1 Deltaproteobacteria bacterium | reverse complement strand
GGGGCGCGCCGTCGGCGGAGGCGCCGCTGAGCTGGGCCATCGGCGAGCTGGCGGTCAGCGTCGTGAACGGCGCGCGCGGCTACAGCGTGCTGGTGCGGTGGCCGCTCGGGGCGCCGGGGCGGCTCTCGGAGCTCGAGATCCACCCGCGGCGGACGAGCGCCGTGACCGTCGATCGGGGCGCCTCGGCGCGCACGGTCCGGATGCGGGAGCGCGCCACGAACCCCCTCGGCGACCCCGCCTTCGACGACGCCCTGCGCCTCGGCTGCGCGCTGAGCGTGGCGCTGCCGCTCCTGACGCCCGAGGTGATGCGCCTCGTCATCGTCACCGACTCCCTCGCGATCCGGGACGGCGAGCTGCGCGGCGTGGTCGGGAGCACCGCGCTCGACCCGGACCAGGCCGTCCACGCGATCGCGAACGTCGTGGAGCTCGCGCAGGCGCTGTCGCGGGCCGCGGTCACGCCGGCGGAGATGACGCTGGCGATCGGGGCGCGCGCCCACCGCAGCGTCGCCCTGCGGCTCAAGTCGCTCCAGGAGCTCGAGGACCGCTTCCCGAGCGGCGAGGTGCTCCAGGACGCGCTGCGCGTGGCGCTGACCGATCCCGCGCCGATCCTGCGCCTCGAGGCCGGCCAGGCCCTCGGTGAGGCGGGGCGCGACGGGCTCTGGGGGCTCGCCGTCGACGCCCACGCGCCGGAGAGCCTGCGCGTCGCGGCGCTCCTCGCCCTGACCCGCGGCGACGCCGGCTTCGACGCCGACGAGGCGCGCCTCGAGGGCCTGATCGTGCCGCGTACCGCGCCCACCCTGACGGTGACGGTGCTCCGCCTCCTCGGCGCCCGCCCCCCCGCGCCCTACGACGTCGGGGCGGCCTGCCGCGCGCTCGCCTCCGACAACGAGGAGGTGCTGCTCACCGCGATCAGCTTCCTCGAGCACCGCGCGGATCCCGAGGCGGCGCGCCCGCTCACGGACGTCGCCGAGGATCCGTCGCTGCCCGCCCACGTCCGCGAGCGGGCGAAGCGCGTCGGCGAGCGCCTGCTCCGGCCGTCGCCGTCGCTGCGCGTGCTGCGCCCCGCGATCGCGCCCCAGGGGTAGCCCGCCAGCCGGACCGCGCCCAGCCGGTCACGTGCCGGCGGGACGCCCATACGCCCTGGCTGCGCGAGGGGCGGGGCGCCCGGGCCTCCAGGCGCCCCCGATCCCGCGTCAGTCCTCCCAGTCGAGGATGACCTTGCCGCAGTTGCCGCCCTCGATGGTGGCGAAGGCCTCCTCGAAGTGGTCGCGCTTGAAGCGGTGGGTGAGCACCGGCGCGACGTTCAGGCCGCTCGCGAGCAGCGAGGCCATCTTGTACCAGGTCTCGAACATCTCGCGGCCGTAGATCCCCTTGAGGATCAGGCCCTTGAAGATGACCTTGTCCCAGTCGATCGCCACCGGCTCCGGGAAGATGCCGAGGAGGGCGACCGAGCCGCCGTGGTTCATCACGTCGAGCATCGTGCGGAACGCCTCGGCGTGCCCCGACATCTCGAGGCCGACGTCGAAGCCCTCGGTCATCCCGAGGTCGTTCATGACCGCCCGGAGGTCCTCCTTGAGCGGGTTCACGACGCGGGTCGCGCCGAGCTTCCGGGCGAGCTCGAGGCGGTGCTCGTTGACGTCGGTCACGACGATGTGCCGGGCGCCCACGTGGTGCGCGATGGCGGCGCCCATGCAGCCGATGGGGCCCGCGCCGGTGATGAGCACGTCCTCGCCGACGAGATCGAAGGACAGCGCCGTGTGGGTGGCGTTGCCGAGCGGGTCGAGGAAGGACGCGACCTCGTCGGGGATGAGCGTGGGCAGCTTGAAGGCGTTGACCGCCGGCAGCGACAGGTAGTCGGCGAAGGCGCCGTTGCGGTTGACCCCGATGCCGCGCGTGTTGCGGCAGAGGTGGCGCTTGCCGGCCCGGCAGCGGCGGCAGTGGCCGCAGGTGATGTGCCCCTCGCCCGAGACGCGGTCGCCGATCTCGAAGCCGTCCACGTGGCTGCCGACCGCGACGACCTCGCCCATGAACTCGTGGCCCACGACCAGCGGCAGCTTGAGGGTGTGCTGCGCCCAGGCGTCCCAGCCGTAGATGTGGACGTCGGTCCCGCAGATGGCGGCCTTCTTGATCTTGATGAGCAGGTCGTTCGGCCCGGCCTCGGGGACGGGGACCTCCTGCATCCAGAGCCCGCGCTCGGCCTTGGCCTTCACGAGGGCGTGCATCGTCTTCGGGATCTCGCTCACGGGATGACCTCCAGGGCGCGGCCGACCTTCTCGAAGGCGGCCAGGGCGCGGTCGAGCTGGGCCTTGTCGTGGCCGGCGGACATCTGCGTGCGGATGCGCGCCTGGCCGCGGGGGACGACCGGGAACGAGAAGCCGATGACGTAGATGCCCTCCTCGAGGAGGCGGTTGGCCATCTCCGTCGCGAGCTTCGCGTCGCCGAGCATCACCGGGATGATGGGGTGCTCGCCGGGGACGAGGGTGAAGCCGAGCTTCTCCATGCCCGCGCGGAAGTAGCGGCCGTTCTCGCGCAGCTGCGCGCGGAGGGCGGCGCCCTCGTCGGACTCGAGGAGGTCGAGGGTCTCGAGCGAGGCGCCGGCGATCATCGGCGCCAGCGAGTTCGAGAAGAGGTAGGGGCGCGAGCGCTGGCGGAGCCACGCGATGATCTCGCGGCGGCCCGAGGTGTAGCCGCCGGAGGCGCCGCCGAGGGCCTTGCCCAGGGTGCCGGTGAGGATGTCGATGCGGCCGAGGACGTTGCGGTACTCGTGGCTGCCGCGCCCGTGCTCGCCCATGAAGCCGACGGCGTGGGAGTCGTCGACCATCACCAGGGCGCCGTGCGCGTCGGCGAGGTCGCAGATGGCCTCGAGGTTGGCGATGATGCCGTCCATCGAGAAGACGCCGTCGGTCGCGATGAGCTTGACGCGCGCCGAGCGGGCCTCGATGAGCCGCGCCTCGAGGGCCGCCATGTCGTTGTTGTCGTAGCGCAGGCGCTGCGCCTTCGAGAGCCGCACGCCGTCGATGATGCTGGCGTGGTTCAGCGCGTCGCTGATGATGGCGTCGCGCTCGTCGAGCAGCGTCTCGAAGAGGCCGCCGTTGGCGTCGAAGCACGACGAGTAGAGGATCGTGTCCTCGGTGCCCAGGAACGCGCTGAGGCGGTCCTCGAGCTGCTTGTGGACGCTCTGGGTGCCGCAGATGAAGCGGACCGAGCTCATCCCGAAGCCCCAGCGCTCGACCGAGCGGGCCGCGGCGGCGACCAGGCGGGGGTGGTTCGACAGCCCGAGGTAGTTGTTGGCGCACAGGTTGATGACCTCGGCGCCGCCGACGACCCCGATCTCACCGCCCTGCGGCGTGTTGATGACGCGCTCGGCCTTGAACAGACCGGCATCCTTCAACGCCTCGGTCTCCGAAGCGAGGCGACTCAGGAACGCTCCATCCACGGCGACCTCCTTTTCCGCGTTCAGTCGGACCGGGTGGGGGGCCATATTCCTCCCGCCCTCCGACCGCGTCAACGACTGCTTTCCCGTGGGAAAGTGTGAAGTCTTGGGGTCTGACCCCACCGCTTCACATTTTCCAGTCGTGGTCGGGGACGCGTTTGCCAGTCGGTCGGTGGATGGTACGCTGCCGGAGCCCGTCAACCGAGGAGCAGCATCATGTGGCGAGCCGACAAGGCAGGATGGATCGGGATCATCGCGCTCACGCTCGCGCTCGCGGCGTGCGGCTCGAAGGCCGCGGAGCAGCCCGTCGATCCGACACCCGGAGAGGCGACCGCCGCGCCCACCGCGGGCGAGGACAAGGGCACCGAGAAGCCCGCCGACCCGGCCGAGCCGACCGCCAAGCCCGCCGACCCCGCCGCGGACCCGGCCGTCCAGCCCGCCGACCCGGCCGCCA
>SBGO01000652.1 GCA_006226565.1 Deltaproteobacteria bacterium | reverse complement strand
CCGAGCGCGTCCGGCCCCGCCGCCGCCGCGCCGCCGGTCGGCCGCGTCGCGAGCAGGATCGCCAGGATCGGCACCGCCCAGGCTCGTGTCACCCCTTCGCCCTCCGTATCTGTCGTCGACAACCGCGACGCCGAGAAGTTCCCGAGGGGCCCCTCGCCACCCTTCGCGTCACCGTCCTTGGCGAACCGCACCAAACATGTCAGAGGAAGGGGCGCGTCCACGCGGGAGACGGCAATGCAACACACTCGGAGTCGGCTTTTCTCAGCCCTCACCCTCGTCCTCTTCGCGGTCGCAGGATGCGGCGACGGCGACCAGGTCGAGCACCTCTATGGAGACACCGTGCCCTCCGACACGGGGCAGGTCGTCTTCGGCGACGTCACGGCCGACACCGTCGCCGCACCGGACACGACGCCGACCGACACGCTCGAGCCGCAGGACACCCTCGAACCGCAGGACACCCACGTCCCGCCCGAGGACACCTACGTCCCGCCGCAGGACACCTACACGCCGCCGCAGGACACCTACGTCCCGCCGCAGGACACCTACACGCCGCCGCAGGACACCTACGTCCCGCCGCAGGACACCTACGTCCCGCCGCAGGACACCTACACGCCGCCTCAGGACACCTACACGCCGCCTCAGGACACCTACGTCCCACAGGACACGATGCCCGCGGACACCACCCCGCCGCCGCTCGACCCGCAGTACGCCCACTACGACGTGATCGTCGTCGGCGGGGGCACCGGCGGCGTCTCGGCGGCCATCGAGGCGGCGCGGCGCGGCGCGGACGTGGCGCTGCTCGAGGACACCGACTGGCTCGGCGGGCAGATGACGGCGGCGGCCGTGACCAGCATGGACGAGGGCGGCGTGAACAAGCAGTCGGGGATCTACGCCGACTTCGTCGCGCGGGTCCGGGCCTACTACCAGGGGATCGGGCACGCCATCGGCACCTGCTACTGGTCGACGGCGACGACCTGCTTCGAGCCGCGCATCGGCCGCCTCATCCTGGGGCAGATGGTCCAGGAGCAGTCGCGCATCGACACGTACTTCCGCACGCGCATCACGCAGGTCGACACGACCTACGCGAGCGGGCACACGCGGGTCACCGGCGTCCGCGCGACCCAGCGCCTGTCGAACGGCCAGGAGCAGCCGTGGGTGCTGTCCGCGGCGATCACCATCGACGCGACCGAGACCGGCGACGTGCTGGCCCTCGGACCGGCGGCGTACCGCCTCGGGCGGCACACGAGCGCGGCGCTGTCGGGGAGCGACTGCGTCCAGGACATGACCTGGACGGCGGTCATCAAGCGCTACCCGGGTGGGGCGCCGGCGTCCCTGCGGGTCACGACCGCCCCGCCGGGCTACACGAGCGCCGTCGCGTCGCACTTCGCGTCGGTCGTCGCCGCGGGCGGCGCGAACTGGCTGACGAGCGCCCACACCTACCCGGTGAGCTGGGACACCCACACCGGCTACCGCGGGATGCCGGACTCGACCGGCGCGTCCTACACCTCGGCGACGCCGGCGCTCATCTCGCGGACCGGCGTGAACTGGGCCAACGACGCGGACCTGACGGTCGGCGACTTGAAGGCGGCCGACGGGGGCCGCGCGGCCTTCTGCGCCGCGCGTCTGAAGACCCTCCAGTTCATCTACTACCTCCAGAACACCCTCGGCCACACGGACTGGTCGGTGGCCAACGACGAGGGCTACGACGGCGCGTACAACCTGCTCGACAACGACTGCCCGAACATCCCGTCGACCTTCGACGCCGTGCTCCAGCACTTCCCCGTGATGCCGTACGTCCGCGAGGGGCGCCGGGTCATCGGGATGACGACCGTCACCGCCTCGCAGATCCGGCGCGAGAGCCCGTGCGCGGGCTGCCCGAAGCGCGCCGTCGTCAACTTCCAGGACGCCATCGCGATCGGCGACTACGCCGTCGATCTCCACGGCTGCACCGCCTCCGGCGACCTCGAGTCGTCCCTCGAGTCGAGCGCCGACATCCCGTCGAGCTGGACGACGGGCGCCTTCCAGGTGCCGATGGGCGCGCTCGTCCCGTCCTCGGTGGACGGCCTCCTCGTGGCGGAGAAGAACCTGTCGGTGAGCCGGCTCGTGAACGGCGCCATCCGCCTCCAGCCGATCACGATGCTGACCGGGCAGGCCGCGGGCGTGCTGGCGGCGCTCTCGATCACCCGCGGCGAGCAGCCGCGAAACGTCCCGTCCCTGCTCGTGCAGGAGGCGCTCCTCGACCGGGGCTGCCGGCTGTCGCTCCAGAGCTACAACGACGTGCCCCGGACGGACCCGGCGTGGAAGGACACCCAGCTCCTCGCCGCCCGCGCCGTGATGGTCGGCTACGACGACGTGACCTTCGCCCCCGACGACGACCTGACCCGCGAGCAGGCGGCGGCGCTCGTCGTCCGCACCTTCGACCTGCCGGTGCCGACCCCGCCCGCGACGCCGACCTTCAGCGACGTCAGCGCGGCCGGCTGGGCCTACCCGTACATCGAGGCGCTCTACTCGGCGGGGCTCACCGCCGGCTGCGCGACCAACCCGCTGCGGTACTGCCCCGAGCTGCCGCTCACGCGCGCCGAGCTCGCGACCTTCCTGGTCCGCGGCAACGGCCTCGACCCGGCGAACGCGCCCAGCTCGCCGTACTTCAGCGACGTGACCAGCTCGGCCGACCACTGGGCCTTCCCGTTCATCCAGCTCGCGGCGCAGCACGGCCTGATGTCCGGCTGCGGCGGCGGCTGGTTCTGCCCCGCCGAGCCCGTCTCGCGCCGGGACGCGGCGGCCGCGGTGCGCCAGGCGCTGCGGGCGCAGGTCGACTGACAGACCGCGACGGAGCGCCCCTCAGGGGGCGCAGGCGTCGACCCCGTTGACGTCGACCTCGAGCACGATGAGGCCGGGGCGGTAGCTGGCCGAGTGGCCGACCATCGAGTCCGCGCGGACGCGCAGGCGGCGCGCCGTCACGGGCGCGAAGGTGGCGGTCCCGAGGGAGCGGTCGGCGTCGACGGGGGTGGTCGTGAAGGTCACGGTGCGCGTGCCGACCACGGCCCCCGCGCCGTCGTAGAAGGTGAGCGTCGCGTCCCCGACGTTGGAGCTGTAGGTGTTGGGCGTGGTGCTGCCCGACCAGTAGAGGTTCGGCGCGCGCTGGAGGAGGTCGACCCGGTCGAGCGCCAGCGTCTGCCCGAAGTCGACGTCGATCCACTGGCCCACGGCGTTGAGCGTCACGCGCGGGCTCCAGTAGTTGGCGTCCGAGGTGCCGTCGCCCACCGCCGCGCAGGCGGTGCCGATCAGCCAGGCCGTGCGGCAGTCGACGGCGTTGATGGGCGCGCCGTAGCAGATCGCGCCGTACTCCTGGCCGAGCCACGAGGAGGCCGTGGCGGTCCACGTCGCCTTGGAGACCACGTCGCAGAGGTCGCCCACGCCGTCGAGGTCGGTGTCCGTCTGGTCGGCGTTGGCGACCGTGGGGCAGTTGTCGACGCTGTCGTCCACGCCGTCGCCGTCGAGGTCGTGGAAGGTGGCGGCGGCGATCGACGGGCCGAGCGCGGGGGGCGCGACGTCGGGGAGGCTCCAGGCGCGGTAGGCGATGGCGACCTCGGGGTCGGCGCCGAGGGCGTAGCGGTCGCAGGCGCGGGCCCCGCCGTCGACGAGCGGGGCGTCCCAGGCGATGACCGGGTAGGCGTCGGTGGTCGCGATGTCGCCGACGGGGCCGTCGGACGCGAGGGCGGTCGTCGTCAGATCGCAGTGGCCGGCGGCCGGGAAGGCGAGGTCGTTCAGGCCGAGGGCGACGTTCCAGTAGAGCTTCGTGAAGGCGCCGCCGCCGAGCTGCTCGGCGCCGCGGTAGGTGGCGACCTGGAAGAGCAGGTCGGTCGTGTTGGGGGCCGGGCCGAAGGCCGGGTTCTGGTTGCCGACGGGCTGGTGGACGTCGACGGTCAGCGGCGCGCCGAGGCCGGTGCAGGTGATCTCGAGGTCCCCGAGGGCGAGGTGGGTGTCGGCGCCGACGCCGCCGGTGCAGGCGACGGCGAGGACGGCGGTGAGGTCGCGGGCGCCGCCCTCGGGGCGGTGGAGGAGCTCGAGCTCGCCGACGTCGTCGAGGCAGTCGAGCTTGGCGGAGCAGAAGAGATCGGAGAGCTCGACGGCGGCGTCGAAGAAGCCCTGACGCGCCGCGCGCGAGACGGTGAGGTCGAAGTCGACGGCGGTGTCGCGGTCGGCGAGGCACGGGGCGGAGCGGGTGACCGGGGCGCCGTCGGGCGCCGGGTTGGCGAAGTCGGCGGCGGTGAGGGCGCCGTCGGCGTCGCGGAGCTCGAGCAGCTCGAGGGCGACGGTGTTGGGGCTCGCGTCGGCGTCGCAGGGGCCGACCCAGCTCGCCGCGCCAGCGCCGTCACCGCTGGCGGTCGAGGTGATCTCGCGGGTCCAGACGACCTCGTCGCCCGAGTTGGTGACCGTGAGCCGGTAGCGCGCCTCGGTGACGCCGGGGAGCGACAGCGGCGCGACGCTGACGGCGACGCGGGCGCCCTCGGGAGCCACCGGGTGCGAGGTGCACGCGCCGAAGACCAGGACCGCGACCACCGCCGACGTCAACCGCCCCATTCCCACCTCGCTGCGCCACACCCGCGTCCTGACCGGACGATGAAGCGAATCTCCCACGCGCATCCCCCTGGACGCAAAGTGAATCTGCCGGCGGTCGCCGGGCCCGGCGCGGCGCTCAGGGTTGCCGCTTGGCGATGTCGTCGAGGACGAGCTGGGCCTTCCTGACGAGGGCCTCGTCGCCGCCGCGGGGGGCGACCTGCTCGCAGGCGGCGCGCGCCTCGTCGAAGCGGCCGAGCTGGTGGCTCGCGTAGCAGAGGTTGAAGAAGTAGCTCGGGAGCGGATCGAGCGCGGTCGCCTCGCGGAACTTCACCACGGCGCCGGCGAGGTCCTTGGCCCGCAGCCACAGGTCCTTGCCCTCGGCGTTCAGCTGCGCGGCCCTGGCCGGGTCCCGCGTAGGCCCCGGCGCGACGCCGCCGCCCCGGACGTAGCACCGCTCGGAGCCGCCGTTGCCGACGACGTCCCGGTGACCGAAGAGGTAGCAGTCGTAGCGGTCGCCGACCGGGCGCGCGACGTCGAAGGCGCTGCAGCCGGCGGTCTTGGCGCAGCGCTCGGCGCAGCCGGCGACCGTCTGCATCCCCTGCCCGCGCGGCCAGCCGCCGGCGTTCCAGCCGTCGCCGCGGCAGGCCCCGACCTGCGCGCGGTAGGCGACGAAGCAGCTCTTCACGACGCCCACCGCCGGGTCGCCGAAGACGCGGTTCTCGCACGCGACGGGGCCTCGGACCTGCTTCTTCGCGAGCCGCGCGCCGTCGCCGTAGTAGATCGTCGCCTCGCCGGCGAGCTCGCAGCGACCGTGCTCGCGCGCGCACATCCAGCCGTGCGCGCCGTTCGCGAGCGGGCCGAAGGGCGCGGCCGGCGCGGACGACGTCGTAGTCGTGGTCGTCGTCGGGGTCGAGGTCGGCGTGGTGGGCGTCGTGGTGGGCCACGGGAAGAGGACGCCGCAGCCGGCGAGCGCCAGGGGGAGGAGGGCGAGGGTCAGCGCCCGCGCGCCGCGCCGGAGGGGGGGCTGGATGTCGATGTGCATGGCGCGGATGGTAGGGTACGCCCCCGCCGTCGTCGAGCGCCCGCCGGGTCCCCGCGACCCGGCGGCCACGGGCGCGAAGCGGCTCGGATGCTTGTGTTTTCAGGCCCCCTGCGGTACGCCGCAGCGCCATGATGTCAGCGCGCACCGAGCACAAGGGCACCTTCCGCGACTTCCTCGCCGGCGACGGCGTGGCGATGTTCGACGGCGCGATGGGGACGATGCTCTACCAGCGCGGCGTCTTCATCAATCGCCCCTTCGAGGAGCTGAACCTCACCCAGCCCGCGGCGGTGCGCGAGGTCCACCAGGCCTACCTCGAGGCCGGCGCCGACATCCTCGAGACCAACACCTTCGCGGCCAACCGCTTCCGCATGTCGCCCCACGGCCTCGCGGAGCAGGTCGCCGACCTCAACCGCGCCGGCGTGGAGATCGCCCGCGAGGTCGCCGGCGCGGACGCGTGGGTGGCGGGCGCGATGGGCCCCCTCGGGGTCCGCATCGAGCCCTTCGGCCCCATCGGCCGCGACGAGGCGCGCGAGGTCTTCGCCGAGCAGGCCCTGGCCCTGGCCGAGGGCGGCGTCGACCTGTTCGTGCTCGAGACCTTCGCCCACCTCCCCGAGCTGGTCGAGGCGATCCAGGCGGTCCGCTCGGTGAGCGATCTGCCGATCGTCGCCCAGGTGTCCGTCGGCGCGGGCGGGCTGACGCGCGAGGGCGTGAAGGCCGCCGACGCCGCCAAGGCCATCACCAAGGCCGGCGCCGACGTGGTCGGCGTGAACTGCAGCGACGCGCTGAGCGCCCTCGCCTCGCTGAGCGGGATGCGCGCGGCCACCGACCGGCCGCTCTCCTGCCAGCCGAACGCCGGCGCCCCCAAGGACGTCGAGGGGCGCAAGATCTACCTCGGCTCGCCCGACTACTTCGTCGCCTGGGGGCGGCGCGCCATCCGCCAGGGCGCGCGCCTGCTCGGCGGCTGCTGCGGCACCACCCCCGAGCACATCCGCGCGCTCCGCTCCGTGGTCGGCGAGGCCGCCCCCGTGGTGAGCCCCCACGCGGTCGCCCTGGCGCAGGATCGCCCGCCGATCGCCGAGCCGGTGCCGACCCGCGAGAAGTCGGTCCTGGCGGCGGCGCTCCACGGCGGGCGCTTCGTGACGGTCGTCGAGCTGCCCCCGGTGCGCGGCTGGGAGACGGCCGACATGGTCCGCGCGGCGCGCCGGCTCGCGCTGGCCGGGGTGACGGCGGTGGCCATCCCCGAGGGGCCGGCGTCGGTGGCGCACCTCCCGCCGCTGGCCCAGGCGGACGCGCTCCGCACCGTCGGGATGGGCACGATCGTGCAGTACTCGGCGCGCGGGCGGCGGCTCATGCGGATGCAGTCCGACCTGCTCGGCGCGGCGACGATGGGCGTGACGAACCTGCTGCTCGTCACCGGCGACCCGCTGGTGGCCGGGGCCGAGCGCGACGCCTGGCCCGAGCTCGAGGTCGACTCCATCGGCCTCGTGAACCTGGTCACGCGCCTCAACCACGGCGAGGACGTCGGCGGCAACCCCATCGGGCGCCCGACCGAGTTCCACGTGGGCGTGCACCTCGACCCGACCGCCTTCGACCCCGAGCGCGAGCGCTCGCGCTTCTTCTGGAAGGTGGACGCCGGGGCGGAGTACGCGCTGACGGCGCCGATCTTCGACGACGACGCGCTCACGCGCTGCGTGAAGTCGCTGCAGACGCCGGGGGACAAGCACATCCCCATCATCGCGACGATCTGGCCGCTCTCGAGCGCGAGCCAGGCCGAGCTCTTCGAGCACCGGCGCTCGTCGGTGGCGGTGCCCGACGCGATCGTCGAGCGCATGCGCGCGGCCGAGGCGGCCGGGACCGAGGAGGCCGAGGGCCTGGCCATCGCGCGCGAGCTGGCGCAGAGCGTGCGCCCGCACGTGCAGGGGATCCAGGTCGTGGCGCCGAACGGCCGCGTCGATCTGGCGCTCGCCGTGCTCGACGGGCTGACTTGAGACGAGCGCCGCGCGGCGACGCGGCGCACCCCCGTCACGCGGCGGGGGTTGACCGGGCGAGCGGGGGGTCGAGCTTCCCCCGGTCGACAGCTGGGACGGCAGGGTGACGATGGCCGAGGCGAAGCGAGACTACTACGAGGTGCTGGGCGTCGAGCGCGGCGCGGACGACGGAGAGCTGAAGAAGGCCTTCCGCAAGCTCGCGCGCGAGTGGCACCCGGACCGCAACCAGTCCCCCGGGGCCGAGGATCGCTTCAAGGAGATCTCCGAGGCCTACGGCGTGCTCTCCGACGCCCAGCAGCGCGCGGCCTACGACCGCTACGGGCACGCCGGGCTCGGCGGCGGCGGCGGCGGCGGCGGCGGGTTCAACCAGGACTTCAGCGACATCTTCGGCGGCGGCTTCGGCTCGATCTTCGACTCGCTCTTCGGCGGCGGCGGCGGGCGGCGCCAGCAGCGGCGCCCGAGCGGGCCGCGCCCGGGGCGCAACGCCACCATCGAGATCGCGGTCTCCCTCGACCGCATCGCCCACGGCGGGACCGAGCAGCTCAAGCTCGTGCGCCGCGCCGAGTGCCACGTGTGCGGCGGCACCGGCGCCAAGCCCGGCACCGAGCCGAAGCGCTGCACCGGCTGCCGCGGGACCGGGCAGCGGGTGGTCGAGCGGCGCGAGGGGCCGATGCTCTTCCGGCAGGTGGTCGGCTGCCCGACCTGCGGCGGGAGCGGCACGGTCGTCGAGCACCCCTGCGAGGGCTGCAAGGGCGACGGCCAGGTCGACCAGGAGGAGACGCTCGAGCTCAAGATCCCGGTCGGCATCGCGGACGGCGCCGTCCTGCGCGTGCCGGGCCGCGGCGAGGCGAGCGAGGATCCGGGCGGCATCCCGGGCGATCTCCACGTGGTCGTCCACGCGCGCGACGAGCGCTTCGTCCGCCGCGGGGCGCACCTCGGCGTGACCGAGCCGCTCTCGGCGGTCATGGCGACCCTCGGCACGACGCTGGTCATCGACACGCCCAACGGCCCGGTCGAGGTCGACGTGCCGGCCGGGACCCAGCACGGGACGACCCTGCACGTCGGCGGCGCGGGCCTCCCCGAGTTCCGCTCGTCGGGCCGGGGCGACCTCTTCGTGACCGTCGAGGTCGAGGTCCCCGTCGACCTGAGCGTCGAGGAGCAGGCCCTCTACGAGCAGCTCGCCGACCTCGAGCGCGCCCGGCGCGCCGCCGAGGACGACGAGTAGCCGCCGCGCTACGGCGCGTCGGTCGTTCGGCAGCAGCGGAACAGGCGGTCGTTCCAGGCCCCGTTCTCGTCGACGGTGATCTCCTCGCGTCGCGAGCAGGTCGCGTCCCGGAACCTGGACAGGTCGATGGCCGTGCGTGTTTCGCACGGGTAGCCGCTGGCCGCCGAGCCGTCCGTCGGGACGTCGAGCTCGAGCGCCCCGTTCGGGTGGCGGATCCCGTAGTCGTCGCGCCAGCAGTCGGCCACGATCTCCTGGCTCTCGTCGCTGTCGTCGGCCAGGGGCTCGATCCCCATCTCGCGGCGCCCCTCGCGGAGCGCGAAGCGGAGCTCGGACTCCGAGCAGAGGCGCCCGCCGGCCCACTTGCAGTAGCTGCGCGCGATGGTCCAGGAGACGCAGCGGATCGGCTGGGTGATGTCCGGCTCGGGGCCGTAGTTGCACTTCTGCCAGTACACGTAGCTGGGCGGCTCCGCGCACGCGCCTTCGTCGACGCACGGGAGGAAATCGCCGACCGTCGGGTTGGCGATGTCGATGTAGAAGGTCGGGACGGTGACCTCGTGGGCGGGGCGCGCCGACGATTGGCTGTCGCACCCCTGGGTGAACGTGCCGCCGGCGATCTTCATCGTCCCGGGCGGCGCGTAGCACTCCGACGTCGCCGCGCAGCTCGTGTCCGCGCAGTCGACGAGACCGTCGTGGTCGTTGTCGATGGCGTCGAGGCAGTGGCACGCCTCGAAGGCGCCGTCGGTGCAGTCGGGGTCCTCACAGTCGGTGAGACCGTCGCGGTCCGAGTCGACGAGGTCGTCGCAATCCGACTCGTGACACGCCGCGGTGCAGCTCGAATCGTCACAATCGGTCGCCCCGTCGTGGTCGTTGTCGAGCAGGTCGAAGCACTCGTCGCTCTCGCGCCCCTCGGGGATCGGCGGGAAGGCGTCGGCACACGCGCCCACGAGCGTGAAGCACAACCCCAACGACACAGCTCTCATCGCACCCTCCTCGATACTACCGCCAACCTCCTACGCCCGTGCGCGACCGTCAACGACGTTGCGCGGCGCCGGGACCGCGCGGGGCCCCCGAACCGCTCGGTCAGAATGCGCCCGCGGGAGCGTTCCCGGAGTTGACGCGGCCCCCGCGTCGCCTCATCCTCCGGCGCTCATCCCACCTCCGGGACACCTCCGCCGGCCCGCCCCGGCGCGATGGGAGCCGAGCGATGCGCTGCACCGACCTGTCGAAGATCTCCCTCGGGGGCCTCGCGCTCCTCGTCGCGTTCGGGACCCTGGCCTGCGAGGCCGAGGACGGCGGCGGCACGCCCGACACCGCCGTCGCGGACACCGCCAGCGCCGACGCGACCGGCGAGGACACCGCCGCCGCCGACGCGACCGGCGAGGACACCACCACCGCCGACGCGACCGGCGAGGACACCACCACCGCCGACGCGACCGGCGACACCGTCGGCGGAGCGGTCGCGATCATCGCCAGCGAGGGCGGCGTGGTCGAGCTGCCCGACGGCCTCGGGCGCCTCATCATCCCGGCCGACGCGCTCGCCGCGGACACGACGATCACCGTCGCGCTGGAGGTCAGCGACAAGCCCGGGAGCATCGGCCCGGCCATCGTCTTCGGCCCCAGCGGGACGACCTTCGACCCGCCGGCCACCCTCGAGCTGAACGTCGACGACAGCGGCTGGGACACGTCCTTCGACGCCTACGGCCTGACCCCGACCCTGGTCATCGACCAGGGCGACACCTTCGAGGGCGTCCTCGGGCTCGGCAAGGAGGACGACGGGCCCGAGCGGTTCCTGGTCAAGCACTTCTCGACCTACGAGTGGACGCCGGGGCCGAGCTCGGGGTGGAAGAGCGACCTCGCCTTCCCGAAGGCCTGCTACGACCTCTGGAGCGAGCCCGCGGCGGGCGGCTCGCCGCTGCCGGGGGCGAACCAGAGCTTCATCGGTAGCTGCCCCCAGGCCCGCGCCATGCTCCGCAAGCCCAACGCGGAGGCGTCGTCCTTCCCCCCGTCGGGCCTCGGCGGCGTCGACGTGAGCTTCATGGGCGTCCTCGAGTGGCCCGACGTCGCCGGTGGCCACATGACCGTCGTCAACACCGACGCGACGAGCGGCACCCTGAACCCCTCCGGTCAGGTCGCCCTCCACTGGGATGTCTACATCCGTTTCTGGTCCGTCCCGACCGCGCCGAGCTGGTGCACCGGATCCAACATGCAGTCGGTCATCGAGGAGTCGATCGCGCGCGCCGGCGGCGAGACCGAGCGGATGCTCTACGAGGGCGTCACCGCGACCTGCAAAGCCCCACCGGCCACCGGCTCCACCAACGGCGTGATCACGACCAGCTACAGCGTCTGCCAGTGCCAGGTCGCCTTCGGCGCCTTCCCGTGGCCGAACGAGCCGATCCCCTACACCGTCTCCGGGACGCAGCTCGACCTCTTCGGGGAGCTCTTCGACTTCTCGACGAAGCCCGGCGTGAACCGCTGGTGGATGAACGTGCCGGTCATCGCCACCCTCGACATGGTGACGGAGCTCCCGGAGACGTCCCTGTACGCCTTCGCCAAGATGAAGCTGCTCGTCCAGCAGTAGCGCAGGGCTACAGGAGCGCCTGGATCTCCTCGAGCTGCTCGACGGCGCGCTCGGGGTGGAGGTTCGAGACGTAGACCTTGTTGACGCCGCGGTCGCGCAGGTAGCGGATCGTGCGCGCCGCGACCTCGGCCGCGGAGGCGCCGCCGGCGAACTCCTCGACGACCGCGTCCACCGGCACCGGGAAGAACTCCGAGAGGCGCTTGAGCGTCTTCGGGTTCCCCGAGCGGTAGAAGAAGACGCCCCAGACGCCGGGCATCGTGACGCCCTGACGGTCGAGCTCGGCCTGGAAGGCGGCGATGGGCCCGGGCTCGAGGTGCGAGACGAGCTGGGTCAGGTAGAAGTCGCCGGTGAAGCGCGGGTCGGCGAGGAAGCCGACCTGGCGCGCCACGTCCTGATGGGGGTTCGCCCAGCCGCCGAGGGGGAGGTCGGGGAAGCGCTCGCGGATGCGCTCGCGGAGCATGTACCCGTGGGACACGCAGCGCGGGGGACCGACGTGCTTGTCGCCGCCGAGGACCGTCAGCGCCCCGCAGGCCGCGTCGACGGCGCGCGCGGCGTACCACTCGCAGTACTCGAGCGTGTGCTTCGTCGTCAGGAACGGGCAGACCAGCTCGCGCGCCAGGTCGGCGTCCAGGTTCGTGAGCAGGTGGTGGAGGTTCTCCTCCTCCTGCGCGCCGACCGCGCTGTCGGTCAGAAAGAGCGGCACGCCGCTGGCCACGAGGCTCGCCACGGCGGCGTGCATCGAGAACCAGGCGTCCATGCTGTCGTGGTTCCCCTGCCCCATCCGCGGGGGCCGGAGCTCGACCGAGAGCATGGGGTCTGGGGATTGGAGCCGGGCGAGCAAAGTCACGGCGGGGGACACTACGACCAGGGTCCGAGGCGAGCAAGCGGGAAGACCCCGGAGCTGCCGGATCCGCAGGCGGTTTCCTGCGACATCCGCAGTCGGCGACGACCGCAAGCTCCTGGCTTGGTCCCACAAGCCATCGTTTTCAAATAGGATTCACCAACCGTCCCGGGGTGGCACGGGCCTTGCGATGGGGGAGCTACGAACCCCGACGCCCCAAGGAGGCTCGATCATGACGCGACGTTCCATCCTCTTCTCCGGTGTCATCGCCCTCGCAGCCATCGCCCTCGCCGCGCCGGCGGCCTTCTCGCGCGGCCCCGACGGCCCCGGTGGCGGCTTCGGCAAGCGCGGCGGCGAGCGCGGCGCGCGCCTCGTGCAGGCCCTCGACCTGAGCGAGGAGCAGGCGGCCGCCCTGAAGACCCTGCGCGAGGAGCAGCAGGCGACCGCGAAGGCGACCCGCCAGGGCCTCCGCGAGAAGCGCCAGGCCATCCGGGCGCAGTGGCAGTCCGGCAACCCCGACCGCGCCACGCTGCTCGCCCTGACGAGCGAGGTCAGCGCCATCGAGGCGCAGCTCGCGACGAGCCGCGTCGGCTTCATGTTCGCCGCCAAGGACATCCTCACCCCGGAGCAGTTCGCCAAGTTCACGAAGTTCGCCGGCAAGCGCGGCGGCTTCGGCAAGCGCGGCTTCGGCAAGCGCGGCCACGGCTTCCACAAGCGCGGCTTCGGGCGGCAGGGCAAGCGCGGCGGCGGCGAGCAGGGCATGCGCGGCAAGCGCGGCAAGCGCGGCTTCGGCAAGCGCGGCGGCCACTTCTCCGGCCCGCCGACCCCGCCGGTCGACGGCGAGTAGCCCAACCCGCCGCGACAGAAAGTGTGAAGTAGTGGGGTCAGACCCCACTACTTCACACTTTCCTGCGGGGGCTGCCGAATCCGCACCCCCTACGCTGCAGAATCTGCAGAAACCCGGCCCCTTCACGCCGTGAAAAAGAACACAACCACTCGATATAAAATGAATTTCGATTCCCACTAACGGGTGGCACACGAATTGAATCGTAGCCACGTGTACCCCGGACCTTGGAGGCCCACAGATGAAACGTTCCCTGACCCTCTCCGGCGTCGCCCTCCTGGTGCTCGCGCTCGCCGTCCCCGCGGCCTTCGCCCGCGGCCCCCGCGGCGGCTTCGGCCAAGGCCCCGGCGAGCGCGGCGCCCGCATGGCCGAGAACCTCGGCCTGAACGACCAGCAGGTCGAGACGATGAAGAAGCTCCGCGAGCTGCATCAGACCGAGATGCAGGCCGTGCGCGACCAGCTCCGCGCCAAGCACGAGGCCCTCGCCAAGCTGTGGCAGGCCGACGCCCCCGACCGCGCCGCCATCGTCGCGGCGACCAAGGAGCTCAGCGGGCTCCAGGCGCAGCTCGAGCTCAAGCGCGTCGACCACCTCTTCGCCGTCAAGAGCGTGCTCTCGGCCGAGCAGTTCAAGAAGTTCATGGAGTCCGGCCCCGGCATGCGCGGCCCGCGCGGCATGCGCGGCCACCACGGCCGCCATGGGATGCGCGGCATGGGCCCCGGAATGGGTATGGGCCCCGGCAACGGCATGGGCCCCGGCATGGGGCGTGGCATGGGCCCTTGCGGCGGCGGTGACGGCCCGGACGCGCCGGCCGACGACGACGCCCAGGATCTCTGATCCGACGCCGTGACGGGCGTCGAAACGTGGTAGGAGAGCGACCATGAGCCCCACCGCCCCGATCGACGCCCCCTCCCACGGCACGCGCCGCGCGCGCTGGGGGATGCTCGTGACCACCCTGGTGATGGGGGTCGCGCTCGTGGTGACCGGCGTCACGACCTTCCTGAGCAACCGCGCCGCAGCCGACGCGGTCGCGGACGCGCGGGCGATGGACCTCTACCACGGGGTCCGGCGGAGCCTGCGCGACGCGGCCGACGCCCTCGACGCGACCCTGGTCGAGATCCTCGAGGAGTCGAGCGAGCAGGGGCTCCGCTACGTCGCCATCGTCGGACCTGAGGGCGAGCTCCTCGCCACGGCCGGCGAGCCCGTCGCCAAGGGCGCCCCCTCCCCGCTCCCGCCTGGTCCGCCCCGCGCGCCGGCCGTGATGCGCGTCGGCGATCGCGTCCGCATCGACGCCGCGACGATGCGACCGCGCCGCCGCGCGATGGGGCGCATGCCCGGCGCGCGCGTCATCATCGAGGTCGAGCCGGTGATGGCCCGCGAGCTCGCGGAGACGGCGCGCAACCACCTCCTCGTGAGCGCGGTGGCCGCGGTCCTCCTGCTCATCCTGGCGCTCTTCTTCTGGCGCACCGGGGCGCGCGCCGACCGGGCCGAGGCGCAGCTCGCGCGGGATCGCCGGCTCGCGGCCCTCGGCGAGATGTCGGCGGTGCTCGGCCACGAGCTGCGCAACCCCCTCGCCTCCCTCAAGGGGCACGCGCAGCTGGTGCTCGAGCGCACCGACCCCGAGGCGCGCGGCTACAAGAACGCCCAGCGCGTGGTCCGCGAGGCCGAGCGCCTCGAGACGCTGACGCGGCAGATCCTCGACTTCGCGCGCACCGGCACCCTGAGCCGCGGCGCGGTCGACCCGGGGGCGCTGCTGCGCGCCGCCGCCGAGCAGGCCGGCGACGGCCGCGTGCGGATCGACACCGCCACCGCGCCCGAGCGCTGGGATCTCGACGAGGACCGCATGAACCAGGTCCTCGTCAACCTCGTGAAGAACGCCGTCCAGGCCTCGCCCGAGGGCGCCGAGGTGGACGCCCGCTGCGCGCTCGACGGCGCGGCGGTGGTCTTCACCGTGCGCGACCGCGGCGAGGGCTTCCCGCCCGGCGAGGCCGAGTCGGCCTTCGAGCCGTTCCGGACGAGCCGGGTGCAGGGTACGGGCTTGGGTCTGCCGATCGCACGGCGTATCGTGGAGGCCCACGGCGGGACCATCGAGGCCCTCAACGCCGCGGACGGCGGGGCGGTGGTGCGGGTCCGCATCCCGGCCGCGGAGAGCACGACGTGAGAGGAGACGGCATGGCGCGCATCCTGGTGGTCGACGACGAGGAGGGCATCCGCACGTTCATCGGCGAGGTCCTCGAAGACGAAGGCCACAACATCGTGCTCGCGGCCGACGGGCAGCGCGCCCTCGACGCGCTCGCCAAGGGCAGCTTCCACCTGATGCTGACCGACCTGAAGATGCCGCGGGTCGACGGGATGACGCTGCTCCGCCGCGCGCGCGCCGACCACCCCGAGATGGAGGTGATCGTCCTGACCGCCCACGGGACCGTGGAGGGCGCGGTCGAGGCGATGCGCCTGGGGGCCTTCGACTACCTCCAGAAGCCGATCGCGAGCCCGACGGAGCTGCGGCTCCTCGCCGAGCGGGCGCTGGAGCGGCGGGGGCTCAAGGACACCGTCGAGCGCGCGGGCGCGATGGCCTCGGACGCGGGCGAGGAGCGCCTCACCTGGGGCGACCCGGCGATGGCGCCGGTGGTGTCGGCCCTCGGCAAGGTGGCGCGGACCGACGCCACGGTGCTCCTCATCGGCGAGAGCGGGACCGGCAAGGAGGTCGCCGCGCGCGCCGTCCACGCGCAGAGCCGGCGCGCCAGCGGGCCCTTCGTCGCCATCAACTGCGCGGCGCTGTCGGACAACCTGCTCGAGAGCGAGCTCTTCGGGCACGAGAAGGGCGCCTTCACCGGGGCGCTGCAGCGCCGCCGCGGGCGCATCGAGCTCGCGGACGGCGGCACCTTCTTCCTCGACGAGGTCGGCGAGCTCAAGCCCGAGCTCCAGGCCAAGCTCCTGCGGGTCCTGCAGGAGAAGACCTTCGAGCGCGTCGGCGGCTCGCAGGCGCTGACGGCGGACGTGCGCTGGGTGGCCGCGACGAACCGCGACCTGGCGGCGGAGATGGCCGCCGGGCGCTTCCGCGAGGACCTCTACCATCGCCTCGCCGTCTTCCCGGTGCGCCTGCCGCCGCTGCGCGAGCGCCCGGCCGACCTGCTGCCGCTGGCCGAGCAGCTCCTCGTGCGCGTCGGCAAGAGCCTCGGCAAGCCCGGGCTGTCCCTCGACGACAGCGGGCGGGCGGCGCTCGTGGGCTACGGCTGGCCGGGCAACGTGCGCGAGCTCCTCAACGCCCTCGAGCGGGCGGCGATCCTGGCGGACGGCCGGGTGCTGACCGCCGACGAGCTCATCCTCGGGACCGGCTCGGCCGCCGGCCCCACGCTGCTCGACGGCGGGACCCTGGCGACGGCGGAGAAGTCCGCCATCCTCGAGGCCCTCGCGGCCGTGGGCGGCCACCGGAAGAAGGCCGCCGAGCGGCTCGGGATCGGCGAGCGGACCCTCTACGACAAGCTCAAGGTCTACGGGATCAAGTAGGCGCGCCCGGGCCCCCGACGCGTGGCGCGCGCGAGGCCGCGGGTGGGCTCACCAGATCCGGCTCTCGAGGCCGAGCAGGCGCTGGAAGGCGGCGCCGACGCGCGGCTCGGTGAAGAGCCAGCGCGCGGGCCACAGCGGTGAGCGGCAGTCCTCGGGGGCGACGCGGCCGGTCCAGAGATCGGCGAAGCCGTCGGCGGCGATGGCGCCGAGGCGGTCGAGGATCTGGACGCCGGCCTCGGCGGTCGCCAGCGACGGCGTCCCCGCGTAGGTCTCCGCGTGGTAGTAGCGGAGCTTCTCGCGAAAGCCGCGGATCAGCGTGGCGAGGCGCTGGCGCTTGCCGGGCGGGGCGAGGGGCGGCTTGCCCTGCTCGGCCAGGGTGTCGTCGACCGTGCGGCGGCCGAGCTCGCGGTAGATCGGGTCGACGTGCTCCCCGATGAGGTGGAGCATCAGCGAGGTCTCGAGGGCGCCGCCGTGGGAGTCGCCGACGAGGTCCTCGCGTGAGATGCCGGGGAGGTCCCCGAGGACGTCCGAGAGATCGGTCGAGCCGCCGGTGAGGCGCGTCAGGAGCAGCGAGAAGAGGCTCGCCATGCGCGCGCCGTGGCGCCGGTTGACGCGGTCACAGGCCGCCTCGATGGCGACGAAGTGGCTCGGGCCACCGTGGAAGTTCGTCACCCAGACGTGCCGAAAGCCCTGGGCCGCCAGGGTGCGGCCGAGGTCCTCGAGGACCCGCACGACGGTGGTCGGGCGGAAGGCGAGCGACCCCTTGTGGGGAAGCACGTCGGCGGCGACGTAGACCGGCGGCACCTCGACGTGCACGACCTCGGGGAACCGCCGGGAGAAGTGATCGATCGCGGCCCGGGCGATGCCCCGGGCCTCGATGTTGTCGGTGACGGTCGGGAGATGGGGCCCGTGGACCTCGACGGGGGAGCAGCTCACCCAGACGACTGTCCGGCCGGGGTCGAGCGCGGCGACCTGCCGGCCGGTCAGGTGCTTCCAGGCGATCGGCTCCGCCATCAGGGGTTGGTCGGAGCCGGCGTCGGCGCGGGGGCCGGAGCGGGGGCAGCGGCCGGGGCAGCAGCCGGAGCGGCGGCCGGGGCCGTGGCCGCCGCGGTGGCCTTCGCGGCCTCCGCGACCTTCTCCTGGAGGTGCACGAGGTTCGTCGCGCCGGTCTTCACCACGCGCAGCGCCTCCTGCGCCGTCCCGACCATGGCCGCGCCGGTGTCGATCCCGGCCGCGTTCAGCATCCCCTTCGCCTTCTCGACGGCGGCGTCGGCGAGCTGGATGGCCGGGTTCACCTCACCGGCGCTCAGCGCCAGGATCCCGCGGTCCTTCTTGAGCGTCTCGACGTTCTGGATCGCGGTGTCGAGCTCGCGGAGCGGCTTGAGCGCGAGCAGGAGCTGCTCGTTGGCGACGCTCAGCGCCTTCGCCTTCTGGTCCTCGTCGGCCACGCTCTGGGCGGCGTCGAAGGCCTTCTGGGCGGAGGCGACGTGCTCGGTGATGGCGGCCTTGAGGCCGGGGTACTTGCCCGAGTAGGCCTCGAGGGCGAGCTTGTTGGCGTTCCAGCTCTTGGTCTCTCCCTCGACGCTCTTGCCGCAGCCGGAGACGGCGACGAGGCTGAGGACGAGGAAGGACGCGAGGGCGGCGGCGACGAGGCGGTTCGTCATGGCGACTCCTGATGTGGCGCGACCCGCCGTTTCGCCGGCGGGCGAGTTGCCGCCGACCGTAGCGCCGCCGAAAGGGACGGTCAAACCCGCACGAGCAGGGGCTTCGCCCCGATCTGCTCAGGTCACCTGGCGCACGACCGCGAGCGCGTCCGACGGCTTCATGTTGGCGTAGATGACCTTCATGAGCCCCGGGTAGTACTTGGTCGCGGTGGTGAGGTTGGCCTCGAAGAGGTTCTTGAGGAAGGTCGGCGTGAGCTCGATCGACTCGACGTCGGCGCTGGTCTTGAAGCGCACCAGGCCGATGTCCATGTCGAGCTCGAAGTTGCCGAGCAGGATCCCGAAGTTGGCGCGCGTGATGTACTCGGCGGCCGCGAGGCGCTTGGGCTCGGGGACGAGGGCCGGGTACGTGGCGAGGAGGCAGACGCGCTCGGTGTCCTCGTAGGCCTCGAGCGCGCACTCGATGCGCGTGTGCTCCGCCGTGACCATGAAGTGGACCTGCGGCGGGTTCTTCGCCGCCATCACCGACAGCTCGCGCTCGTCCGCCGAGAAGAAGGCGACCGCAGCGTCGAGCAGTCGCCCCATCAGCCGTCGACCTGCTTGATCTGCGTGGTCTTGACCGACTGCGTGCGCGGCTGCGCCTTCGGGAGGCCGCTCTTGGCCTGGGGGGCGAGGCCGGCGGTGTACTCGTAGGAGCGCTGGACCCAGTGCTGCAGCACGCGCGAGTCGCGCAGCACCGACGGCGGCACCACGATGTACTCCGCCATCGGGCGACCGGGGATGGCCTCGAAGACCTCCGCCCCGGGCTGCCGGAGGAGCTCGGTCCGGTGCGCCTCGGACAGGCGCAGGACGAACTGCGTCCGCCGGATGCGCATGAACATGTTGCCGTTGACCACGGCCGCCGGGCTGCCGCCCATCGTCCGCTCCTCGGCGCCGCGCGGCTTCACCGCCTGGAACAGGTTGAAGAGCTCTTGCGGGCCCAGTTGACTCATCGACGTCTTGCTCCGGTGACGGGTCCTCGGACGGAGTATGCGTGGGCCCCTGCCCGCCCGCAACAGCCGGGGACGTCGTCGACGCTCGCGACCTCGCGTGCTACACCGCGAGCGGGCCGCGCCTCGCTCCGGCGGCGCGCGCCTCCTCTCGCGACGCCACCAGCGAGGCCATGTGCGCCGCCTTCGTGCCCGCCTCCCGATCACCCTCGTCGCCGTCGCGGTGATGCTCTCCGGAGCGCGTGCGGCCGATCCCCCGGCGCAGGGGCGGATCGTGGCGCTCGAGGTGCTCCGGGACCCCGGCGCCGAGCGCTGCCCCGGCACGACGGCCCTGGCCTCCAACGTGGCGCGGCGGCTCGGGCGCGACCCCTTCGCCGCGACCGCCGGCGAGCGCGTGCTCGTCCACCTGTCGCCCGCGCGCCGCGGGTTCGTCGCGCGCATCACCCTGATCGGCGCCCCGCCCTTCCACGGCGTCCGCACCCTCCAGAGCGCCGACCCCGGCTGCGGCGAGCTCGGCGAGACCGTCGCCCTCGCCGTGGCGGTCGCCATCGACCCGCTCGTGCTCGTGCGCCCGACGCCCCCGCCGGGGCCGATCGGGAGCCGCCGCGGACCGATCCGCGACGAGGAGCGGCCCCTCATCGCGCGCTACGATCCCGAGCCGACGCCGCCTCGACCGCCGCCGTCACCGCTCGTCGCCGAGCTCGGGGTCGCCGCGGTGGGGGGGATCGGGCTCGCGCCGGGCCTCACCCTCGGCCCGCAGGTGACGATCGCCGCGCGCGGCGAGGGCTGGTCCGCCGGAGGCGCGCTCGCGGCGCAGCTCCTCGGCGAGGGCGCCGTGGACGGCGGGCGGGTCGCGGCCACGCTCTACGTCGGCGAGCTGCACGGCTGCCTCCGGACCGGATCCTGGTCCGCCTGCGCGACCGTCGGCGTGGGCGGTCAGCGCTTCGGTGGAGACGCGGTGACCGACGGCGGCCAGGGCGCGCTGTGGATCGCCCCGGGGATCCGCCTCGGCGGGCGCGCGCCGATCTCCCGCGACGTGGCGCTCGAGGTGACGGCGGCGGGCCTGTTTCCGCTGACCCGGGCGCGGGTCCGGGTCGACGACGCGGTGGTGTGGGAGACGCCCGCCGCGGCGCTGACGCTGGGCCTCGGTGTCGTCTTCGCGCTACGGTGACGAGCGATTTTCGGGGCGCGTCGTGACGGATTCGGACGCGCCGCCCCAAACACCCGACGTGGACGCCTCCCTCAAAGCGCCGGTCGCCCCCGACCAGGCCACCTTCCGGGCCCTGTACGAGCAGGAGTTCGCCTGGATGCACCGGACCCTGCGGCGCCTCGGGGCGCGCGAGCGCGACGTCGAGGACCTCGCCCACGACGTGTTCGTCGTCGTCTACAAGCGCCTGGCCGACTACGATCCGGCGCGGCCGCTGCGACCGTGGCTGTTCGGGATCGCCTTCCGGGTGGTCAGCGACTACCGCCGGCGCGCGGCGTTCTCCCGCGAGGCGGCGGTGGCGCCCGAGGTGGCCGACGTGACGCCGACCGCGCCCCCGCAGGAGGCGGCGGTGGCGCGCGGCGAGGCCCGCGACCTGGTGCTGCTCGCGCTCGACGGCATGGACCTCGACCAGCGGGCGGTGTTCGTCCTGCACGAGCTCGACGGGCTCTCCATCCCGGAGATTGCGACGAC
>SBGO01000228.1 GCA_006226565.1 Deltaproteobacteria bacterium | reverse complement strand
TCGGGTGGCTCGCCGGGGCGCTCCGCCGGGCCGGCTCGTCGGACCTCTGGCTCGAGCGCATCCAGGCGGACTGGCTCCCGACCCGGGGACAGCGCTGGGCGGCGCAGGGCCTCGGCCTCGCGCTCCTCGCCGCGCTCGCCTTCGGGTGGAACGCCGCGGTGAGCGCGCTGGCCGGGCGGCGCCCGATCGTCGGGCTGATCATGGGCGCCATCGCGGTCGTGGTGGCGGTCATCCTGAACCGCGGCCTGCGCGTCCGCCCGCGCGAGGCGCTCCGCTGGTCGTGGCGCGCGAGCGCTCGCCGGCTCCCGTTGATGGTGGCGCTCGGCGTCGCCGCGGGGCTCGTCCTGGGGCTCGTCTACATCGCGTGGGTGAACGTCGTGCTGTGCGTCCTCGGCGCCATCGCGCTCGCCGTCGCCCTCGGCCTCGAGCCGCGCGACGCGGAGACGCGCATCCGCCCCGCCCAGGGCCTGCGCCAGTCGCTGACCACGGCGCTGGGCGTCGCCGTCGGCACGGGGCTCCTGGCGGGGCTGGCGGTGGGCTACGGCGGCGTGTCGCTGGTCATGCCCCACGTCGGGCCGGAGTCGACCCTCCACGCCCTCGCCGACCCGCGCCTCAGCCTCTTCCTCAGCGCCGGCGGCTTCGCCGGGCTGGTCGCCGGGCTGGTCTACGGCGGCCTCGCGGTGACCCTCCACCTGGCGCTCCGCCTGGTGATCGCGGCGCGCTCGCCGCTGCCCTTCGGCCTCGCGACCTGGCTCGACCGCGCGGCCGACCGCGGGCTCCTGCGGCGCGTCGGGGGCGGCTGGATGTTCCTCCACCAGACGCTCCTCGACCACTTCCTCCGCCGCCGTTGACGCGAAGCCGGGGGACGCGACGCCCATTGGCGAACGCCGCGCCCTTCGGCGACGAAAGTGACCCACCGCGCGGAATGAGGGGCGTGCGGTCTGCCGCTCCCTCGCCCGGGCGAACATTTATTGATCGCGCGCAAAATCCGAGCCCTCGTAGTGGCACGCATGCTATCTTCTCGGCACTCGGACATCCTGCGGCGCGGTGCTGATCCAGCGGCCCGCGCGCGCACGTCGACTCCAGCGGATCCGGAAGGAGCCTCGCCATGCCGCCGACCCACGCGACCGTCCAGCGCCGAGAGCGCAGCCACTCCGACGCCGAGCACGCCGCGCCCGTCGTGCAGATGGAGGGCGGCGGCGGCGGCAACATGGAGGGCGGCGACGTCGCCCGCGCCGCGGCGCACGCCACCAAGCCGGACACGGCGAAGAAGACCGACGAGCTGTCGGACGAGCTCGCGGCGGCCGGGAGCACGGCGCCGATGGCGGCGCTCGTCGCGCGGTGGCGGCAGGCCGGCGTGAACGACGACAAGATCCTGCGGGCGGTGGGCAAGCAGGACTGGGACGCCCTCGTGCGCAACCTCTTCCAGGACGACGCCGCGTGGGTCGAGGCCAAGGTCCTCGGCCTCACCTCTTCGTCCCACAAGGACGCCTGCAAGTTCGGGATGTACGCGATCAAGGCGCGCTACAACCTGCAGGAGATCAGCGGGCAGTGGGGCGGGCGCGCGCTGGCGCGGCTGTGGGAGGCCCTCGCGCGGGTTCCGGCGAGCCACGTGAGCCGGGCGACCAACCAGCAGCTCAAGAAGCTGGTCGGCGAGAAGAGCGTGGCCCCCGGCGCCTCGTGGTACGGCGGCGGCGAGATCCGGATGGACTACCAGAACACCGACCGCTTCCTCGACACCATGAAGGTCGGCGACGTGCAGGGCGACTCCAAGGTCGCCTCGTACGGCCGCGCCGCCAAGCGGGGCCTGCTGGGGCTCGCCGGCAAGCGCAACACCCGCGTGAACCGCCAGAACCTCTTCTCGCACACGGTGCTGCACGAGGTGGGGCACGCCGTCGACGAGCAGCTCAAGGTCATGAACGGCCACATGGGCGACCCCCTGTTCGGCAGCTGGCAGGCGGTCTCGAAGAGCTGGAACAACTTCTCCTACGCCATCCGGGACGATCACGTCACCGCGGGCGGCAACCGGGCCGAGGCCGAGTACGTCCGCGACATCGGCAAGAAGGTGGCCGCCGGCGAGGCGTCGCTGGGCGCCGCGAAGAAGGCCACCGACAAGGGCCCGGGCGGCAAGAAGCTCGACACCGCGGGCGTCAAGGGGCACCCCATCTTCGTCGCCCTCGAGGAGTCCAAGAAGGGCAAGATCCCGTGGAACAACCGCCCGACGGCGGTCAACGGGCGCATCTACCACCAGGCCTACGACACCGAGTTCGTGTCCTACGACGCCACCCTGCGGTCCGGGCTCGAGATCTCGAAGTACCAGTGGCGCGCGCCGGGTGAGTTCTTCGCCGAGATCTACGCGGCCTACTACACCGGCGCGCTGGCCGAGTCGCACCCGCTCTACGGCTGGTTCGAGGCGGAGATCCACGGGCGCGCCAACATGGACCCGCTGCGCCTGAAGAACCCGACCCAGTGGCAGCAGGAGCAGGAAGGCGGCGGCGCCGCCGCCGACGCGTCGGGCGTGGCCGCCCCCACCTGAGCCCGCGGCGCCAGGAGTGCCCATGTCGACCTTCTTCCAGGCGGACGTCGCCTGCCCGCACTGCGGCGACGTCGCGTCGCGGAGCGTCGCGGCCAGCCTCAACGCCCAGCGCTCACCGCGCTACCGGCAGGAGATCCTGGAGCGGACCTTCCAGCGCCCCACTTGCGGCCGCTGTAAGCAGCAGTTCCTCATCCACGAGCCGTTCCTCTACCTCGACCTGTCGGCCAAGCAGCTCATCGCGGTCTTCGCGCCGGCGCTGGTCGAGGACTGGCCCGAGCTCGAGGAGGAGGTCGTCGACGCGTGGGAGGCCGCCTTCGGGCCCGACGACGCCCCGGCGATCGCCCAGGCGCTCGGCGAGGGGCTGGTCCTGCGCACCGTCTTCGGCCTCGAGGCGCTCCGCGAGAAGCTCGTCTGCGCCGAGCACGGCGTCGACGACGCCCAGCTCGAGGCGCTCAAGCTCCAGCTCCTCCTCGACGGCACGCTCCCGGGCCCCGAGAGCGCGCCGCGCCTGGCCGAGGTCGAGGACGACGGGGAGACGCTGGTCATCGTGTGCGAGCCGGTCGCGGACCTGACGACCGGCGCCGCGCGGCAGGCGGTCCTGCGGGCGCCGCGGCGGCTCCTGGAGCTGGACCTCGACCTCGGGCTGCCGCCCCTCGACGCGGGCACCTGGGTCGACGTGGGGCGGATCCTCGTGGGCGCCGACGACGACGGCGACGAGGCGACGGTCACCGATGGATGAGCTCCTCGCGCAGCACCTCCCCCTGGCCCGGCTGCTCCTCAAGCGCGCCTGGGCGCGCCGGGAGCACCTCGAGCTCGACGACGATCTCGACGTCGCCATCGAGGCCCTCGCCGAGGCGCCGGCCCCACCGGCGCTCGCCGAGCTCAGCACGCGCTGGGGCCTGACGCCCGTCGAGCGCGACACCTGGGCCACGCTCGCGGCCCTCGCCCACGCCCCGGAGCTGGGGCTCCAGGCGGGCGAGCTGCAGGCGACCTTCGGCTCGGCGACCCTCACGGTCTGGCTCGCCGGGTGGCTCCTCGAGCCGCTCCACGGGCCGGCCGAGGTGACGCGGGCGCTCGCAACGTCGGGGCGCCTCGCGGGCTGCGGCCTCGTCGAGGTGCTCGACCCGGCCAAGCCCTTCCAGGAGCGGCGCGTCGTCGTCCCGCCGGCGGTCCTGTGGGAGCTCGACGGCGGCTGGGCGGACCTCCCCGAGGAGCTCGCCTCCTGCGCGTGGGAGCTCGGCGCGCCGGAGCCCTCGCTGGCGCCGGTGGACGAGACCGTGACGGCGGCCGCGGCCGCGGCGCTGGGCGATCCGACGCGCCCCGTCACCCTCGTGGTCGAGGGGGACGCCGGCGTCGGCCGCAAGAGCCTC
>SBGO01000494.1 GCA_006226565.1 Deltaproteobacteria bacterium | reverse complement strand
GACCCGGCCGGGTCGCGCGGGGTGGCGGTCGGGGTCGGGGTCCGGACCGGGGTCCGCGGCCGCGCCTGGCGCTGCGAGGCGCAGAAGAGGTCGTAGCGGCTGTCGATCTGGGCGTCGTCGAGGCCGCTCTCGCGGAGCAGCGCCCGGTGCGCCTCGACGTTGGCGCCCGGGAGGATCCCGCGGCACCCGTCGCAGCGGTAGCCCTTGCTGACGCAGACGGCGTCGCAGCCGGCCCAGGTGATCTGCCCCATGCACGTCTCGCCGCGGGCGAAGACGCAGAGGTTGCCGGCGCGCTTGCACTCGGTGCAGACGGGCGCGCGCGGGAAGCGCGGCTGCGACCCCGCGATCAGGGTCGTGAGGAGCTTGACGAACTCCGCCGGGACGACCGGGCAGCCGCGCAGGAAGTAGTCGACCTCGACCACGTCGGCGATGGGGCGGACGCGGGTGTGGGCCCACAGGCCCCAGTGCTCGGGGTCGGTCTGGACGCGGTCGCGCGCCTCCTCGCCGTAGACGCGGGCGAGGTTGACCGCCGGGGCGGTCATGTTCGAGCGGGCCTGGACGTTGCCGTTGCTGGCGCAGGCGCCCAGGGCCACGAGCACCTTGGCGCGCGAGCGGATGTCGCGCAGGCGCTCGGCGTCCTCCTCGCGGTGGACGCTGCCCTCGATGAAGGCGATGTCGTAGCGGGGCGCCTTCTCGCTCAGCGCCTCGCGGAACTCGACGATCTCGACGCGCTCGAGCAGATCGAGGAGCGCGTCCTCGCAGTTGAGGATGGCGAGCTGGCAGCCCTCGCAGCTGGCGAAGTCGAAAAAGGCGATCTTCGGCTTCATCACAGAGCCTCCGGCAGGCGCTCGAGGTCGCTCAGCCGGAAGACCGGCCCCTCCACGCAGCAGTAGGCGTCGTTGATCTGGCAGTGCCCGCACTTGCCGAGGCCGCAGCGCATGCGGCGCTCGAGGTCGACGAAGATCTGGTCGGCGGGGACGCCGCGCGCGGCGAGCGCCATCACCACGAACTTGTACATCACCGGCGGGCCGCAGAGGGCGGCGGTGAGGCGCTCGGGGTCGATGTCGAGGTCGGCGATGGGCGCGGTCACGAGGCCCACGCGCCCGTCCCAGGGCTGGTGCGCGGTGCTGTCGACGAGGCGGATGACCTCGACGCCCTCGATCTCGCTCCAGGCGCGCAGGTCGTCGCGGTAGAGCTCGGCGTCGGGGGTGCGGCAGCCGCTGATGATGGTGATCTTGCCGTACTGCTCGCGCTCGGCGAGGACCGGCTGGATCAGCGAGCGCAGCGGGGCGAGGCCGAGCCCGCCGCAGACGAAGAGCACGTCGCGGCCGCGGAAGTCGTTCAGGTCGAAGCCCGAGCCGAAGGGCCCGCGGATCCCGAGGACGTCGCCGACGACGCGCTTGGCGACGACCTGAGTGAGCGAGCCGATCTCGCGGATGACCATCTCGAGGATGTTGTCCTCGCGCGGCCCGCAGGAGATCGAGATGGGCGCCTCGCCGATGCCGAGGACGCTGAGCATCACGAACTGGCCGGGGCGGTGGCCGAGGGGCCGGTCGAGGGCGAGGCGATAGAAGCGCTCGCGGCCGGTGAAGGCGGTGGCCTCGATGATGCGCGCGGGGCGCGGGACGAAGACGTCCTCCGAGGAGGCGGACATGACGCTCACGCGGCACCTCCATGCTCGCGCAGCACGTCGCTGGCGATGTCGAAGATGTCGATCCCGACCGTGCACTGGGTGCCGCAGCGGCCGCAGCCGACGCAGAAGGGCGCCTCGGCCTCGAACTTGTCGTTGAGGTACTTGAACTTGCGCTTCACGCGGTGGGCCTGGCGCGCGGCGACGTCGCGGCGGAAGTCGTGGCCGTCGGCGACCACCGCGAAGTCGTTCAGCATGCAGCTGTCCCAGTCGCGGCAGCGGCGGCCGACGTCGGGGTCGGCGAGGTCGACCTCGTCGTGGGTGTCGAAGCAGTAGCAGGTCGGGCAGACGAGGTTGCAGGTCCCGCAGGACAGGCAGCGCTCGGTGTGGTCGCGCCAGACGTGCGAGCGCTCGGCCCGGGCGAGGGCGTCCGGCAGCCCGGCGGGATCGCCGGGGAGCTTGCGGCCGAAGGGCTCGGGGCGCGCGGCGCGGTAGCGGGCCACGAGGGCCGCCGGGTCGTGCGCCGGGTCGCCGTCGAGGTGCTCCATGAGCGTCTCGCCGGCGTCGCTCCGGGCCTCGACGAGGACGCGCGGCGCCTCGCCGTCCTCGGCCGGGAGCGGGGTGAGGAAAAGGTCGGCTCCCTCGTCGCTGTCGAGGGAGCCGACGGCACCACAAAAACAGCTCTCGCTGCAGGGTTCCGCACAGCGATAGGCCACGAGCGTCGTGGCCCCGCGCCGCGCGAGATAGTGGGGATCGGGGGTGCCCTCGCGGTTCACCTGGTCCATCAGACCGATGGCGCGGACGTCGCAGGGGCGAACGCCGGCGAGGACGCGCGGGTGGGTCTCGTAGACCGGGGACGCCCGGAAGGACCCGTCGGCGAGGTGGACGAAGTTGAAGAGCACCTCGTCGACCGGCGCAAACAGCTTGCCCGGTGGCAGAATGGTCGGTCGATAGCCGGCGAAGCTCAGCCGGTCCTCGGACGCGACGGGCTGAAAGCGCCACCCGCCGTTGGGGCCGACGCGCGGGAAGTGAACAGGGACGTCATCCGACAGGCGGGCCATCCAGCCGAGAACGGCCGCCTCTGTGGTGACGATGGCGCGACGCATGGGACCTCCCCCGCTTGGGTTGGTTGGTCGACGGTCATCGCGTCGTGCTTAACAACGCCCCCAACACCCCGCAATGAAATAGCTTTACTGTTAACTCTTCACAGCGTTACGTTCTCACACTCCGGCCTCGCCCCCGCGTACAAGGCGGTTCGGAGGGATCTCGCGGGGCCCGCGGAGGCGCGCCGGAGGGGCGCGACGCGGCCGGCCGCCGCGGGGCCTTCCGGGGCCACCGCGCGATCGACCGAACGCACACACCGACACGGAGCCGGTTGACGGCGGCGCGGTCGCTTCTAGGGTTTGCGGACCACGGCGGGCCAGCTCCCGCCGGGTCGATGCACCAAGCGAAGCGACCCTGGAGGTCCCGTTGTCCCATCGCGTGTTCTCTCCCGACGCGCCCGAGGCGCCGTTTCCGCTCCTGCCGTTGCGCAACGGCGTCCTCTTCCCCGGCCAGACGACGACCCTGGCGGTCGGCCGGCCGCAGTCCCTGGCCATCCTGAGCGACATCAAGCCGGGCCACACGGTCATCGGCGTCGGCGTGCAGCGCGATCCGCGCGTGACCGAGCCGACCCTGGAGGATCTCTACCCCGTCGGCGTGTACGCCCGGGTGCTGTCGACGGCGCGGCGCGGCGAGCGGGCGGTGATGGTCTCGCTGCAGGGGCTGTCGCGCTTCGAGCTGAGCGACCTCGTCACCGGCGGGCCGTTCCTCGCGGCCGACGGGAGCCCGCTGCGGGAGCCCGTGCGCGACGAGCGCGAGGCGGAGTTCCTGGCGGACGCGCTGCGGCGCGAGCTGGCGGCCGGCGACGGCGCGCTGGCGAAGCTCGTCGCGACCATCCCCGACAACGAGGCGCCGGGGCGCTTCGTCGACCGGCTGGCGGCCGGGCTGGAGCTGCCCGTCGAGAAGGGGGTGGAGGTGCTCGAGATGACCGACGTCATCGAGCGCCTGCGCCTGGTGGCGAGCTTCATCGGCGAGCAGTCGACGGTGAACGAGGTGCGCCAGAAGATCGACGAGGAGGTCAAGAAGGAGCTCCACAAGAACCAGCGCGAGCACATCCTCCGCGAGCAGCTCAAGGCCATCAAGCGCGAGCTGGGCGAGGACCCGGACGCGCCGGGGGCGGTGGACTCGCTGAAGTCGCGGGTGGCCGCGGCGGACCTGCCCGACGAAGTGCGCGAGGCGGCGGAGCGGGAGCTGCGGCGGCTCGACGGGATGAGCGCGCAGCAGGCCGAGTCGAACGTCATCCGGACCTACCTCGAGTGGATCCTCGACCTGCCGTGGAACGTGCGGGCGGAGGTGAAGGACGACATCGACGCGGTCGCCGCCAAGCTCGACGCCGACCACTTCGGGCTCGAGGACGTGAAGAGGCGGATCCTCGAGCACCTCGCGGTGATGAAGGTGGCGCAGAACCCGCGCGGCACGATCCTGTGCCTGGTGGGGCCGCCGGGGGTGGGCAAGACCTCGCTCGGGCAATCCATCGCCGACGCGACGGGGCGGCCGTTCGCGCGCATCGCGCTGGGCGGCGTGCGGGACGAGGCGGAGATCCGCGGGCACCGGCGGACCTACGTCGGGGCGCTGCCGGGGCGCATCGTGCACGCGCTGAAGAAGGTCGGGGCGAAGAACCCGGTGCTGCTCCTCGACGAGGTCGACAAGCTCGGGCAGTGGTGGCAGGGCTCGCCGGAGTCGGCGCTGCTCGAGGTGCTCGACCCGGAGCAGAACCACACCTTCACCGACCACTACATGGAGCTGCCCTTCGACCTGTCGGAGGTGCTCTTCCTGACGACGGCGAACTCGCTGGAGACGCTGTCGGGGCCGCTCCGGGACCGGCTGGAGATCGTCGAGCTCAGCGGCTACACCCACGAGGAGAAGCTGCACATCGCGAAGAACCACCTCATCCCGCGGCAGCTCGCGGAGCACGGGGTGCACGAGGACGCGCTGCGGCTGTCCGACGAGGGGCTCGTGGCGATCATCCGCGAGTACACGCGGGAGGCGGGCGTCCGGCAGCTGAACCGGCAGATCGTGCGGCTGTGTCGGGCGCTGGCGCTGCGCATCGCGCGGAACCCGGACGCGGTGGACACGCGGCTCGACGTGGAGCCGGGGGACCTCAAGGAGCTGCTCGGGAAGAAGACCTTCCGGCCCGAGGTCGCCGACCGGACGGCGCGCGCCGGGGTCGCGACCGGGCTCGCGTGGACGCCGGTGGGCGGGGACATCCTGTTCATCGAGACGTCGCGGATGAGCGGCAAGGGGAAGGTGGAGATCACCGGCAAGCTCGGCGAGGTGATGAGCGAGTCGGCGCGGGCCGCGCTGACCTACGTGCGGAGCCACGCGGACGAGCTCGGCGTGAGCCCGGACTTCCTCGAGACGAGCGACCTGCACATCCACGTGCCGGCCGGGGCGGTGCCGAAGGACGGGCCGTCGGCGGGCGTGACCATCTTCACGGCGATCACGTCGCTCCTGACGGGGCGGCGGGTGCGGCCGGACACGGCGATGACCGGCGAGTGCACGCTCCGCGGGCGGGTGCTGCCGGTGGGCGGCATCAAGGCCAAGGTGCTCGCGGCGCATCGGGCCGGGCTGACGCGCATCATCCTGCCGAAGCAGAACGAGCGGGACATCGAGGACCTGCCGGAGTCGGTGCGCGACGAGCTGACCTTCATCCTCGCCGACGACATGCGCGAGGTGCTCGCGGCGGCGCTGATGGACGAGGTGGAGGACGCGGACGCGCCGCTCGTCCCCATGCCCGACGCCGGCGGAGACGTGAGCGAGACGAGCGTCTGAGGACGTAGCTGGGGACTTCGCCGCCGGCGACCTCCATCGCCGGAATCGCCTCCCGCACTGGGAGGCGGGCGAAGTCCCCCAGCATCTCGTCTGCGGCGACCGATAGCCTTTGGGAATGACAGCGACGGAAATTGGAGCGAGGGTGCGCGACCATGAAGCGCGCGATCTCGTTCGTGATCACGGCGTGGCTCTTCGGGTGCGGGCCCGTCGATGACATCCCTCCGCGTCCCACCGACACCGCCGACGCGGCCGACACGGCCGACGCGGCCGACACGGCGGAGGCGGCCGACACGGCGGAGGCGGTCGACACCGAGACGGCCGCCGACACGGAGGCCGTCGACCCGCTCGCCGAGCACGCCGTCGAGGTGCGGCTGCCGAGCTGGGCGGTCGCCCTGCCCGCGCGGCTCGGGGACGGACCGGAGCAGCCCTTCCTCCTCGACACGGGCGCGGGGCCGCTCGCGCTGACCCCGGCCGTGGCCGACACGCTCGGCGGCGGCACCGTGTCCCACCTCGCGATCGGCACCCACGGCTACACCGCCCTGCCCTTCGTGCGGCACGACCTCACCCTCGTCTCGCAGCTCCTCGGCCTGCCCCTGGCCGGCAACATCGGCCACGACGTGCTCCAGGACGAGGTCGTCGCCATCGACTACCGCCGAGCGCGCGTCTACCTGCTGCCGGCCTGGTCCGACGCCTACGACTTCGGCGCCGACGTCCCCGGCCCCTTCGCCACCGCCGACCTGACCGTCGTCTCCGGCCACGTCCTCGTCGCCGCGGCGCGCTTCGAGGGCCTCACCGAGGACACCCCGGTCATCGTCGACACCGGCACCAACAGCGCCGTCATCGCGCAGTCCCTCGCCGACGCCCTCGGCGTCGAGGGCGACGGCCGCACGGTGCTCGTCGGCTCGAGCTCCATCGGCGGCGGCCTCACCGTCTCGTCGAGCATCGTCCGCCTCCGCGCCTGCGCGGTCGCCGGCCAGACCGCCGAGCAGCTGTGGGCCTCCATCGTCCCCGACAGCTACCTCGCCGGCCTCGCGCCCGGCGTCGGCGCCAAGGCCATCCTCGGCGGCACCTTCCTGCGCGAGTTCCTGGTCGTCGTCGACTACCCGGCCGGCAAGCTCCGCCTCGCCCCCTACGCCAGCCAGGACCACGTCTTCGACCAGTTCCGCGCCGTCGGCGTCGAGATCCTCGCCAAAGACGACGGCTACCGCATCTTCACCGTCTTCGCCGGGAGCGACGCCGAGGCCCAGGGCATCGCGCCCAACGACGTCCTCACCGCCATCGACGACGAGGACGTCGCCGGGATGGACCTCGACGGCGTCCTGGCGCGCCTCCGCGGCGAGCCAGGCACCACCGTCGTCCTCGACCTCGAGCACGCCGGCGTCCCCTACGCCGTCACCGTGCGGCGCGAGGACCTCCTCCCGGCGCTGTAGCCTCAGTCCCGCGGCAGGGGCGGCGCCTTCGGTCGGCGCGGCGCCGCCGGTGCGGTCGCGTGGACGCCGACGCCGATGCGCTTGGCGAGCTCGGCCACGTCGATGTCGGCGCCGGTCCGGAGCTGCTCGAGCAGGCTCGCGACCTTGCCGGCCGTCGTCCCGGTGCCGTCCTCCCGCTGGTCGCCGACCACCGTGATCTGGTCGATGCGCACGTTCTTGACCGTGCCCATCATGATCGACACGAGCGACCGGAGCTTCTCGAGCAGGAAGATCTCCCGCGCCGCCGGCCCGGCGTCGATCCAGGTCCGCGTCAGCTCGCGGAGGCCCGCCGCCGTCGCCTTGCCGCCCTCGCGGATCGACGCGACGCGCGCCGCCGCCTCGGCCTGCTGCTGCGCCTTGTAGGCCTTCGCCGGCGCCACCAGGTCCGCGTCGAGCTTGAGCCGCACCTGCTCGATGCGCGCCGTCTGCACCTTGAGCTCCGCCTCGGCGCGGGCGATCTGCGCCTCGATGCCGCTGCGCTCGCGCGCGACCTCGGCCGGCCGCTTGGTCGTCGCCGCGATGATGCGCTTCTCGGCCTCGGCCTGGGCGATCTGCGTCTCGGCGAGCACCTGCGCGACCCGCGTCTGCTGCATGTTCGACGCCGCCTGCACCGCCGCCTCGGACTTCCGGTCCGCTTCGGCGATGCGCGCCCGCCGGATGAGCTCGGCGTTCACCTTGCGGCCGATCGAGTCGAGGTAGTCGACCTCGTCGGCGACGGTCTGGATCTTGAGCGTGTCGAGCTTCATCCCGAGGCGCCCGAGGTCGACCTCCGCCTCCTCGATGAGCTCCTCGGCGAACTTCTTCTTGTCCTGGTTGACCTCCTCCGGCGTCAGGCGCGCGAGCACGCCGCGGAGGTTCGCCTCGAGGGTCTGCTGCGCGAGCCGCTCGACCTCGCCCCGGGACTTCCCGAGGAGCCGCACCACGGCGTTGTCGAGCCCCGCCCCGCTGCCGTCGATCTTCAGGTTCGCCACGCCCTGCACGTTGATGGGCACGCCGTCGCGCGTGTAGGCGCCGCGCACGCCCACGTCGACCGCCATGTTGGTCAGGTCGATGCGGTCGACCGCCTCGAGGAGCGGGATGCGCAGCGCGCGCCCGCCGCGGATGGCGCGGTAGCCCACGACCTCGTCCTTGCGCTTGTTCGGCCCGGAGATGATGACCACCTCCGACGGCTGGCAGATGACGATGAGGCTCTTGATGCTCAAGAGGATCGCGACGAGCGCGAGGACGCTGATTCCGACGATGACGCCGATGAGCTCCATCACTTGCCTCCCTGCGCGTTCGCGTCCGCCCGGAGCACCGACGCGACGTCGATCCCCACCGTGTCCTTGATGTTCTGCAGCAGCTCCGCCACCACGCTCGGGTACGACCCGACGTGCCGCGCCAGCGTCTTCCCGTCCCCACCGTCAATCAGGTTGACGCGATCGACGGCGAGGTCCTCGGTCACGGCGGCGACCGTCGAGAGCAGCTCGTCGATCTGCTGGATGAGGAACACCTCGCGCGCCCGGTCGCCCGCCGCCGCCCACACGTCGTAGAGGGCCTGCAGGGCCTCGCTCTGGGCGCGGCCGGTCTCGGTCTTGATGGCCGCGTCGCCCGCCGCCCGCAGCGCCTGCGCCTCGCTCTCGCGCTGGGCCGGGATGACCACCTCGGCCTCGAGCCGGAGCGCCTCGAGCTTCTGGCGCACCGCCTGGAGCTGCTGCTCCGCCGTCGCCTGCGCCTCGCGCGCCGCGGCGACCGTCCGCTCCTCCTCGGAGCGCGCCTTCGCCTCGAGCTCCGCCTTCACCCGCGCCAGCTCGTTCTCCGCCTCGGCGATGGCCGCCTTCGACCGCTCGACCGCGACGTGGCCGCGCGACTTCGCCGCCGCGATGGCCTGCTCCGCCTCGCGGTTGGCGTCGGACTCGGCGATCTCGGCGTCGCGGATGACCTCGGCGATCCGCACGCGCGAGATGGAGTCGAGGTAGTTCACCTCGTCGGTCACGTGCTGGATCTTGAAGGTGTCGACCTGGAGCCCGAGCTTGGCGATGTCCTCGCGCACGGCGTTGCGGAGCTGCTCCGACAGCTCCTGCCGGTCGTGGTTGATCTGCTCCGGCGTGAGCTGCGCGATGACGTCGCGCAGCGTGCCCTCGAGGGTCTCCTTGGCGACCTTGCGGATCTCCTCCTGCGCCCGCCCGAGGAAGCGCTCGATGGCGTGGTGGAGGTAAGGCTCCTGCAGCGACACCTTCACGTTCGCGATGGCGTCGGCGTTCACCGGGATGTTGCCCTTCGCGTACGCGCCGCGGATGCGGATGTCGATGGGCATCGTCGTCAGGTCCATCCGGTCGACGCGCTCGACGATCGGCCAGCGGATGGAGCGCCCGCCGGCGATGTAGCGCCAGCCGACCGAGGTCCCGTCGGCCGCCGCGTGCTTGCGACCGCTGAAGACGAGCAGCTCGTTCGGCCGGCCGATGACGAGGAAGCTCTTCACGAAGGCCAGCAGCAGGAACAGGAACGCCAGGATGCTCCCGGCGGTGATCCCGACCGTGACGAGTAGATCGATGGTCTCTTGTTTCATGCCTGCTCCTCCTCCTCCCGCTCTTCGTCGAGGTGCGCCAAGAGGTGCGCCTCGTCCTCGAACATCTCGCCCTCCGGCCCCACGACGGCCCGCCCGTCGGCGCCGATCTCCAGCACCACGACCCGCGTGCCCGCCGGCAGCGGCCGCGGGAAACGCGTCACCGCCAGCAGCTCCACCTCGCCGCCGCCCGGCTCCCGGAGCGTCAGCTTCGACGTGCGCCCGGGCGCCAGGTCGAACATCAGCTCGCCCACCGTCCCGATGAGCGACCGCTTGGTGACCCCGGTCCCGACCGGGCTCCGCAGCGAGCGCATCAGCGCCGAGACGGCCGTCCCGGTCACCATCCCCATCCCCATCGAGATGAGGAAGGTCTCGAGCTGCCCGGTCAGCGCCAGCGCCGTCAGGATCGTCCCCGTCAGCCCGAAGAAGGCCGAGCCGAAGGTCCAGAAGCGGAACGAGAGGAACGGCAGCCAGAAGCCGTGCTTCTTCTTCCGCGGCGCGACCTTGTCGTGGTCGTCGCCCTTGGCGCGGCCGGTGAGCGCCGCCTCGCCGATGTGCGGCCCGTGGGCCAGATCCGCGGCGTGGTCGGCGTGGAAGCCGTGGTCCCCGCCGAAGTCGTGGTCGGCGTGGAGGTCGTGGTCGCCCCCGAAGTCGTGGTCGGCGTCGAAGTCCGCGTCGGCGTCGAAGTCCGCGTCGGCGTCCGCGTCGAGGTCGCCGTCGCCGTCGAAGTCCCCTTGCGCGTCCGCGCCGTCGGGCCCGTCGGCGTCGCCGCCCTGCTCGAGCCCGGACATGACGCTCATGCCGACGAAGACGCCGCCGACGATGAGACAGACCAGGTAGGCAGCGAGCATGCGGTCCACGGCTCCGTTCAGGCGATGGCGCCACTATCGCCAGCGCCGTCACGGACCGTCAAGGCGACCCGAGGGACGGGCCGGGCTACTGCCCGAGCTCCTTCTCGAGGGCCGCGATCTCGGCCGCCAGCGCCTCGTCGGCGGCCTTCGGGTCGGGGCCGCTCTCGACCACCTCACCGCCGCCGGTCACCGCGCCGCGCGACGAGAAGATGGTGCGCCCGACCTGACGCGTACTGCTCGCGCCGCGCCGGAGCTTCTCGGTCGCCGTCATCTCGCTCCAGACGCGCGGGGTGCGGATCTTGAGGATGCCGCCCTCCTTCTCCGCCGTGCCGCGCAGCTCCTCGGCGACCTCGGCCGCGACGCTCGACAGCTCGCCGGGGCTCCAGCTCCCGAGGCCGACCGCGTTGATGGCGCGCTCGTCGCCGGGCAGCTTCACCGCCGTGCGGCGCGTGAAGAGGATCTTGAACATCGCCGCGCGGATGCTGTCGCGCTTGTACTTCTCGGCGCCGGCCGCCTCGCGCGCCTTCCGCGCCATGCCGAGGCCGAAGAAGAGGAGCGAGAAGAGGAGCGGGAAGCCGAAGAGGCCGATGGTCGCCGCGACGCCCTGGATCCGCAGGATCGGCATGGCCCAGAAGAGGATGACGAAGGCCAGGATGATGTTGACGAAGTTGAGGATCGGGATGGCCCGCGCCGGGTTCTGGCGGAGCGCCTCCTCCTTCTTCCGGACCTGCCACAGGTAGCCGAGGTCGGGGGTCTGCATGGCGACGTGGGGGTCGCCGGTCAGCATCAGGTTCGGGAAGCGGTAGATGGCGACGCCGTCGTCGGTCAGGTCCATCTCGCCGTCGTAGGTGGCGACCAGGCGCGTGCCGATCTTGTCGGCCTCGTCGTAGGTCACGCCGAGCAGCGCGATGATGTCGCCGTTGGAGATGAAGCCCTTCTTCGCGCGGATGTAGGTGAGGAGCTCTTTTTCCTGCTCGAGCGGGTTCTTCGCGATGCCCTTGGAGCCGAAGAGCCAGTACCAGGTGCGCTCGCTGAGGCTCGGCTTCTTGGGGGCCTCGCGGTCGTCGAGCGAGTAGGGATCCTCGCCATTATTGAGCCGCGCCTCGACGTCGCGGTTGAAGCGCCGGCGCGTGCGCCCGCTCGAGTAGGTCCCGTAGCCGCCGTAGCCCCACGGGGAGCCCCACCAGAGCCACATCCCGCCGCCGCCGAAGCTGCGGCGCCGGCTCGAGCTGCTGTTGTTGCTGTCGCGGCTCGACAGGGCGACGAGCGCGGCGATGATCAGCGCCACGTAGATGACGAAGTAGATGATCACCATCGCGACGGTCCACGCCTTGAAGAAGGCGATGAGGCCCTTCTTGAAGGCCTCCTTCCGGCGTCGCGCGGCGTCCTTCTTGACGATGTCCTCGCGCCCCGGGAGCCCGGGCTGGAAGCGATAGACGAGGTTCCCGTCGTCGTCGACGTCGAGATCGGACTCGTAGTCGCGGACGATCTGGTTGAGCTGCTCCTCGGCCTGATAGGGCGGCAGCCCGGTGCGGGCGACGACGTCGGCCACGGTGACCGGGCCGGTGATGGCCCGGACGGCGTCGAGGACGCTGATGCGGGCGTTGTCGTCGGCGATGGCGGCGGCGTTGCTCACGGCTTACCTCGCGGCGGGGATGTGCGAACTGGCCCCAAGTGTAGCCACCGCGGCCGAGCCGGCAAACGCACGCGGCGCCGTGGTGCATTCGCGCCCACGCTGTGGCCTACTGGGCGCCCCACGGTCGCGGAGGGGCGCGTGCGGGTCCTCTTCCTCTTCCCCAACTTCGGCTGCCCGGTCGGGATGAGCGTCGGCGTCGCGATCCTGTCGGGCGCCCTTCGCCGGGACGGGCACGACACCCGCGTCCTCCACATCTCCGAGCACGTCGACTACCCCTTCGACCTCGCGCGCATCGTCGCCGACGCGCGCGCGTACGCCCCCGACCTCGTCGCCATCTCGCTGACCACCAACCACTGGCCCGAGATGCGCGAGACCGCCGCGGCGCTGAAGCTCGCCCTCGGGCGGCCCATCGTCGCCGGCGGGGTCCACGCGACGCTCAACGCGGCCGCGGTCATGGCCGAGTGCCCCGCCATCGACTACCTCAACGTCGGCGACGGCGAGGAGTCGCTCCCGGCGCTGGTCCGCGCCCTCGCGCGCGGCGAGGCGCCGGACGGGCTCCCGAACATCTGGCTCCGCCGGGACGGGCGCGTGGTCGAGGCCCCGATGCGGCTGGCGGACATCACGACCGTGCCGTGGATGGACCTCGCCGGCTGGCCGGGCTTCGAGGAGGTCCTCGCGTCGCGCCGCGGCTGGGTGAACGTCTACATGAACCGCGGCTGCCCCTACCGCTGCAGCTACTGCCACAACAACGGCGTCGGCGCGCTGCTCGAGCGCGAGGCGGGGCGGCGCGGCTCGAACCGGGCGCTGGGCTACCTGCGCCTGCGCGCCGTCGACGACATGATCGGCGAGCTGGCCGCCATCCGCGACCGCTGGGACGTGAGCGCCTTCTCGTTCAACGACGACACCTTCACGATGGACCGGGCGCACACCCGCGCCTTCCTCGCCCGCTACAAGGCGGAGATCGGCCTCCCCTGGGTCTGCAACACGACCGTCCTCGACGTCGACCGCGAGCTCCTCGCCGAGATGAAGGACGCCGGCTGCGACCTCGTCCGCTTCGGGGTCGAGGCGGCCTCGCGCCGGATCCGCCGCGACGTGCTGCTGCGCGACTTCTCGACCGAGAAGACCGAGGCCGTCTTCGACGCCTGCCGCGCGCTCGGCCTCCGCTCCTTCGCCTACAACATCACGGCGAACCCTTCGGAGACGCTCGACGACATGCGCGAGACCCTGCGCCTGAACGCGCGCCTCCGGCCGAACGGCATCCGCATCTCCCTCGGCTACCCCTACCCCGGCACCGCCTATCACCGGGAGGCCGAGCGCCTCGGCGTCCTGCGGGACGACGCCCACGCCAACAACTACCTGTGGGAGAGCCCGCTGGCCTGGTCGCGCGAGGAGAAGCTCTGGATCGACAAGATGCGCCACGTCTACTGGTGGTGGGTGAACGCGGCGCTGGAGAGCGAGGCGGCGCCCCATTATGCCGCCCTCGTCGCCGAGCTCGAGGCGCTGCCGGCCGACGCGTGGCTCGCCCCCGGGACGCGGGAGCGCCTGCGCCAGCACGACGCCGAGCTCTCGGCCGCCATGACCCGCGCGGGCATCGCCCACTACGAGATCCCGTTCCCCGACCGCCCGGACATCGCCATCCTGGTCGAGGGCACCGCGACCCTGGAGCGCGAGGTCCTCGACCCCCACGACGAGGCGTCGGCCCGGTAGCGACCCGCGGCCTACAGCAGGAGCGAGAGCGCCTTCTTGATGGCCGACGCGAGCCGGTCGAGGTCCTCGCGGGTGTTGTAGACCCCGAGCGAGGCGCGGGTCGTCGCCGAGACGCCGAAGCGGTCCATCACCGGCTGCGCGCAGTGGTGCCCGACGCGCACGGCCACGCCGTCCATGTCGAGGAGCGTCCCGAGGTCGTGCGGGTGCACGCCGTCGATGACGAAGGAGAGGATGCCCGCCTTCTCCGGCGCGTTGCCGATGATGCGGAGCCCCGGGATCTCGGCGAGCACGGCGTGACCGTAGGCGAGGAGCTCGCGGTCCCAGGCCTCGACCCGCTCGAGGCCGAGCGCCATCAGGTAGTCGGCCGCGGCCGCCATCCCGATCGCCCCGGCGATGTGCGGCGTCCCCGCCTCGAAGCGCGCGGGCGGCTCGGCGTAGGTCGTCTCCTCGAAAGTGACGCGCTTGATCATGTCGCCGCCGCCGTGCCACGGCGGCATCGCGGCCAGCACCTCGTAGCGCCCCCAGAGGACGCCGATGCCGGTCGGGCCGTACATCTTGTGCCCGCTGACGACGTAGAAGTCGCAGCCGAGCGCGGCCACGTCGATCGGCAGGTGCGGCGCCGCCTGCGCCCCGTCGACGAGCACCAGCGCCCCGTGGGCGTGGGCCTGCGCCACGATGCGGGCGACGGGGTTCACGGTCCCGAGGGCGTTCGAGATGTGCGTGACGCTGACGATCCTGGTCTTGGGGCCGATCTTGGAGGTGATCTCGGCCTCCGGCAGCACCCCGCGCTCGTCCATCCGCAGGACGACCAGGCGCGCGCCCGTCGCCTCGCAGGCGAGCTGCCACGGGACGATGCCCGAGTGGTGCTCCATCTCGCTGATGACGACCTCGTCGCCGGGGCCGAGGTTCGCCCGCCCCCAGGACTGCGCCACCAGGTTGATGCCCTCGGTGGTGCCGCGCGTGAAGATGACGCCGCGCTCGTCGGGCGCGCCGAGGAAGCGCGCCATCGTCGCCCGCGCCGCCTCGAACGCCGCGGTCGCCCGCTGGCTGAGCACGTGCACGCCGCGGTGCACGTTCGAGTAGTCGCGCGTGTAGAAGCGCTCCATCGCCTCGAGCACCACCCGCGGCTTGTGCGCCGACGCCCCGCTGTCGAGGTAGACCAGGCGCTTGCCGTGGACCTCCTCGGAGAGGTTCGGGAAGTCGGCGCGCACCGCCTCACCGTCGAGGGCGGGCGCCTCCGACGGCGCGTTCGCGAGGGTGTCGGGCGCGGCGCTCATGCCATGATCTCCTCGGCCTCGAGCACCGCCTCGGCGCCGAGCTTGGCGGCGACCCGGTGGACCAGGGCCTGGGCGTGGGCGCCCTCGCCGAGCCGCGCGAGCGCGTCCTGGGCGAAGGCGAGGATGAGGATGCCGCGCGCGTCCTCGGGGGAGATGCCGCGCGAGAGCAGGTAGAAGAGCGACTTCTCGTCGAGCTGCCCGACGGTCGTGCCGTGGCTCGCCTTGACGTCGTCGTGGTCGATCTCGAGGGACGGCTTGGCGTTGGCGGTCGCCGTCGGCGCGAGCAGCAGGTTCTTGTTGAGCTGCTGCGCGTCGGTCTTGCTCGCCCCCTCGCGGATGAAGACCAGGCCGATGTAGTTGCCGACCGCGCGGTCGTCGATGACGCCGCCGTAGTACTGGCGCGACTGCGTGTGCGGCGCCTGGTGGTCGACCTCGGTGTAGTGGTCGAGGCGCTGCTTGCCGCCGGCGAGGTAGAGCCCGTCGAGGTGGCAGCTCGCGCCGGGGGCGCCGAGCTCGGCCCGGACCGAGGTGCGCGCCGCCTCGCCGCCCAGCGACAGCGAGAAGGTCTTGAGCGTGCTGTCCCGCCCCTGCCGCGCCTGGAGGTGGTGGACGTGGGTCGCGCCGTCGCCCTCGTCCTCGACGTTGGCGAGGCGGAGGGTGGCGTTGTCGCCGAGGGCGATCTCGGTGACGGCGTTGGTCGCGTAGGCGCGCCCGGCGGGGCCGGACCAGCCGAAGACCAGCGTCAGCTCGGCCGAGCGCCCGAGGACGAGGACGTTCCGCGGGTGGGTGGCGGGGCCGGCGGCCTCGGTGGTGACGAAGAGCACCTCGACCGGCCCCTCGACCGCGGCGTTGGCCGGCACGTCGACCCACAGGCCGTCGTCGAACCAGGCCTCGTTGGCGGCGACCATCGCGGCGCCCTCGGACGGGGCGACGGCGCCGAGGTGGGCGCGCACGCGCTCGGGGTCGGCGGCGAGGGCCGCGGCGAGGCTGCCGATGGTGACGCCGGCGGGGAGCGCGGCGAGGTCGGAGCGCTCGGCGGAGAAGCGGCCGTCGACGAAGACCGCGCAGGCGATGGTGCCCGGCAGGCGCAGCGCGGCGATGTGGTCCGCGTCGAGGGCGGACGCCTCGGGGCCGGCGGCGCCGAGGTCCACGCCGCGGAGCGCGCGGGTCGGGAAGTAGCGCCAGGCCTCGGCCTTCGTGCTCGGGAGGCCGAGCGCCTCGAAGCGCGCGCGGCCCTCGGCCTTGAGGGCGCCGAGCCAGGGAGCGGTGGTCAGTCGGCTCATCGGGGCCCCCTCGCTCACGCCGCCGCGTCGCCGCGGAGCCAGTCGTAGCCGCGCTCCTCGAGCTCGAGGGCGAGCTCCTTGCCGCCCGAGGTCACGATGCGCCCGTCGAGGAGCACGTGGACCTTGTCGGGGACGATGTAGGAGAGCAGGCGCTGGTAGTGGGTGATGACGAGCATCGAGCGGTTGGGGCCGCGGAGGGCGTTGACGCCGTCGCTGACCGCCTTGAGCGCGTCGATGTCGAGGCCGCTGTCGGTCTCGTCGAGGACGGCGAGGCTCGGGTCGAGCATGGCCATCTGCAGGATCTCGTTGCGCTTCTTCTCGCCGCCCGAGAAGCCGGCGTTGACCTCGCGCTTGGCGAGCTTGGGGTCCATCTTGACCCGCTTCATCTGCTCGCGCATCTCCTTGAGGAACGCGACCGCGTCGAGCTCCTCGAGGCCGCGGTGGACGCGCACCGCGTTGACCGCCGCCCGCAGGAAGTAGGCGTTGGAGACGCCGGGGATCTCGACCGGGTACTGGAAGGCGAGGAAGACGCCCTCGCGGGCCCGCTCGTGCGCCTCGAGGGCGAGCAGATCCTGGCCCTTGAAGAGGATCGAGCCCGAGGTGACCTCGTAGCCGGCCTTGCCGCTCAGCACGTGCGCGAGGGTGCTCTTGCCGGAGCCGTTGGGGCCCATGATGGCGGCGACCTCGCCGGGGACGACCTCGAGGGTCAGGCCCTTGAGGATGGGCTTCCCTGCCACGCTCACGTGCAGGTCGTTGATGGACAGCATGGTGTGCTCCTTGGGGTGCGGTGCGCGCGAGGGGGGGCGTGGCTACCCGACGGTGCCCTCGAGCGAGAGCTCGAGCAGCTTCTGGGCCTCGACCGCGAACTCCATGGGGAGCTCGCGGAAGACCTCCTTGCAGAAGCCGTTCACGATGAGGTTGGTGGCGTCCTCGGCGTCGAGGCCGCGCTGGAGGCAGTAGAAGAGCTGGTCGTCGCTGATCTTCGAGGTCGTCGCCTCGTGCTCGAGCTGCGCCGTGGCGTTCTTCACCTCGACGTAGGGCACCGTGTCGGCGGTGCAGCGCGAGCCCAGCAGCAGCGAGTCGCACTGGGTGTGGTTGCGCGCGCCGTCGGCGCTGGCGAGGATCTTCACGCCACCGCGGTAGGTCTGCTGGCTGCGCCCGGCCGAGATGCCCTTGGAGACGATGGTCGAGCGGGTGCGCTTGCCGATGTGCACCATCTTGGTGCCGGTGTCGGCCTGCTGGCGGTTGTTCGTGAGCGCGACCGAGTAGAACTCGCCGACCGAGTCGTCCCCCTGGAGGATGCAGCTCGGGTACTTCCAGGTGATGGCGGAGCCGGTCTCGACCTGGGTCCAGGAGATCTTCGAGCGGTCGCCGCGGCAGGCGCCGCGCTTGGTCACGAAGTTGTAGACGCCGCCGACGCCGTTCTCGTCGCCGGGGTACCAGTTCTGGACGGTCGAGTACTTGATCTCGGCGTCCTCGAGGGCGACGAGCTCGACCACCGCGGCGTGGAGCTGGTTCTCGTCGCGCTGCGGGGCGGTGCAGCCCTCGAGGTAGCTCACGTAGCTGCCCTTGTCGGCGACGATGAGCGTGCGCTCGAACTGGCCGGTGTTCATCGCGTTGATGCGGAAGTAGGTCGACAGCTCCATCGGGCAGCGCACGCCCTCGGGGATGTAGACGAAGCTCCCGTCGGTGAAGACCGCCGCGTTGAGCGCCGCGAAGAAGTTGTCGGTGTGGGGCACCACCGAGCCGAGCCACTTCTTGACCAGCTCCGGGTGGTCCTTCACCGCGTCGCTGAAGGAGCAGAAGATGACGCCCGCCTCGGCGAGCTTGGCGCGGAAGGTCGTGACCACGCTGACCGAGTCGAAGACCGCGTCCACGGCGACCACGCCGGCGAGCATCTTCTGCTCGTCGATCGGGATGCCGAGCTTCTCGTAGGCCTTGAGGATCTCGGGGTCGACCTCGTCGAGGGACTTCGGCCCGTCGCCCTTCGCCTTCGGCGCCGAGTAGTACGAGATGGCCTGGTAGTCGACGGGCTCGTAGCGGACGTGGGCCCAGGTCGGCTCGGTCATCTCGAGCCAGGCGCGGTAGGCCTGGAGGCGATAGTCGAGCAGCCACTCGGGCTCGCCCTTCTTCGCCGAGATCAGGCGGATGACGTCCTCGGACAGGCCGGGCGGGACGGTGTCGGCCTCGATGTCGGTGTAGAAGCCGGCCTCGTAGCGCTTCTGCGTCAGCTGCTTCAGCTCGGTGTTGGCGGACATCTCCATCCTCGGCTAGCAATTCGGACCTTCAAGGTCCGATTACGCTGCGAAACCTAATCCTCAGGCTCGCAATGTCAAGCTCCAATCACGTCCCGGAGGTCCCTCGGAAGGCCCAGGCGAGCGCCCCCCAGCCCACGATGAAGGCGACGCCGCCGATCGGCGTGATGGCGCCGAGCCAGAGGAGGTCGGTCACCGCGAGCAGATAGAGGCTGCCGCTGAAGACGAGGACGCCGACGAGGAAGGACCAGGCGGCGACGCGCGCGCTGCGCGAGGGGCGCCAGGCCAGGGTGAGCGCCGTCGCGACGAGGGCGAGGGCGTGGATCAGGTGGTACTCGGCGCCGGTCTTCCAGATGGCGAGGCTCGCCGGGCTCAGCGCCTCGCGCAGGCCGTGGGCGCCGAAGGCCCCGGCGGCGACGGCGAGGCCGCCGAGGACGGCGCCGGTGACTCCGAAACGGCTCATGGGCGGTTCTCCTTGGCGCGCCAGCGGTAGAGCTCGCGCCCGTCGGCGTCCTTGAAGACGACCTCGAGGCGGCGCGGGCCGACGCGGACGACCGCGTAGCCCGGATCCGAGCGCCCCCAGAGCTGGCCGCGGCCGCAGGTCGGCGGGCAGGTGGCGAGGTCGCGCGGGTCGGCGCCGGTGCCGCTGGTGACGGCGGGGATGCCGTCATAGATCCCGAGCTGCAACACGTGGGCGTGCCCGTTGAGATACACGTCGGGCGTGATGCCGTGGCGCTGCAGCCAGGGCCGCACGACGTCCTGGCGCTGCTTGTCGTGGTAGGTCCGCAGCACGTGGTGGCCGGCCAGGATCTTCTTGCCGGGGTGGCCGTCGAAGGCCGCCTTGACGACGCGGGCCTGGCGGGCGTCGAGCGCGTTGGTGTCGACGACGGCGAGGATGGCGACGCCGAAGTCCACGGTGTAGGCGGTCGCCGGCATGACGAGGCCGAGGTCGGGGTGGGCGTCGGCCCAGGCGGTGATGCACGGGGCGCGCGCCGGCTCGCCGGGGTCGCGGGAGACGTCGTGGTTGCCGATGAGCAGGTAGGTGGGCGCGCCGAGGCCGCCGATGATGGCGCCGACGCGCTCGTCGAGGATCTCGGTGGCGGCGGCGTCGGGCGTGCCGTCGGGGCACGGCGGCGCCTGCGGGTAGACCAGGTCGCCGACCACGAGGATGCCGTCCTTGGAGGGCTCCTTGGCGATCGAGGCGCGCAGGCGCGCCTGGAAGTCGGCCGGCTCGCCGGTGTCGCCGAGGACGACGAGCTGGATGTAGTCCTCGCCGAGGGGCGGCCGGACGAGCGCGGGGGCGCCGGCCTCGAGCGCGAGCGCGGCGCGGGGACCCGCGGGCGGCGCGGCCAGGACCGAGGGCGGAGCGCAGGCGGCGACCAGCAGGAAGGCGATGGGGAGCCGGATCACGGGGAGGCGCCTCGGAGTCAGAGGGGCTGGCAGGACGGGCAGAAGAAGGAGGGCCGCCCGGCGAGGACCGCGCGGACGATCGCGTCGCCGCAATGTGGGCACGGCTCGCCCTCCCTTCCATAGGCGAGGAACGGGTTCGGGCCGCCCTCGTTGACGTAGGCGACCTCGTCGCCCGCCTCGTCGGCCAGGGTCTTGTGGATGTGGGCGACGGCGCCGGCCGCGAGGGCGTCCCAGCGGTCGGCGGGGACGTCGGAGAGCGGCGTGTGGGGGTGGACGCCGGCGCGGAAGCACGCCTCGACGACGCAGATGTTGCCGAGGCCGGCCACCCTGCCCTGCTCCATCAGGCGCGACTTCAGCGGCGCGCGGCCGCGGCCGAGGCGGGCGCGGAGGGTGGCGCCGTCGAGGCCGTCGTGGAGCGGGTCGGGGCCGAGGGAGGCCACGCGCGGGTGGGCGTCGGGCGGGCCCGCGAAGACGAAGGTGCGGCCGAGGCGGCGCGCGTCCACGAGCCCGACGGTGAGGCCGTCGTCGAGGGTCCAGGTCATGCGGACGAAGCGGCGGTCGCCGGGCTCGCGCACCCACTTGCCGGTCATGCCGAGGTGGCTGACGACGCCCAGGAGGCCATCGTCGCCGTCGGCACCAGCGAGCTCGCCGAGGAGGAGCTTGCCGCGCCGCCGCCAGGCGCGCACGCGGCGGCCGACGAGCGCGCCCGGATCACCGTCGACGCGCCCGAGGTCCGGCGCGCCGATCGCGACGATGGCGCGGCCGACGGTCCAGCGCTCGAGGTTCCGGCGGACGATCTCGACCTCGGGGAGCTCCGGCATCCCCCGGCGTTTAGCGCGTCGGCGGGGCCGGAGGCAACCCACGAGCACCCCGCGCCGGGGCGCCGGAGCGAAAAATGTGAAGTGATGGGGGTGTGATCCATCACCCGGTTGACCGAAGGGTGCGGACGCGTGAGCCGGAGGGGACGCGGGGGCGAGAGCGGGGGCGAGAGCGGGGGCGAGAGCGGGGGCGAGAGCGGGGGCGAGAGCGGGGGCGAGAGCGGGGGCGAGAGCGGGGGCGAG
>SBGO01000196.1 GCA_006226565.1 Deltaproteobacteria bacterium | reverse complement strand
GCTCCTCGCCGCCGCCGAGCGCCTCGGCCGGCTCCTCGTCGACGCCGGCTACCGCGTCGTCTGCGGCGGGCTCGGCGGGGTCATGGCCGCCGTCGCGCGCGGCGCCCACGCCTCCGCGCGGGCGACCGGAAACGACGTCGTCGGCCTCCTCCCGACCCTCGACGCCAGCACGGCGAACCCGTGGATCGACGTCGTCATCCCCACCGGCCTGAGCCAGGGGCGAAACCTCCTGGTCGTCGCGAGCGCCGACGTCGTCGTGGCCCTCGGCGGCGCCTCCGGGACGCTCTCCGAGCTCGCCCTGGCCTGGCAGATCGGCAAGCCCATCGTCGCCCTGACCGGCCACGCCGGGTGGGCCGGCGCGCTCGCCGGCCACCCCATCGACGACCGCCGCGCGGACGTCGTCCACGGCGCCGCGACCCCCGAGGAAGCCGTCGACCGCGTGCGGACGCTGCTCGCCGCCCGTGGCGCGGACGTCTAGCGCGCCGGCGTGCGCGCGACCTGGCTGAACGCCTCGAAGGGGTTGTCCATCCAGCGCAGGCCCGCGTCGTTGATGGCGACGATCTGCGTCGGCGGCCCGCAGGTCCCGCGGCCCGGCATGAAGCGCTCGTAGGCGATCTGCAGCTCGAGCTGGAAGCGCACCAGGTCCACCGCGCTCGACAGCGGCATCCCCCAGTTCGTGCGCTCGGGGCCCCACGCCGTCCGCCGCTTGATCCCGTCCGTCACCGCCTTGGCGACGTCCGGCGCCACCCCGGCCTCGTCGAGCGACGCCTGCAGCGCGCCGAGGTGCGCCCCCCACCAGAGGGTCTTCACCGCGTCGGTCTGCCCGCGCCACACGAAGGTCGGCGCGGCGCGCGTCGCCGACGTCACCTCGCCCGTCGGCAGCCGCACCTCCCACAGCTCGCCGAAGGCCGCCCCGGGCGAGTAGCCCGCCACCAGCACGTTCATCTCCGCCGTCGCCCCGGCGTCGCGCGCGATCCCGGCCACCGTGTCGGCGAAGAGCCGCGCCACCGCTTCGACGCGCTCGGCCGGCCCCGTCTCGTCCTCGGCCTGCCCGCGACAGAAGCTGCGGTGGGTCTCGGCGACCAGCGCCCGGAAGTCGAGCCCGCCGTAGGCGCCGACGCCCACCATCCCGAGCGCCACCGGGAGGCTCCCGAACTGCACCAGCTTGGGATAGGCGTCCTCGCGCGTCTCCCCTTCGGTGAAGCGCGTCGTGACGCGGCTGTCGGTGCCCAGGACCACGCCCGTGCGGGCGACGAAGCAGATCATGACGCTCATGCCCGCGACCCTAACGCGACCGCGCCCCCGGGCCAACCGCCACCCCGGCGCGGGCCGATCCGCGCGGGCCGGGAACGGCCCCCGCGGATCGCCCCCTTTCGGCTCCCCGCAACGCCCCCCGGCGACCCTCAGAGGCACCGTCCAGCGTCCCATCGTCGCGAGACGAGCGGCTCCGCCTGTTGCCGCAGCCGCCATCGCCCGGACGCGCCCGGGTAGACACGTCCGGTCTGGCGACGCATCATCCCGAGGGCCGCGCCGTCTTCGACCCGATGCGCAGAGCCCGCAGGAAATCGGCTTGCTCTCCCGTCCCCAGCGCTGGCTCCCGATCGTCCTCTTCGCCGGCATCTCCCTCGCCCTGGCCGGCGGGTGGGCGTTCACCATCCACGCCGACGCCCAGGACGCCCGCGAGCGCGACGAGCTCCTCGCCGAGCAGACCGCGCTCCGCGTCTCGGACTGGGTCAACAGCCGCCTCGCGCTCCTGCGTGCGCTCCGCAGCGTGGCGCAGTCCGGCGAGCTGAACGCCGCCTGGGGGGTCCGCGTGCGGCACGCCGTCGAGCAGATCGGCGGCTTCCAGGCGATCAACTGGGTCGACGCGCACGGCGTCATCACCCGCCTCGCCCCGACCGACGGCAACGAGGCCGCGCTCGGCCGCAACCTCCTCGACCACAGCGTCGTCGGCGACACCGTCCGCGCGTCGATGAACGACTTCGAGGACCGCCTCTCCCCGCCCATCGACCTCTACCAGGGCGGCCGCGGGTTCACCGCCTACGTCCCCGCCCGCGCCGAGGCCGACGGCCGCCTGCTCGGCCTCGTCAACGGCGTGTTCCGCGCCGACCAGCTCGCCGCGGACTGCCTCGACGGCCTGTCCCCACACCACGCGGTGCGCCTCACCGACGCCGGCGAGGCGCTCGTCACGAGCCCCAACTTCGCGCAGCTGTCCGACCAGTCGCGGGCGATCGCCTGGGTCCACCTCGGCGACCGCACCTGGAAGCTCGAGGTCCGCTCGAGCCACGAGTCGGCGCCGCTCGCCGTCGCGACCCTCGTCTTCGGCGCCTGCATCCTGCTGTCGGCCGCGCTCGCGTGGCTCCTCGACATCGCCCTCGCCCGCCAGCGCCAGGTCGCCCTCGCCCACGCCGAGCGCGCCCGCATCGAGGCCCGCCTGCGCGCCGCCGAGCGCCTCGAGGCGATGGGCCACCTCGCCGGCGGCGTGGCGCACGACTTCAACAACCTCCTCACCGTCATCATCGGCCACACCGATCTCCTGCGCGCCAACCTCGACGCCGGCGGCCGCGACCGGGCCGATCTCGACGAGAGCGTCGCGGCCATCCAGGACGCGTCGATTCGCGCCGCGGCGGTGACCAGCCAGCTCCTCGCCTTCTCGCGCCGCGAGCCCGTCACCCACGGGACCGTCGACGCGGTGGCCCACCTCCGCGACGTCGCCCCGATGCTGCGCCACCTGGCCACCGAGGCGGTCACGGTGGCGGTCGACCTCCCCCCCGGCCCGCTCTGGACGGCCTGCCCCGCGGCGGTCCTCGACCGGGTCCTGGTCAACCTCGTCGCCAACGCGCGCGACGCGACCGACGGCCACGGCACCGTGCGGATCCGGGTGCGCCCCGACGGAGAACACGTCCGCATCACCGTCTCCGACGACGGCCGCGGGATGCCGAAGGACGTCCTGGCCCACGTCTTCGAGCCGTTCTTCACGACCCGCGCCAACGGCTCCGGGCTGGGCCTCGCGACCGTCTACGGCCTCGTGCACCAGCGGGGCGGCACGGTCGATGTGTCCTCCGTCGAGGGCGAGGGCACGACCTTCGTCATCCAGCTGCCGGCCTGCGACCCGGCCGACGGCCCCTCGCCCGTCGCCGCGCCCACCTCCACGACACGGCACGGCGGCGCCGCGCCGGCGATCCGCGTGCTGTTCGTCGAGGACAACGACGCCGTCCGCGCAACGGTCCGCCGCGGCCTCAAGAACGCCGGCTTCGACGTGGCCGCCTACGAGGACGGCGAGTCCGCGCTCACGCACGACGGGCCGGTCGATCTCCTCGTGAGCGACCTGGTCCTGCCCGGTATCGACGGCGCGACCGTCGCCAGCCGGCTCCTCGAGCGGACGCCCGATCTCCGCGTCATCATCGTCAGCGGCTACAGCGACCAGCCGGGGTCCGTCGACGCCCTGATCGCGCGCGGCGCCCGCTTCCTCGCGAAGCCCTTCGAGGTACGCGACCTCGTCGCCCTCGCGCGGTCGCTGATGGGCCGCGAGCGCGGCCCGACGACCGCCCCGCGCGTCCGCGGCGACGCCACTGTTGACACGCTCTCGGAGGAGGTGTAGCGATGTCGCCCCGCGGGCACGATGTCCCCATCGTCTAGAGGCCTAGGACGTCGCCCTTTCAAGGCGATAACATGGGTTCGAATCCCATTGGGGACGCCACCGCAGAGGCCCGGAGCCGAATCTCGGCTCCGGGCTTCGTCGTTTCAGGTGTCCGGGGCGCGAGGAGCTAGTGCCCGCCCGGTCGCGGCGCGGCGGCCCGCGAGAGCCGATCGGCGAGGGCCGCCTCGAGGGGGCCACGCGGCGGCGCCTCGACCAGGATGCGCTGGATCCCGGCGCGGTCGGCCTGTCGCAGGGCGGCGTAGAGCGCCCGCGCGTAGCCC
>SBGO01000295.1 GCA_006226565.1 Deltaproteobacteria bacterium | reverse complement strand
CGGCGCGCGAAGACGTCGGGCGCCTCGCGCTCCAGCAGCGCGCGGCGGCGCTCGGCCAGCCCGTCGACCCAGGCGCGGCAGGCGTCGCAGCCCGCCACGTGCGCGGCGATGGAGGTGTCGGCCTCGTCGCCGACGTGGAAGGCCTCGAGGGCGTCGGGCGAAGGGTGCTCGTGGGTCATGGGGACCTCCGCGCTCAACGGGCGTGGTGCGCGTCGCGCAGCTGCTCGGCGCGCTCGCGGATCTTCTGGACGTGCTTGTTGACCGACTGCCGGGACAGCCCCAGCGCGTCGGCGACCTCGCCCTGCGAGGCGCCCTCGAGGAAGAAGCGGACGGCGATCTCGCGGTCGCGGGGCCGCAGCTCCGCGAGGAGGGAGGCGACGAGCTCTCGGGCCTCGAAGCGCGGATCGGGGTGGTCCGTGCTCGGCGGGGGCAGCACGCGCTCGACGCGGCGGGCGTGCTTCGAGACGAGGTCGAGGCAGCAGCGGTGCGCCGTCCGGTAGAGGTAGCCGAGCGGCGACTGGGCCGTGCGCATGCCCGCGCCGTGCTGCATCAGCTTGATGAAGGTGTTCTGGACGGCGTCGTCGGCCAGGCCCGGATCGCGCAGGATGCGGCGGCAGCGCTCGAGCACGAGGTGCCCGTAGCGCTCGTAGAGGTCCGCGATCTCGCGATTGTTCAGCCCTTCCGCCACTCGTCCCCTCGTCCCCTCGGCCCGCCCGAACCACGCGACGTCGGGAGGGCCACACGCGTGGCCTCCGAGGACGATAGCCGAAGCGCCGGAAGTCGTCAGGCGCGCGGCGGGGTCGGGGGAGCGACTCACGGGAGGCGCCCTGCGGGGCGGCCATCGACGTCGTCGTGGTCCTGATCCGCACCCGGAGGGAGGGGACGGAGGCGGCGGTGCATGGAAGCTCCTGAGTCGGTGGCCGAAAGGGGGCCGTTCTGACCAGGAGACCGGAGGGACGCCGCGATGTGTAAACCCACCCGCGCGGAAAACGGCGTCGCGCGCCGCCGCGGGGCGCCGCTTCGGGGAGCGCGATCGCTCCCCGAGCGGGGGGCGCCGGCCCGCTCGATGCGGGCCGGCTTCACCTCACGGCGCGCGGCGCAGCTCCCCGGACGCCTTGATGGCGTCCTTGATGGCGCCCTCGACGTCGGAGCACGAGCCGCCCCCGTCGCTGAGGATCAGGACCCCGCCGACGATCTCGAGGTCGCCGTCGGCCGCGCACTCGGCCAGCGGCAGCGCCGCGAACCACGCGCTCGGGTCGAGCTCGAGCAGGACGTCGGCGGTGTCCCCGAGCGCCAGCGTGATGGCGTCGCCGGCCTCGAAGCGCGCGTCCTCGTGGAACGCGAGGGCCAGCTCGTAGGGCGTCGCCTGCCCGTCGAGCGGCGCCGTGCCGGTCGCGACGAGGGTCTGGTCCGCGAGCGGGTCCGAGGCGCTGACGCCGCCGTCGTCGGGATCCACCGGGGCGAAGCGGACGTCGACGCGGGCGTAGCCGCCGGCCGGGACGTGGACCTGCGGGATGGCGGGCACCGCCGTGCCCGCGACCAGGTCGACGACCCACGGGCCGTTGAGGCGGATGCTCCCGCCGCCGTTGGCGCAGACGCTCGTGTGCGGCGCGCTGTCGCTCCCGCCGGAGCCGTCGATCAGCCCCGGGAGGCCGACGCAGCTCGCGCCGTCCGGGAGGTCGATGTCGATGCGCTCGACCCCGGCGCGCGCGGTCGCGAGGGTGAAGACCGTGCCCTGCTGGTCGACGGGGGCGGCGTCGCCCGCCGTCAAGGCGGCGACCAGGATGGGGGTGTCGCGGCCGTTTCCGGTCTCGAGCCCGCTGCACCCCGCGAGCGCGAGGCCGAGGATGAGGATGGGGACAGGGCGCTTCATGGATCGATCTCCTGCGTCATCGGGATGAGTGAGAGGGTCAGCTGGTAGACCTGGGCGGGGCCGTCCTCGGGGGCGCTCGGGGTGTCCGAGCGCTCCACCGCGAGGATCTCCTGACGGAGCTGGGCGAGCAGCGCGAGCACGCGCTGGTAGCGAGGGGGGTCGAGGGTGACGGTGACCGAGGTGATGTTGCGCTCGGCCCGCGGGATCTTGTCGAGCGCCTCGATCGCGAGCTCGAGCATCCGCCGGTGGAAGTTCCGGACGGCGAGGGTGCGCACCTCGGCGCCCGTCGTCAAAGTGCGCTCGGCCGGTCGCAGCCGGTCCGCCGCGTCCCGCACGAGGAGGCCCAGCGACTGCAGGAGCTCCAGCGCGCGGCTCACGGCCGCCGGGCGCACGCGGGGGCGGAGACGCCGGCCGAGGCGGACCGGGTCCTCGTCGAAGTCGTCGTGGGCCGCGAGCTCGCGGATGATCCACGGGTACCACCGCGAGTAGGCCGCGTAGTGATCGGCCGAGAGGCGCGCCACCGGGTCGCGGTCGACCAGCCGCGCGAGCCGCTGGTAGTGGCGGTCGCGGACCTGGTCGGTGTCGGCCTGGTTGAACGCCACCAGCGCCTCGAGGACGTCGGCCTCGCGAGCGTCGAGGCCGAGCCCGCGGGCGACGCGCAGCGTCGAGTCGTCCGACAGGTTGCGGTGCCCGTCCGAGACGAGCTTCAGGAAGCTCCCCGACGCGAAGCCGGCGCGGCGCGAGAACGAGCGGTAGGAGAAGCCCGGCCGCGTCGCCTTGAGGAACGCGTACATGTCGCGGAGGTAGGCCCGGTAGTCGGTGTACCGGGTGATCTGGGGGCGTTCGGCGGCGGTGTTGGGCTCGTCCACGCGGTCCTCGAAAACGGTCGTTCAGGTCGAGTGGGTCACGGACATGGCCTCAATTCAACACATGACTCGCTTCTTGTGGGGCGATGAACGCAACCGTGGGGCCGAATTCGTTTCGGATGAGAAAACATCTGGGTGCGTTTCCACCGGAAGCCCGCGTCTCGCGTGTGTTTTCTGGAAGCTGTTTTCTGGCTGCAAACGGAAACGGGATGCGTCGCGGATCGTCAGCGCAATCTGCTGCTACTCATAGCCATACGTCACCGCGTGGTGTGGTGAGGTGTTTTCTCGAAAGAAGAGCGAGGCTGTGATGACGAAGGGCGTGACGCAGATTCTGATGGTCGGTGTGCTCGGGGTGGCGGGGACGTGGCTCATGGGCTGCGATGACACGGGGGCCGGCGCCGCGCCGGTGGTCGTCTCGGTGGGGCAGCTGACCGCGGCGGTGGCGGAGGAGCCCACGCGGGTCGAGCTCCAGCTCCGCGACGGGGTCGTCCGTGAGCTTCACGCCTCCCCCGAGCTCGGGCACGACGAGCATCTCGAGGGGGTCGTGGTCGCGGCCGACCGCGCCACCCGGGTGCTGGAGATCGCCGACGTGGGGCGGGTCGAGTGGACCGCCGCGGCGCGGCTCCGGACGCCCGACGAGTCGCGCGCCAGCGAGGCGCTGTGGTGGGCGACGCTCGAGGAGCGGAGCGCGTCCGGGCCGGTGGTCGTGCGGGCGAGCCGGCCCGCGCAGGCCGGGGCGCCGGTCGTCGATCGCTTCGTCGCCACCGATCTGCGCATCACGTCGGACGACGACCTCCGCTCGCGCATCGAGGTGTGGGTGCCGGCGTCCGCCCTCGACCCCGCGGCCGGGACGATCACCCTGTTCGGCCGTACCCACGACCTCTCCGGCGCGCGCCTCTTCGACGACCACGGCGGCGCCAACGAGCCCGGCGACGACAACGGTGGCGCGGCCGAGCCCGGCGACGACAACGGTGGTGCGGCCGAGCCCGGCGACGACAACGGTGGCGCGGCCGAGTCCGGCGACGACAACGGTGGCGCGAACGAGCCCGGCGACGACAACGGTGGTGCGGCCGAGCCCGGCGACGACAACGGCGGCGCGAACGAGCCCGGCGACGACAACGGTGGCGCGGCCGAGCCCGGCGACGACAACGGCGGCGCGAACGAGCCCGGCGACGACAACGGTG
>SBGO01000710.1 GCA_006226565.1 Deltaproteobacteria bacterium | reverse complement strand
ACCCACGCCCTCACGCTCGCCGCCGACGCGCCGTACTCGACCCCGTTCTGGCTCCTCCAGCCGCCCGAGCCCGCGTCCCCCGGCGGCCCCGCGGGGCGCTTCGTGGTCGCCGACCGCGACCTCGCCATCCGCCCGGTCGGGCCGCCCGACCTGCCCGTGACCTTCGACCTCGAGATCGCCGGCGCCCGCCTCTCCGTCGTGCGCCCCGTCCGCCATGGCGCCGTCGACCGCGTCCACGGCGAGCGCCTGCGCGCCGCCGAGGTGCTCCCGCCGGTCACCGTCACCCCCACGGCCCACGTCGTGATGCTCCCGAACGGCGCCCCAAGCGCCCTCCGCGTCCGCGTCATGGCCCACACCGAGGGCCCGTCGGGCGCCGTGAGCATCGCCGCGCCGAAGGGCTACACGGTCGCCCCCGCGTCCGCGCCCTTCACGCTCGCCCACGCCGGCGACGCGACCGAGCTGAGCTTCACCCTCACGCCGCAGCGCGGGGCGACCACGCCCAGCACCCTCGAGGTGTCCGCCCGCCTGACCGACGGAACGACCGTCGCGCTCCGCCGGGACGCCATCGACCACCTGCACATCCCCGCCCGGACCGTGCTCTCGCCGGCCACCGTCCGCGCCGTCCCCTTCGCCCTGAAGACCGGCGGGCGCCGCGTCGGCTACCTCCCCGGCGCCGGGGACGGCGTCGCCGACGCCCTCCGCCAGGTCGGCTACGACGTGACGCTGCTCGACCGCGAGGCGCTCGCGACCGCCGACCTCCACCGCTTCGACGCCATCGTCGCCGGCATCCGCGCCTACAACGTCGACGCGACCCTCGGCGACCTGCACCCGCGTCTCATGGACTACGTCGAGCGAGGCGGGACCTACGTCGTCCAGTATGTGACCTCGACCAAGCGGCGCCCCCTCGGCGACGTCCCGGTCGGCCCGTACCCCTTCACCATCGACAACGGCCGCGTCACCGACGAGTCCGCCGCCATGACCCCGGTCGACCCGAAGGCGCGCGCCCTGACCGTGCCGAACCGCATCGGCGCCGCCGACTTCGACGGCTGGGTGCAGGAGCGCGGCCTCTACTTCGCCGACACCTGGGACCCGCGCTACCAGGCCGTCCTGACCGCCCACGACGCGGGCGAGGAGCCGCTCGCCGGCGCCGTCCTCGTCGCGCGCCACGGCAAGGGCGCCTTCGTCTACACCGGGCTCTCGTTCTTCCGCCAGCTGCCGGCCGGCGTCCCCGGGGCCTATCGCCTCCTCGCCAACCTCCTCGCCCTCGGCGGTGCCCGATGAACGACGCTCCCGCGCCGCGCGCCGGCGAGGACCGCTCGCCGCCGGACGACGGCCCGCCGCCGTTCCTCGGGCGCTGGCGCAACGTCTACCTCGCCCTCATCATCGCGCAGGCGGTCGTCATCGGCTTCCTCGCGCTCCTGACCGCGGCCCTGTCCCCGTGAGCGCCCGATGACGCCCCTCGACTGGACCGTCCTCTTCGTGACCACGGCGTTCATCGTCGTGTGGGGCATCTTCCGCTACCGCGGCGCCCACACGATGGAAGGCTATCTCCGTGGCGGGAACTCGCTCCGCTGGCCGACCATCGGGCTCAGCGTCATGGCGACCCAGGCCAGCGCCGTGACCTTCCTGTCGGTGCCGGGGCAGGGCTACGAAGACGGGATGCGCTTCGTGCAGTTCTACTTCGGGCTGCCCCTGGCCATGGTCGTCGTGGCCGGCGTCTTCGTCCCCATCTACTACCGGATGCGGGTCTACACCGCCTACGAGTACCTCGAGCGCCGCTTCGACCTGAAGACGCGCCTCCTCGGCGCCAGCCTCTTCCTCGTCTCGCGCGGGCTCGCCGCCGGCATCACCATCTACGCCCCGGCCATTCTGCTCTCCTCCATCCTCGGCTGGCCGCTCTACTGGACCAACATCGGCATCGGCGCCGCGGTCGTCCTCTACACCGTCGCCGGCGGCTCCAAGGCCGTCTCCCAGACCCAGAAGCAGCAGATGGTCGTCGTCCTCGCCGGCCTCGTCGCCACCGGCTTCGTCGCCTGCGGCAAGCTCCCCGACGACGTCGGCGTGGGCGACGCCTTCTCCCTCGCCGGCGCCCTCGGGCGCGTCAACGCCGTCGACGCCTCCTTCGCGCTGTCCGACCGCTACAACCTGTGGTCGGGGCTGACCGGCGGCTTCTTCCTCGCGCTCGCCTACTTCGGCACCGACCAGTCCCAGGTCGGCCGCTACATCAACGGCCGCTCGGTCACCGAGAGCCGCCTCGGCCTGCTCTTCAACGGGATGTTCAAGATCCCCATGCAGGCCGGGATCCTCTTCCTCGGCGTCATGGTCTTCGTCTTCCACATCTTCGTGGCGCCGCCGGTCTTCTGGAACCAGCCGACCCTCGAGGCCGCCCGCGCCTCCGCCGACGGCCCCAAGATCGCCCTCATCGAGGCCCGCTGGGACGAGGCCGTCGCCGCACGCGCCGACGCCGCCCGCGCCTTCGTCGACGCCCGCGACGCCCAGGACGCCGCCGCCGAGGCCGCGGCCCGGGACCGCCTCGCCACGGCCCAGGGCATCATGGACGCGACCCGCGAGGAGGCGAAGGCCGCCATCGTCGCCGCCGTCCCCAAGGCCGAGACCAAGGACTCCGACTACATCTTCTTGAGCTTCGCCCTGCAGAACCTCCCCGCCGGGCTCCTCGGGCTCCTCGTGGCCGTCATCCTCTCGGCCGCGATGTCGTCCATCGCCAGCGAGCTGTCCGCCCTCGGCTCGACGACGACCGTCGACTACTACCGGCGCGTCATCCGGCCCGACGCGCCCGACTCGCGCACGCTCCTCGCCTCCAAGCTCTTCACGGTGGGGTGGGGCGTCATCGCTGTCGCCTTCGCGACCTTCGCCTCGCTCCTCGACAACCTCATCCAGGCCGTGAACATCCTCGGCTCGCTCTTCTACGGGACCGTGCTCGGGATCTTCCTGGTCGCCTTCTTCTTCAAGCGCGTGGGCGGGACCGCGGTCTTCTGGGCGGCCGTCGCCGGCGAGGCGCTCGTCGTCGCCTGCTTCGCCTTCACCGACATCGGCTACCTCTGGTTCAACGTCATCGGCTGCGGCGCCGTCATCGTCGCCGCGCTGATGCTCCAGACGGTGCTGCCGTCCGCCCCGGTCAGGGCTCCGGACACGGCCGCGTGACCGTGACGCGGTAGCGCGCGCCCGCCGGCGGCGCCTTCTTGCCCCACGAGGTCACGACCGCCGCGAGCTCGGCCGGCTCGCGCGGCTCGAAGGTCAGCGCCGCCGGCTTCTTGCGCCGCTGCCCCGTCTCGCTGTCGCGCATCCGGAAGCGGCGCACGTCGGCCTTCTCCGCCTTGCGACCGTCCCACAGCACCGCCCCGTAGCGGTCGTGGAGCTGCAGCTTCGCCTGCCACTTCCCCTCGAGCACCTCGACGGTCACCGTCGCCGGCCCCTCCGCCGGCGGCAGCACGACCCGGTGGCGAATCACGCCGTCCCCCGACGCGAAGGTCCCCTCGTAGGACCACGGGCCACAGGTGGCCGCCGCCGTCGCCCGCGTCGCCGTCCGCTCCGCCTCGCGCCGCAGCTCCGCCATCAGCTTCACGGCGTTCCGCGAGTAGCGCGCGCGCTGCGCCTGCTCCCCCTGCTTGCCGCGCCGGCACTGCACGGCCGTCGGCCCGACCCCCAGGATGGGGCCCACGTCCAGCAGCCGGTCCCGCGCGTTCTTGATCTGGACGTGGACGTGCGGCGCGGACTCCATCACCGCCGTCCCACCCATCACGCCGATCTCCTGGCCCGCCTCCACGATGTCCCCGACCTTCAACGCCGGGTGCACCGCGCCGAGGTGCATGTACGTGATGGTGTGGCCCTTGAGCCGCCCCTCGAGCACCCGCGTCGACACGAACACCCCGGTCCGCGACCGGCCATAGTCCTCGGTGAAGAACCACACGCGGCCGTAGACCGGCAGCTCCGCCGACGTCGGCAGCCACCGGTTCCCCCGAAACACCGTCTCGTCCTTCGTGAGCCGCGTGCCCCAGCGCTCCGGCTCGTCCTCCGGCGCCCCCATGCGGGTCACCTTCGCCCGCGCCATCGACACGACCGGCGTCCCGAGTCCCCAGCTCGGCCCGAGCCCGCCGATGTCGAGCGCCTTGTGGTGGTGGCGCCCCCGCCGGCAGTCCGCGAACCCGCGGAACACGTGGTCGAGCGGGTAGGGCAGGACCACCCCGCTCTTCAGCCGGAACGGCCCGTAGCGCTCGGGATCCACCGGCCACTCGGCCAGCGGCAGGGCATCGGCGTCCTCGACCTTCGCCGGCGCGCCGTCCGGGGTCGCCCACGCGCGCCCGGCGCCCGGGACGGTGACCACGAGGAGCAGCAGCGCGGCGACGGCGAGACGATTCAGGCTCATGCGGCGCGACTCCTCGGTGGACGCCAGGCGGAAGGCTTCAGTAACGTCCACGCCCCGTGAAGGAAATCCCCCAATTCGTCGTGCGCGACCTCGGCACCCGCGACTACGCCGACACCCTCGCGCTCCAGCGCCAGCTCGCGGCCGCCCGCGCGGCCGGCGACGTCCCCGACACCCTGCTCCTCGTCGAGCACCCGCCGGTGATCACCCTGGGCCGCCGCCGCACCAGCCGCGATCACGTCCTCGCCCCCGGCGACACCCCGGTCGTCGAGGTCGAGCGTGGCGGCGACGTCACCTGGCACGGCCCCGGACAGCTCGTCGGCTACCCCATCTTCCTCCTCGCGCCCCACGAGCGCGACGTCCACCGCGTCCTGCGCCAGCTCGAGCAGGCCCTCATCGACGTGCTCGTCGACCTCGGCCTGCCCGCCGAGCGCCACCCGCCCCACACCGGCGTCTGGTGTCGCGGCAAGAAGCTCGCCTCCATCGGCGTCGCCGTCTCGCAGTGGGTCACCAGCCACGGCTTCGCGCTGAACGTCGCCCCGGACCTCGACGAGTTCCGCCGCATCCAGCCGTGCGGGCTCACCCCGGACGTCATGGGCTCGATCGCGTCCCTCGGCGTCACCCCGCCCGACCACGACACGCTCGTCGTCGCGCTCGCCGACGCCGTTGGGCGCGCCTTCGCGCGTCTCCCGGTCCGCCTTGGTGCACCGCAGCATCCACACTCCTGAATCGCGCCTCGCCCCTCGGCGCCTCCGTTCGCAGTTGTACTGCATTGCGGCGTGAACGCGCAGCGGCCGGTCGCCGCGCCGCTGCGTGCCGGGCCGACTGGAATTGCCGCGGCGCGGGTGGCGCCTCGCTTCCCGCCGGGAGATATTGAGAGGGACCCTCCTCGGCCAGGCCGCGCGCCTCGGCGAAATGTCTCGTGACAAACGTTGCGCGCGGAGCACGGCCGGAGCCCACCTGGTGCGAGGTGCGCATGCTGCCGCCGCTCTTCTACCGCCGTGGATACGACCGGTTCGACCGCGTCGACCCCCTCGACCGGCTGCCCGAGCGCGTCGTCTTCCACGTGGGCGTCGTCGGCCTCGTCCTCGCCGTCTTCCTGCCCATCGTCTTCTGGGGCGTCGAGGCGGCGCGCCTCACCCACGACTGGTACATGCTCATCGAGCTGGGCTTCGGGGTCTTCTACCTCGCGCCGCTCGTCGTCCTGCTCCGGAAGTCGAGCTCGTTTCTGCACCTCGCCCTCTGGGTGGTCCCCGGGCTCCTCCTCGAGCTCGTCGTCGAGGCCTACCAGCTCCGACACCCGGAGTTTGCCCGCCCGTGGGTCTACCAGGGGTTCATGGTCGACATGCCCCGACCGCTGACCTTCCTCGTCTCGTGGACGGTCGACGGCTTCGTCGCCGGTCCCCTCGCCCTGTGGCTCAGCCGCATCGCCGCGAGCTGGGTCCTCGGCCGCCGCGACGCCGCCGCCGCGGACGACGAGGTCGCCCCGCACCCGCTCGAGCGCGCCCCGACGACCGCCGCCCCGGTCACCCAGCGCGACTACGACGCGCTCTTCCAGACCCGCTGGCTCGAGCGCGCGATCCCGCGCCCGCGCCGCGGCGCCATCTTCTACGGGCTCATGCTCATCGGCGGGCTCTACCTCGCCTACCTCGTCTTCATCAGCGTCGCCCTCGTCGGCCACGAGGGCTGGGGCGCGGCCGTCGACGACGTCCTGGGTCAGACCTTCATCAACCCCGCGATGGCCATCAACACCTTCATCAAGCTCTCCATCATGGTCGCGCTGCTGTTCGCCGCGGCCTACAACGCGCGGCTCCGCTTCCACACGGCCCTCGTCCTCATCGTCGGCCACAGCGTCTCGACCGTCGCCTCCCTCGCCCTCTACGGGGCGAGCCCCGGCGACCCGTGGCGCGACTTCCTGCTGATGAGCGCCGCCGTCGACGGCGTCTTCGTCGCCTTCTTCGCCGTCGTCCTCTACACCGCGCGCGACCACGCCGGCGACTACCGCAAGCCCCCGGACTTCCCGGCCTTCTACTCGGTCCCCCAGCGCTTGGCGCGGATGACCTTCTACTTCCTCGGCGCCTTCTTCGTCGCCGGCTTCCTGCTCGTCTTCGCCTCCCACGCCTTCATGGCGCCCGACTCGGGCTTCGGCGCCGTCTACGGCTCCCCCGGGCCCCAGGTCTCGAACTCGCTCACGAAGTACGCGACCCTCGCCACCCTCGCGTTCATGCTCGCCACCCGCGAGGCCCTGCGCGAGAAGCTCATGGGCATCATCACCATGTCCGGCTTCGTCGCGGTCCTGCTCGGCGCGGGCTTCCTCATCGTCGGCGACGCCTTCGGCTCGGTCGCCGTCCCCGTCCCCGGCGACGGCCTCGCGCTCGCCGCGGCCGCCCCGGCCGCCGGCCTCATCGTCCCGATGCCCGACCCCGCGCGCACCACCACCGTCGCCGTCGACTGGTACTTCATGCTGCTGGTGATGGCGAACGTGCTGATGCTCACGCTCGTCTTCGTCACCCACAAGCTCCTGTGGACGGTCGAGTACACCATCACCTCGCTCGGGCCGACCGCCGCGCGCTGCGTCATGTCCCTCCACGACGCCTTCTACGGCGCCGTCTCCGTCCGCGTCCCGCCCGCCGACGCCCAGGAGTCCCGCGCGCCGCTCCCGCCGGTGCCCCGTGACGCGCCGGCCCCGCACGAGGACCACGCCGCCGCCCTGCGCGCCGTCGACCGCTACCTCGGTGACATGCGCGGCCGCAAGCGCGGCCTCCTCAACGCTCCCTTCGCCCTCCTCGACGCGGCGCTGCCGCTCCTGTGGCTCCGCCCGCCGCTGTCGGTCATGAGCCGCGACGAGCGCCGCTACTTCCTCCGTCGTCACGTCCTGCGCCCGCCCGACGAGCGGATGCGCGCCTTCCTCCCCGAGCTCGCCGAGCTCACCATGACCCTCGGCATGGGCGTCCACACCCTCGTCACGATGGGGCACTACGAGCTGCGCCAGAGCTGGGCCGAGACCGGCTACGTCCCCCCCGACGCGCGCGAGCGCCTCCAGGCCGACCACGTCGACGGCCGCCCGCCGCGCATGGCCGCCGCCCCGCTCCCGACCGGCCCCGACGACGCGCGGAACTACCGCCGCCCGTCGCCGCCCGACGCCCCGCGCCTCATCGCCCCGCGCGTCCTCACCCCGCTCGGGGACCCCGCCCTCCCGCGCGAGGTCGACTACCTCGTCGTCGGCTCCGGCGCCGGCGGCGCGGTGATGGCCTACCGCCTCGCCCAGGCGACCGGGGGCCGGGCCCGCGTGCTCGTGGTCGAGCGCGGCGAGCGCCTCTCGCCGCTCCAGGACATGACCGACCGCGAGATGGAGATGGTCGGCCGCCTCTACAAGGACAGCGGCATCCAGCAGAGCCGCAAGATGGACCTCCTCTTCATGCAGGGGGAGTGCGTCGGCGGCAGCACCGTCATCAACAACGGCGTCTGCTGCACCCTCCAGCCGCACGTGCAGCAGCGCTTCGAGGCCGCCGGCGTCGACGGCGCCGCGCTCTGGGAGGAGTACCGGCAGATCGGGCGCGACCTCGAGATCGTCGCGCTCGGCGCGGACGACCCCGACGGGCTCGCCGACGGGCGCCTCGGCCTCGCCGCCATGAACACCCGCGTCGAGGCGCGCTTCCAGGCCGGCGTCAGCGGCTACAACGCCGCCGTCGACGCCTTCAACGCCGGCGTCCCCGAGGAGGAGCGGCGGCCCCACATCACGCCGTTCACCGCCCACGCCAACTTCCGCGCGCCCCTCGGCACCGGGCTCGGCGCCTTCGGCAACCACCACCTCCGCAAGCGCTCGATGCTCGAGACCTACATCCCGTGGGCCGAGGGCCTCGGCGCGCAGGTGGTCAGCGAGACGAGCGCCGTCCGCTTCCACACCGACCCGCGCGAGCCGGGCCGGGCCACCCGCGTCACCCTGCGCCGGACCGACGGCGCGCTCCACGACGTCACCGTCGCCAAGGCCGTCATCGTCGCCGCGGGCACCATCGCCTCGAGCCACTTCCTCATGCGGAGCGACGTCGGCGGCGACGTCGGCCGCTTCCTGAGCTGCAACTTCGCGCTGCCGCTGACCGCCGTCTACCCCGATCCCCTCGACGCGGTCGACGGCCTCCAGATCGCCTACGCCGCGACCGACGGCGGCTACACCGCCTTCGAGACCTTCGCCAACCCGCCCGCCGCCGCCGCGATGGAGCTGCCGTACTTCTTCGACGACCACGCGCGCGGGATGACGCGCTACCGCCACATGCTCAACCTGTCGGCGCTCGTCGGCTCCGAGCCGCGCGGCGTCGTCCGGCTCAAGGCCGACATGCTCAACGGGCGCGCCGTCACCTGGTCCCTCGGCCGCCTCGACCAGCGCCGCGTCGGCGACGCGCTGGCGAGCCTCGTCGAGCTCGCCCGCCACTCGGGCGCCCAGACGGTCTACCTGTCGTCGCTCCCCGGGATCGCCATCGACGCCCAGAAGGACGCGGCGAACCTCGCGGCCGCGCTCCGGAGCTTCCCGTTCCGGATGCAGGACTTCCGCATGTTCACCTCGCACCCCTTCGGCGGCAACGTCATGGCCCCGGACGGCCACCCCGGCGTCGTCGACCCGACCTTCCGCGTGCGCGGCTACGACAACGTCTACGTCGCGGACGCCTCGCTCTTCCCGTGCTCGACCGTGGTGAACCCGCAGTGGACCGTCATGGCGCTGGCCGCGCTCGCCTCCCGGTCCGTGCTCGCCCACTCGCCGTGACGCGAGGGGCGGGCGCGCCCGCTCAGAACCCCGGCGCGAAGACCGCGATCATGCGCTCGACGTCGCGGATCCGCTCGGCGGCGACGAAGGCCTTGGCCTGCTCGCGGAGCGCGTCGGCCTCGCTGCCGCCGACGAGGTCCGCGAGGCGCATCCTTCCGAAGCCCGCGCAGTGGCGGATGTCGTACTCCTCGGCCTTCGGGATCATGCGCCGGAGCAGCGCGACCGCCCCCTCGGCGTCGCCCTCGGTCGCGTGGAGCCCGGCGTCGAGCAGGTCGGCCCAGACGTCGCCGAAGCCGGTGGCCTCGCGGCGCACGCGCGCGAGGTGCTTCTTGACGTGGCCGAGCCGCCGCGGCTGCTTCAGCTCGCGGGAGGCCGTCAGCTCGAGGCGCGCGGTCAGCCAGTGCGCCTCCTGCTTGGCCATCTGGACCGCGCCCGGCACCATCGAGCGCCACAGGTCGGCGAAGCGCTTGCGGAGCATCTCCAGGCTCGCCGGGACCTCGCCCCGGTAGAGCGCGATCTCGCCGAGCGCGATGGTCTTCCAGTAGTGCTGGATGTGGTAGGTCCCGGCGGCCGGCATCCAGCGCACGGAGTCGAGGCGCGCCTGGGCCTCGTCGGGCGTCCCCTCGGCGAGCCAGACCTGCGCGCCGGCGCGGCCGAGCGACGTCACCATGTAGGTGTCGCCGCGCCGCTCGGCGTCGTTGATGTGCTGGCGCAGCTGCTGCCCGAGCGCGCCATAGGCCCCCGAGCGCAGGAGCGCGAGGAGGCGGATGGTCCGCACCACGTTCAGCTCGCCCCACTCGCCGACGGTCTCGCTGACGAGGAGCTGCTCGGCGGTCGCGAGGTCGCGGGCGGCGCTCGGGAAGCGGCTCGAGAAGTAGTGGGAGATGCCGCGGCCGGTGTGGACGAGCGCGTGCAGGAGCGGGTCGCCGCTGCTCTCGGCGAGGGGGGCGACGTCGTCGAGGATGGCGGCGGCGCGGCGGAGCCAGCGGCCGCCGAAGGAGCAGATGAAGGAGGCCTCGTAGAGGAGGCTCTTGAGCGCGCGCTCGCGCTCGCCCATCTGGAGGGCCAGCAGGAGCCCGCGCGACTGGAAGGTCTGGGCGCGGACGTTGTCGACGATGGCGAGGCTGAGCGCGGTCCCGCGGTAGACGTCCCAGCGCGTCAGGTCCTCGGGGTCGATCTGGCTGACGTGCCGCTCCTTCCACTGGAGCCCGCGGAGGCGGAGGCGGCCGCGGACCCAGAGCAGCGAGGCGAGGGCGCCGACGTTGGTGTGGGGGAAGGGGATCCCGACCTCGGTCCGCACCTGCTCGAGGACCTCGAGCCCGGGCTCGATGCGGCCGGCGGTCAGGAAGCCCGCGGCCGCCTGCTGCTGGCACTCGAGGCGGACCTCGCGCGGGGCGCCCTGGGCGGCGACGAGGAAGCGCTCGGCCGCCTCGGGGAGGCGCCCGGCGAAGAAGAGCGCGCGGGCCCGGGCGATCACGAGCTCGCGCTCGCGCTCGGGCGGGTGGGAGGCGAGGGCGAGCGCCTGCTCGTAGAGGGCGGCCGCGCGATCGAAGGCCAGCGCGTTGGCGGCGCGCACGGCGGCAGCCTCGCAGTGGCGCGCGGCCTCCGCGTCCTCGCCGCAGGCGACGAGGTGGTCGATGAGGAGCTCGGGCTGCTCGTGCCCGAGGTGGTGGGCCCGGATCGCGGCGATGAGGCTCCGGTGGCGCGCGACCGAGACCTCCGGCGAGAGCCGCTCGACCACCGCGGCGCGCACGCGGTCGTGGTAGGGCTCGATGGCGTCGGCGCCGCGCCGGCTGCCGCGCACGAAGTGGGACACCCGCAGCGCCCCGAGCGCGCGCGAGAAGAGGGACGGGGCGATGGCGCTGGCGCCGGCGATGACCTCGGCGGGCAGCGGCGCGGTCGTCGCGCAGACGACCTCGAGCAGCTCCCGTGCCTCCGGGCCGAGGTCCATCACGCGCGCCCAGATGGCGTCGTGGAGGCGGATGCGCCCCTTCTGGCGCGCGCCGCCGAGCGCGGCGTGGCGCACGAGCGCGTCGATGTAGAGCGGGTGCCCCTCACCCTCGGCGGCGATGGCGGCGGCGAGGTTCGGGGACTCGGTCCCCGCGCGCCCGAGCAGCGCGAGCGCCAGCCGCTGGGCCACCTCCGGCGGCAGCGGGCCGAGGACCAGCTCGCGGACGTCCCCGGGGAGATCCTCGGCGGCCGCCTCCGCCTCGGTCCGGGTGGTCACGACGAGCAGGACGGGGGGCGCGTCCGGCGCGCGCAGGAGCTCGCGGAGGAGGAGCAGGCTGTCGGCGTCGGCCCACTGGAGGTCGTCGATCAGGATCACCAGCGGCGCCCGCGCCGCCACCTTGCGCAGGAGGATGCGGAGCCCCTCGAAGACGCGGTTTCGCAGCTCGAGGGGGTCGCGGGCCTCGGCCGCGGAGGCGTGGGCGCGCGCGACGGCGTCGACGCGCGCGAGCACCGGGAAGACGCGCGGGATGGCCGCCACGTGCCCGGTGACCAGCGGCGCGATCTCGCGCGTGTCGAGCTGGTGGAGGTGGTTGGTGAGGGCGTCGACGACGCCGTCGAAGGCCTTGTAGGGCACCGACTCGCGCTCGTAGCAGCGGCCGACGAGGACGACCGCGTCGGCGGTCGCGTCGACCTGCGCGGCGAACTGGTGGGCCAGCTCGCTCTTGCCGAGCCCGGACTCGCCGCGAACGAAGACCGTGACCGGGCCGGCGTGGCGGCTGTCCTCGAAGGCCGTCCGCAGCGCGGTGAGCTCGGCGTCGCGGCCGAGGAACGGGCCCGAGCGCGAGGTCGAGGTCAGCCCGAGGTCGTAGCGGGCGTCGGCGTCCGGGGTGCCGAGCAGCGCCATCACCTCCGCGGCGTCCGGGCGCTCGCACGGCTCGAACTGGAGCAGCGCCATGCACAGCGCCTCGAGATCGCTCGGGAGGTCCGAGACGATCTGCCCCACCGGCTCGGGCTCGGTCCGCTGCTTGTCGAGGAGCACCTGGAGCGGCGTGCCCTCGTGGGGGAGCCGCCCGGTGAGGAGCTCGTAGAGGACGCAGCCGACCCCGTACCAGTCGCTCGGCGCCTCGACGGCGGCGCTCGCCGCCTGCTCTGGCGACATGTAGCCGATGGTGCCGACGATCGCGTCGTCGGGGGCGTCGTTCGGGAGCGACGCGTCGGCGATGAGCCCGAAGTCGACGAGCACGACGCGGCCGTCGTTGGCGACGAGCACGTTGGACGGCTTGATGTCCCGGTGGATCTTGCCCGCGGCGTGCAGCGCGTGGAGGCCCGCGGTCAGCTGCCGCAGCGTCTCGCGGAGGCGCCGCTCGTCGTAGCCGCGGTCTCCCGTGGACGCGGGGGCGATCGGCGCCGCGACGAGCGCCTCGGACTCGAGCTTCGCCCGCCGCGCGCCGCGCCGCGCGACCACGGTCACGGCCTCCGGGCCGGCGCCCGGTGTGGGCCCGCGGACCCACGTCTTCAGGTCCGTCCCGTCGATCAGCTCCATCGTGAAGAACCAGTGGCCGTCGGCCTCGACGAGCTCGCCGAGGTTGACGAGGTTCGGGTGCTGCAGGTCCTGCAGCGCCCGGAACTCCTTCTTGAAGCGGAAGACCGCGTGGGGATCGACGTTGCGGAGCGACTTCAGCGCGACCCGCGTCCCGAGCTTCCGGTCGAACGCCTCGTACACCACGCCCATCGATCCCGCGCCGAGCTGGCGTCGGATCTGGAAGCGATCGGAGGTGGGTAGGGGAGTGGACTCCATGACGCTTTTCGCAAGTGCGAAGGTCCACGAGACCCCTCACGCTAGCCCACCGGGATGCGCTTGCAAAGAGGCAAGCGGGATATGCACCAAGCGGGCGCGCTCAGCCCGTGAGCTTCCCCCACGGCAGGCCCACCTTGTGTGCGGCGCGGAAGCGCCACTTCGCGACGCTCATCGCCTCGAGGCGGTCACGCAGGCACGAGGCGCAGGCATACGGCCCGCCGCGACCGTCCTGGGCGATGGAGGCCACCGCGTCGAGCGTGTCGCCGCACAGGTCGCACGTGGCCTGCTGCGACGCGTTCTCGAACGTGTCGTCGCCGTAGATCGAGCCGTTGCGACTGATCTGGACCTCGATGTCCATGGCTACTCCTCCCGGTCAGCGCGCGGTGCGTCAGCCGCGCGCGTCGTCCACGGAGCATGCTACGGAACGTGGGGCCCAAGGACAAACCCACGGCCGCCGAATCGGCGGCCGTGGGTTCGAGGCATCAATCCTCGTCGTCGAGGACGAGGCGGGAGGCGAACTCCTCGCGGAGCTGCTTGCCGACGTCGTTCGGCACCGGGGCGTACTTCGAGAACTCCATCGTGAACTCGCAGGTGCCCTGGGTCGCCGAGCGCAGCACCGTCGAGTAGCCGAACATCTCGGAGAGCGGGACCTCGGCCTCGATGCGCGCGAAGACGTCGTCCTCCTGCGAGCCGATGATCATGCCGCGGCGCTGGTTGATCGTGCGCATGATCGCGCCCGAGTGCTGCGACGGGCCCTCGACGGCCAGCTTCATGATCGGCTCGAGGATGACCGGGCCGGCCTTCGGGTAGGCCTGGCGGAACGCGCCCTTGGCGGCCGCGATGAAGGCCATGTCGGAGGAGTCGACCGCGTGGGACGCGCCGTCCTCGACCACGAAGCGGACGTGGGTCACGGGGAAGCCGATGAGGCGCCCCTTGTCCATCGACTGCTGGAAGCCCTTCTCGATGGCGCCCTTGAACTCGGTCGGGATGTTACCGCCGGTCACGAGCCAATCGAAGTCGAACTCCTTCTCCTCATCCGCCGGCTCGATGTAGCCGAGAACCTTACCGTACTGGCCGGAGCCGCCGGTCTGCTTCTTGTGGATGTAGTTGTACTCGGTCCGCTTCGTGATGGTCTCGCGGTAGGCCACCTGCGGGCGCCCGACCTCGACCTGGCAGCCGTACTCGCGGCGCATCCGCTCGACGTAGACGTCGAGGTGGAGCTCACCCATGCCGCAGATGATCGTCTCGTTGGACTCCTTGTCGAGGTAGGTCCGGAAGGTCGGATCCTCCTTCGAGAAGCGGTTGAGCGCCTTCGAGAGGTTCGCCTGGGACTTCGAGTCCTTCGGGGCGATCGACATCTTGATGACGGGCTCGGGCACGAACATCGAGGTCATCGTGGCCTCGATGGTGCCGTCGGTGAAGGTGTCGCCGGAGGCGCAGTCGACGCCGAAGAGCGCGACGATGTCGCCGGCGAACGCCTTGCTGATGTCCTCCATCTCGTCGGAGTGCATCCGGACGAGGCGGCCGACCTTCACCTTCTTGCCCGTGCGCATGTTGACGATGGTGTCACCCTTCGCCAGCTTGCCCTGGTAGATGCGGATGTAGGTGAGCTGCCCGTAGCGGCCGTCCTCGAGCTTGAACGCGAGGACGATCGTCGGGGCGTCGGGGTTGACGTCGACCGGGAAGGCCTCGCCCCCCTTGGTCATGTCGAGCGCGTCGTTCTGAACGTCGCGGGGCTCGGGCAGGTACATGTTCACGGCGTCGAGCAGGGGCTGGATGCCCTTGTTCTTGTAGGCCGAGCCCATCATGACCGGCACCAGCTCGCGCAGGAGGACGCCCTTGCGGATCGCCACGTGGATCATCTCCTCCGTGACGGCGTCCTCGAGCATCGCCTCCATGAGCTCGTCGGAGAACATGCTGGCGGCGTCCAGCATCTCCTCGCGCTGCTCGTGGGCCTTGTCGGCCAGGTCCGCCGGGACGTCCTCGTAGCGGAGCTGCTCACCGTTGGGGCCGTCGAAGTAGATGGCCTTCATGGTGACGAGGTCGACCACGCCCTGGAGCCGGTCCTCGGCGCCGATCGGGATCTGGATCATCACCGCGTTGAGGCCGAGCTTCTCGCGCAGCGCGTTGGTGACGTTCCAGGGGTTCGCCCCGGAGCGGTCGAGCTTGTTGACGAAGGCGATGCGCGGGACGTTGTAGCGGCGCATCTGGCGGTCGACCGTGATCGACTGCGACTGCACGCCGGCGACGCCGCACAGCACCAGCACCGCGCCGTCGAGCACGCGCAGGGCGCGCTCCACCTCGACCGTGAAGTCGACGTGGCCGGGGGTGTCGATGATGTTGACGTGATGGCCCTTCCAGTCGGCCTGCGTCGCGGCCGACTGAATCGTGATGCCGCGCTCGCGCTCGAGCTCCATCGAGTCCATCTTCGCGCCCACGCCATCCTTGCCGCGGACGTCGTGAATCGCGTGGATCCGGTTGGTGTAGAAGAGGATCCGCTCGGTCAGCGTCGTCTTGCCGCTGTCGATGTGGGCACTGATGCCGATGTTCCGGACTTTCTCGAGTTCGAAGGCCATCTTGTGCTCTGCAGGCTGAAGGGAGGCGCCGGATCGCCGAGACCCGTGGTCGGGCGCCTCCGGTGAAGCACGCCGAGCGAGCGTGACACGGCTCGCGCGGTCGGCCCCGCGTGCTTGGTTGCGGGGCGAGGAGAGCCAGGCTCCCCCGGAATTGGGGCGACCACATACAGGGTCGCATCCCCCGCGTCAACAAGGACGTGGGTGGAACACCGCGATATCGGCCACGGTGCGGCTCGCGATCCGAGCATGCGTGATCTTGGATCGTCAACCGGGTCCCCGTGGGAGGGGTTCGTGACCCTTGGGTGAGTCACGCGGGCCGCCTGATAGGCCGCCGCGGCGCGCCGAGGCCCTGTGCGCCGCTGCTCGAGACTTGCCAAGGCCAGTCAGACGGACGAGAGTCCGGCCGTTCAACGACCTGGTCACACCGGGGGAGCTCATGTCCAAGATCCGCATCGCCATCAACGGCTTCGGCCGCATCGGTCGTCTGGCTGCTCGCACTGTGCTCGATCGTAACGATCTCGAGCTGGTCGCCATCAACGACCTCGCCGACAACGCTGCGCTCACCTACCTCTTCAAGAACGACTCGGTGCAGGGCCGCTTCAACCGCGACGTCCACCTCGAGGGCGACGTCGTCTACGTCGATGGCAAGGCCATCGCGATGACCGAGCACCGCGACCCGATGGCCTGCAAGTGGGGCGAGCAGGGCGTCGACATCGTGCTCGAGTGCACGGGCGTGTTCCTGACCCGCGAGAAGGCCCAGCCGCACTTCGACAGCGGCGCCAAGAAGGTCCTGCTGTCGGCGCCGGCCAAGGACAAGGGGATCAAGACGGTCGTCATGGGCGTCAACCACGACACCCTCGACGCCAACGAGACCCTGATCTCCAACGCGTCCTGCACGACCAACGCCGTCGCGCCGCCGCTCAAGGCCCTCCATGACGCCTTCGGCGTCGTCAACGGCGTCCTGAACACGGTCCACGCCTACACCATCAGCCAGAGCCTGCTCGACTCGCCGGTGAAGAAGGACGTCCGCGCGAGCCGCGCCGCCGCCCTGAACCTGGTGCCGAGCACCACCGGCGCCGCCAAGGCCGTCGGCCTCGTCATCCCCGAGCTGCTCGGCAAGCTCGACGGCATGTCGATCCGCACGCCGAACCCGACGGGCTCGATCGCCGACCTGACGATGCTCTTCGCCAAGGAGCCGTCGATCGAGGAGGCGCACGCCGTCCTGGCCGCCTACGCCGAGAAGAACCCGAACGTCATGTGGTTCTCGAACGACGACCTGGTCTCGACCGACATCGTCGGCCAGCGCTTCAGCTCGGTCATCGACAGCAAGATGACCATGAAGGTCGGCCCGATGCTCAAGATCCTCAGCTGGTACGACAACGAGATGGGCTACGCGACCCGCCTCGTCGACCTCGCCGAGTACGTCAGCTCGCTGTAGCCTCGGCACAGCGACCGCGCTATCAGTGAACGGCGCGCAGCCTCGGGCTGCGCGCCGTTCGCTTTTTCTGGCCCAGCCCCGCGGAGCCGCCGATGCCCCTCCCGACCGGCACGACCTTCCTCACCCCGACCGTCCCCGTCCACGTCTTCGACGCCGCCGCGCCGGGGCCGACGGCCATCATCCAGGCGGGCATCCACGGCGACGAGGTGGCCGGCGTGCACGCGCTCGCCGAGCTGCTCGAGGGGGGGCTCCGGCCGGACGCCGGGCGGCTCATCGTCATCCCGGTGATGAACGCCCCGGCCTACCGCGCGCGGCAGCGGACGGCGCCCGGCGGGCTCGATCTCAACCGCTGCTTCCCCGGCGACGCCGAGGCGGTGGAGCCCGAGCGGCGCCTCGCGCGGCGCTTCATGGACCTCGTGCTCGACGAGCGGCCGGCGCTGGTCGCGACGCTCCACGAGAGCTGGAAGCGCTTCCACCCCGAGGTGCCGGTGTCCTTCGGGCAGACGGTCGTCTACGGCGTCGAGCCGCGGCCGCCCATCGTCGACGCCGTCGTCGCCGCGATGAACGCGGCGCTGGCGAACCCCTACGAGCTGTGGGCGCCCCACTACTACCCGGTGGCGACCTCGTCGACCGAGGTCATCGTCGAGGCGACCGGCTGCATCGGCCTGTGCATCGAGACCTGGCTCGGCTTCGAGGAGGCGCGCCGCGTTGCGATGCAGAAGGACGTCGTCCGGATCCTGCTCGAGTCGGTGGGCGTCCTCACGCCCGGCTGACCTGCGGGGCGCGCGCGGCGTCGGTGGGCGCGCGCGTATTGCGGCGCCGATGGTGGTTGCGCGAAGCGCGAAGCGCGTGAGACCGTGGCGGGGCTTCCCGGCCTTCTCCACGGTAGTCATCATGCGACATCTCGCTCTCGCGTCCCTGTGCGCGGCGCTCGCCTTCGGCTGTGGCGCCGAGTCCCCCGATCCCACCCCGGATCACGGCGTGGCGGTCCACGTGGCGCCGTTGAACCTGCTCGGCATCACCGACGCGCGCTATCGCCTGACGGTGACCAACGGGGACGCCGAGACGGTCGCGCAGGTCGAGGTGACCTCGACCGCCTACGGCGACGGCTCGGGCAGCATCTCCTACGTGGTGCCGTGCGACGCCGACTCGAACGACAACACCGTCACCGTCGAGATCCTCGACCTCTACGACGGCGCCACGCCGCTCGGCGGCTACGACAACCCCGGCGCCGTCTCGAAGACCGTGACCTGCGTCGCCAACACCGACGTCTCCGTGGTCTTCGACATCGTCGTGGCGCGCCAGGCCAACCAGGGCTTCTTCGACATCGCCGTCGAGCTCGACGACATCTTCTGCTCGGCCAAGCTCGACTGCGTCAATCAGGGCGGGACGGCCAACATCGATCTCCTCTTCAACCCGGCGGGCGCCCGCGACACCACCGTCGTCCTGGCCCTGGCCTGCACCGGCGGCGTCGGGAGCGCCCAGGAGACCCACCTCTACCTCGACGACATCGGCCTCGACTGCAACGCCGACGCCACCGACGACATCGTGCTCGACCCGACCGCCGGGCCGGGCAACGCCTTCACCGCCGCGTCCCCCGACCCCAACCCCGGCGACGTCGTCTTCCAGTACGCGGTCTTCACCGGCACCGAGGCGCTCACCTCGGGCGGAGACGCGGCCGGCAAGCGCTACTGGAACGTCGCCATCGGCCTCGACACCGACCTCCTCGGCGCCGGCTGCCGCCTCCGCACCCGCGGCACGGCCTCCGACGGGCCGCTCGCCAACAACGCGCCGCCGGCGAACACGACCTACCCGGTCATCGCCTACGACGTGACGCTGACCGCGGACGGCGGCGGCGTCATGCAGTGCGGCCACAACCCGGTGAACGGCGCCGGCAGCGGCGTGACGACCGAGTACGTCGCGGCCTCGCCGACGCCGACGGCCTTCGACGCCGTCTACGCCTCGGCGACGGGGCTGACCCGGACGCTCGCCAACCTGCCGGCGTCCTGCACCGAGGTGCTCGAGCGGAACCCGGCCGCGACCTCCGGCCTCTACGACGTCGATCCCGACGGCGACGCCGGCGCGATCGCGGCGCTCGAGGTCTACTGCGACATGGATCTCATCGTCGGCGAGGCCCTCACCCTCGTGCTCAAGCGCCCGGCCGGGTCGAGCGGGACCGGGAGCGCCGCCATCGGCACCCCGACGGACGCCTACTACAAGCTGGCCACCGCGAGCATCGACGCGCTGCAGCTGGCCTCCGACGCGTGGATCATCGTGGGCCTCGGCAGCGGCGAGGTGGTGCAGCTGCCGACCGACGCCCTGCTGCCGAGCTACTACGTCGCCAACAGCTACGACAACCTGGCCGTGACCCACGCGGGCGTCGCGCTGTCGGGCTGCGGCGACAACGTGTGGGGGGCGAACGGCTTCGAGGTGCTGACGGGGCTGCCGGGCGGCAGCACCTGCTGGGCGTACCCGACGACGGCCAACTTCTACGACTTCCAGACCAACGCCTCGACCTCCAACGACGGGGGCGCGGTGATCTACCTCCGCGGCGTCCCGGGGTTGGGCCTCGGCCAGAGCAACCCGGCCGCCAGCTGCCTCGAGATCCTGACCGCGGACCCGGGCGCCGCCTCGCAGAGCTACTGGATCGACCCCAACGGCGGCGCGACGACCGACGCCTTCGAGGTCTACTGCGACATGACCTTCGACAACGGCGGCTGGACGCTGCTGGTCAAGCACACGTCCACCGGGCTGCCGTTCGTGACGACCGCGCAGAACCTCGGCGACATGGCCTTCCCCGAGGTCACCTCCGACGCCAAGGTCGCGGACGCCGCGATCAACGCGCTCACCTGGACCCAGTGGCGCATCGAGGTCGACGGCGACGCGGCGCGGCACATCCTCTCCCAGAGCGGGAGCCAGTTCAACGTCGCCTGGACCAGCAACTACAACGCCTGGCCGAGCGGCAGCGCCGACAACGGGCGCAACCAGCAGTGGTGCTACGTCAACGTCCCCGCCTTCGGCACGCAGTGCTACAACATCGGCAACACCAACACCTACGCGGTGTCGCCCCACGAGGCGAACAACGGTGGGACCTGGGTCCACGCGCCCCACGCGACGACGGGCAGCTCCGGCGCCATCGGCGGCTTCTCGTGCGGCTTCGGGACCGCCGCCGAGAGCAGCTGCACCATCTTCACCGGCCTCGACATCCGCCACTGGGTGCGCTGAGGCGCGGGCCGCGGACGCCCGGCCCGGCGCGCGGGCTGGGCGTCAGAGCGCCGGGAGCAGCGCGTGTCGCCAGACCCCCTCGGCCACGAGGGGGATGGTGACGCCGAAGCAGACGCTCACGAGGGTGCCCACCAGGTAGTACTCGGCGAAGTGGCGCTGGGGGCCGGTGTCGGCGCCGTCGGCGTCGCGGGACGCCTTGACCTCGGGGTAGCGCACGAGGGTCTTGATGCCGAGCAGCGCCGCGAGGAGCTGCGGCTGGCCGAAGACGACGATGAGATAGATGAGGAAGCGCTCGGCGGCGCCGATCATCTTGCCGGCGGAGACCGGGCCCGACTTCTCGGGCGAGTCGTTGATGAGGCGCAGGCGGTGGAGGACGAAGCCGGTCAGGGCCCCGCCGACGCCGATGGAGACGCCGAGGCCGACGGTGTGGCAGGCGAGGTGGGTGTAGAAGGGGTCAGCCATGGGCTCCGAAGCTCGCTTTGAGGGCCTTGTGGCCGATGAGGTAGGCGTTGAGGCGCGCGCTCTGGAGGCGCTTGTAGACGGCGACCGGCGAGACGCCGAGGGCGCTCGCGACGTCCTCGTAGGAGGCGCCGGCGAGGACCCGGTCGATGACCTCCCAGTGGACCCGTGACCAGCCGAGCATCACGTCGTCCATGAACATCAGGAGCGCGTCCTGGAGCGGGTCGTCGCGGCCGTCGTCGAGGACGGTGCGGCGGCGGTCGGGGCTGTCGGTGGGCTCGAAGGGGTGCTCGCGCGAGCGGCGCTGGCGCGCGGGGTCCTGGCGCATCGCGTCGTAGGCGGCGCGGGCGCGGTGGTAGGCGGGGCCGTCCTCGGCGTAGGGCCCGTCGGTCGAGCCGACCGTCACGGCGCCACGGCCGATCCCGCAGCGGAGCGCCACCCCGGGCACGCCCCGCGCCGCGTCGGCCGTC
>SBGO01000723.1 GCA_006226565.1 Deltaproteobacteria bacterium | reverse complement strand
CCCGCCGTCGCGGCTCGCGCCTCGGGAGCCAGGGGCGTGCCCCCGCCCTCGCTCCGGTCGTCAGCCGCCATCGGTGGGATCTCGTCGGGCCATCGGGTCGCGCCACGCTACACCGGCGGGCGCCGCACGGCCAGCGTCCGCGTCCGCGCCCGGGATGGTGCGTTGCACACGATCCCACCCGGGAGACGGATGTAACTCGTGGCGGCTGACGACGCGCTCCGGCCGAGGGTTGTGCGGGCCCGCGCGGCGCCTGGCCCGCGCCCGCCGGAGGCTTGCTTTTCGCGGTGCCGTGAGGAAGACTCGGTGCCTGTCGCGGGGGGCGGTCCTGTCTCTCGCCAGCCCTCCAGAGAGTCGTTGGAGACTCGAATCATGAAGCACGGTTTCGGGGCACGCGCCGCCGCGGCGCTGGCGCTGAGCACGCTCTTCGCGTGCGGAGGCACCGATCCGGGCGTCTCCACCGGCGGGTCGCAGGTCGCCGTGCAGGTGGCGGCTCTCGACTACGCCGAGTTCGACACGGCCACCTACACCCTCGAGACGTTCTACCGCGACGACGACGGCGTCATGAAGCCCCTCACGACGAAGGAGGGCTACGACGCCAACGGCCCGCGCGGCGCGCTCACCTACATCTCGCCCTGCCTCGCGGCCGCCGACGGCCCGCGCCTCGGGCAGATCCGCGTGACCATCACCGATCTCTGGGACTTCGAGGGCAACCGCCTCGAGGATCTCGAGCTGCCTCCCTCGCAGACCAAGCAGTTCCTCTGCGCCGAGGAGCAGGACACCAAGGTCGCCTTCGAGTTCACCGTCGTCCGCAGCTCCAACACCGGCTTCGCCGACGTCGTCGTCGACATCGACGACATCTACTGCGCCGCCAAGATCGACTGCCAGCCGGACCTCTGGCCCGACGACGAGACCGGCGTGATGGGCCCGGCGCTGGTCTTCGGCCTCGCCTGCACCGGCGGCGACGACGTCGCCCTCGGCGACAACCTCCTCGCCTTCTCCTTCGACACCGATCCCGCCGAGGCCTGCCCCGGCCTGACCGGCATCGGGGGGACCTACACCGGCTACCAGACGATCGGGAACCAGGCGTTCTGGAACACCATCCTGCCGCTCACCGGCGACGACACCGGGATCCCCTGCGCCCTCGACGCCACCGGCATCCTCTACGACCGCCAGAGCCCCGCCCGCCCGGCCCTGTTCCGAACCGGCGCCGCGGTCATCGACTTCCACATCGAGATCGACGGCGCGGGCAACTGCGACGCGGTCGGCCCCCCCGACGTCCAGGCCATCTACATCCAGCTCGCCGGCGTTCACGCCTTCTCGAGCTTCGATCCCGCCAGCAGCGGGGCCCCGGTCGGCTTCCAGGTCTTCGCGGTGCAGCCCACCCAGGCCGGCGGGCTCGCGGGCCACGAGGTGCGGACCCTCACCACCGCCTTCCCCGGCGGCGACATGCAGTCGAGCGAGGCCTGGACCTTCGTCGTCGGCGACGGCACGACCGGGGTCTCGACCGACGTCCTGACGGCCTGCGCGCTCCCGGCCGACGAGCACACCTGGGCCACGGTGCTCCTCGTCATGGTCGAGCCCGACGGCAACACGCCGCTCGGCACCGTGGAGCTGACCTACGACCCGGCGACCGGGGCCTGGACCTGCACCGGCGGCGGCAGCCTCCCGGACGGGACCCCCTACTGCCCCGTCATCGAGGACAGCGGCGCCCAGGCCTCGTGTTTCCCCGGCTTCGGCGACGGCGGCGACGGGGCCTTCACCCCGCCCAACTGAGGTGCGCCGCAGCATGATCCGCAGACGACCCTGGTTTGTCCTGATTGCGCTCTCTTGCTGCGTTGCAGCGTCGAGCGCCTGCGGGGGCGGCGCGGAGCCGACCACCGGCGAGCTCCCGGACGGCGAGGGGCGGGTCGCGCTCACGGTGGCGCCCTTCGAGCTGCCCGAGGTCGAGCAGGTCCTCTACCGCCTCGTCGTCGAGGCGGCGGGCGACGAGGCGATGGAGACCGTGGTCGCGAGGAACGGCGTGCTCTCGGACGGCCCGAAGGGGTCGCTGACGTGGATCGCGCCCTGCGACGCGGACGGCCCCAACGGCGAGAAGGCCGCCCAGGTGACGGTCGAGGTGCTGCAGCTCCAGGGCGCCGACGGCGAGCCCCTCGAGGCGATGCTGCCGCCGCCGCTCGTCAAGCAGTTCACGTGCCGCAACGGCCGCGACGTGCCGGTACAGTTCGACATCTCGGTCATGCGCCCGGCGCGCTCGGGGTTCACCGACCTCATCGTCGACATCGACGAGGTCTTCTGCTCGGCCAAGGCGGACTGCGACCCCGAGCTCATCACCGACGACAACGGCACGCGCGGCGTGGGGCTCGTCACCGGGCTCGCCTGCCACTCCAACGGCCTCGACGATCCCGATCTGCTGCAGACGCTGGTCTACGCGGCGGACCTCCGCTGTGAGGACGCGACCGACGTGACCCACGCGACCGAGCACTTCACCGGGATCGAGACGCTGCACGCCCAGCGCTACCACAACACGGCGACCGGCTTCGCCAACGCCGCCTTCGCCGGCGCGGGCTGCGAGCTCGACGCGGTCGCCTGGCTCTACGCGCGGCAGCCCGAGGACCCGATGGCCGACGAGCTCATCACGCCCATCCCCATCATCACCTGGGCCGTCCGCAGCTTCGACAACGAGCCGCTGTGCGACCTCGACGCGAACGTGGACGCCGCCTACGCGGGCGTCGGCTTCGTGTACGACGTGGCGATGGACGCGGCGAACGACCCCGCGACGACGAAGCTCTCGCTCCTGCTCGTCGGCGGCGAGGATCCGAACGGGCTCCTGCCGTCGTGGCTCGTGGTCGGCTACGACGAGGCGACCGAGGTGCCCGAGGCGTTCGTCCACGGGAGCCTCACGGCCTACCGGGACGACGCGCCCGCCCAGGTGCGGGTCGCCGGGGCGCACCGGAAGGTCCTCGACGGCGAGCCGCTGATCTGCGTGGAGGTGCTCGACGACGTCGGCTTCGGCGTCATCCCGATCACGCGCGACGCCAGCGGCGCCTGGTTCTGCCTCGGCGACACCTCCGACGGACGCCTCGACCCCGTCGTGGGCACGGGGGGCGGGCGCTGCGACATCGTGTCCCTCGACGCCGCGCCCTGCACGCTCCTGCCGGTCGTCACGCCCTGATCGGGGCGCGCGGGCGCTCCGCTCGGCGGCGGCCCCGGCGCACACCGCGACCCGACCGGCGCGCGGGGTGCAAGTCGTCGTTGGCGACTGCGCCAGACTGTGTTTTGGTGGCGCCTCCCCCACATGAGGAGAACCCTACATGACTCGCATCCTCGCTGTTTCGTTCGCCGCGCTGCTGTTCGTCGGCTGCGGTGGCGCCGGCAAGCCGACCCAGGAGCAGCTCGGCAAGCAGCTCACCGAGGTCGCGGCCGCGCTGGAGGCCGGTGACCTGGACAAGGCCGCGCCGCACCTGCTGGTGCCGCCGGGCCGCTCGATGGACGAGCTCAAGGGCCAGCTGCCCAAGATCGTCGAGCGCAAGGAGATCTCGTCGGACGGCGTCAAGATCCTCCTCGAGAAGGGCAAGTTCGGCCCCCTCGCCGACGTGTTCCCGGAGCACGGTGGGCGCCGCGCGAAGCGTGCCGGCCTGAAGCTCGAGGAGTGCTACGGCCTGCGCCTCGACCCGGCCGAGGTGATGGCGCACTGGGACGGCTCGAGCTTCAAGATCTTCCGCCTCGACGACGTCGGCAAGCTCACCGCCGATACCCCGGCCGCCGCCGACGAGAAGCCGGCTGACGAGGCCCCCGCCGCCGACGAGAAGCCGGCCGACGAGGCCCCCGCCGCCGACGAGAAGCCCGCTGACGAGGCCCCCGCCGCCGACGAGAAGCCCGCTGACGAGGCCCCCGCCGCCGACGAGAAGCCGGCCGACGAGGCCCCCGCCGCCGACGAGAAGCC
>SBGO01000650.1 GCA_006226565.1 Deltaproteobacteria bacterium | reverse complement strand
CGCGGGCGGCGGCGCGGGCGATGGCGGCGAGCCGGCGCGGCCCGAGGCGGGGCCAGCGCTGGGCCATGCCCTCGCGGACGGCGTCGGGGCGCATGACCCCGACGCGCATGAGGCGCTCGAGGGCGTCGGCGTCGAGGCGCTCGGAGAAGCGGCGGAAGAGGTCGTAGGCGGCGAAGAGCCCGCCCCAGCGGCGCTGCCAGCGGCGCTGGTAGCCGAGGGGCCCCTCCCCGTCGGCGAGGGCCTCGGCGAGGATGCGGCTCGCGACGAGCTGCGCGCTGATGCCGCTGCCGTGGGCGGCGAAGACCTGGCATGCGGCGTCGCCGATGAGGGCCACGCGCTCGCTGGCGAGGTGGTCGTAGGGGCGCCGCAGCGGGATCGGGCTCGAGCCGCCCGAGCGCCGCGCGCCGAGCCACGGGAGCGCGCCGACGAAGTCCTCGAGGAGGGCGCGCCCCGAGGGGATCTCGTCGCTCGGGATGGTGCCGGTGAGGATGGCGAGCTCGTCGCCGTGGAGGCGCAGGTTGACGATGGAGAAGCCACCGGCCACCGAGGTGTGGCAGAGCGTGTCCCCCGGCTCGACGCCGCGCTCGCGGAACCACGCCTGGGCGGCGGGGACGTCGCTCACGCCGTAGACGCGCTGGGTGGCGGTGCAGATGTCGTCGCGCTGGACGCGCGCGGCGGGGATCAGGCCGACGCCGCCGAAGCCGCTGGCGTCGACGATCCAGCGGGCGTCGAAGGGGCCGGCGGTGGTGTCGAGGTGGCCGCCGTCGCAGCCGACGACGCGGACGTCGTCGACCAGGACCGCGCCCGCGGCGCGCGCCTCGCGCTGGAGGCGCGCGACGAGGAGGCCCATGTCGACCTCGAGCACGTCGTGGTCCTCGACGACGACGCGGGTCGGGCCCCAGCCGGCGACGAGGTGGAAGGCGTGGCCGGCGCCGGCGAGCTCGGGCGCGACGGGGCGGGCGATGCCGGCGGCGTCGAAGGACCAGGCCGGGACGCCGTTGTGCCAGTGGGCGCCGGCGCGGTCGAGGGGGCGACGCTCGAGGACGATGACGCGCAGCCCCCGGCGGGCGCACTGCAGGGCGGTCGCCGCGCCGGCGGTGCCGGCCCCGATGATGATGACGTCGGCCTTCATGCCGAGGACCCTACCGCATCGGGACCGCTCGAAGCATCACTCGCCGCCGCCGAAGCGGGCCGAGAGCGCGACGAAGGGCCAGCCGAGGACGAAGGGATCGTCGACGTCGCCGACCGGGCGCATGAAGCCGACGTCGCCGCTGATGGTGCGGCCCGTGAAGCGGACGCCGTAGTTGACGAAGACGACCTTGGCGAAGGCCAGGTCCTCACCGTCGGTGAAGCCCGGGAGCTGCCCCTCGATGTAGATCTTGGCGCTGTCGCCGAGGCCGAGCGTGACGCCGAGCTCGACCGCGAGGATGGCCCCGTCGACGACCTGGACCCCACCGGTGGAGAAGCCGGCGCCGAAGGCGCCGCCGACGGTGAGGCCGCCGTGGAGGGCGAAGAGGCCGTCGGCGTCGAGGTAGTGATCGACGAAGACGGCGCCGGTGAAGGCGCCGATGGTGTCGTCACCGCCGCCGGTGTCGGTCACCCAGGCGATCATGGCGCGCGCGGCCATCACCGTCGTCGGGCTGCGGAAGAAGGCCCACTTGCCGGCGAAGGACAGGAGCAGCGGCATGTCCTCGACGATGGGCAGGGAGGTCGTGAACGACGCCTGGAAGTCGTCGGAGAAGCCGTAGGTCACGCCGAGCAGGAAGAGCTCGTAGCTGTTGATGGACCAGCGCCCCTCGCCGAGGGTCTCGGCGTGCGCCATCAGGAAGCCGCGGTCGACGGAGGCGTCGCGGTCGCGGGCCCGCTCCGCGGCCGAGGGCCCGGAGGCCGGGGGAGGCACGTCGGCGAGGGCCGGAGGGGCGGCGAAGAGGAGCGCGAGGGCGAGGACCGTGAGGGCGCGGGGCATCGGGGCTCTCCATGCGGGGCCGGGCCCGCCGGTCAGGGGATGGGACGTCGGCGGAGGACGGCTGCGTTCGGTGTCGCTGTATGATGCCTCGCCTCTCCGGCGATGGCTATCGGCCCCCCGCGATCTGCCGGCACCTGGCCAGTCGCGGCGCGACGCGCGACGCCCGGCTACTCCAGGGCGCGGCGACGCGACTTGACGGAGTAGTCCCGGTTGAACTGCAGCGCCCGCGCCGTCGCCAGCCCCGCGGCGATCGCCATCATGACCAGCAGCGCCTTCACGACGGCGGCCGTGCCGCCGTCGATGTCGCCGCGGGAGAGGTGTACGAGCGAGTCGTAGGCGGGGGCCCCGGGGATGAGGGGGATGATCCCGGTGACCGTGAAGATGACGCGTGGGAACCGGAACGGCTTGGCGCGATTGAGCCCGAAGACGCCGACGCCGAGCGCCGCCCAGAAGGTGGCGAAGGCGATGGGCATCCCCGCTTCCATCAGGAGCTGGCGCACGAGGACCCCGGCGGTGCCCACGAGCACGACCCACACGAGGGCCTTGCGGGGGACGTTGAACCAGACCGCGAAGCCCAGCGTGGCGCCGGCGCCCAGGAACGCGTCCCAGAGGATGTGAAGGGTCAGCTCGACGGGATCGGCGGTCATGCCAGGGCTCCAAAGATCGACCAGAAGGCGAGCACGCCGATGGCGATCATCGTGACGACCATGAGGGCGAAGGCGCCCCGGGCGACGCCGGCGTTGAGGTCGAAGTTCAGGAGGTCGACGAACGCCCCGATGAGCGGGACCCCCGGGATGAGGTAGAGGACGCTCGCCAGGACGGGCTTCGCCGGCTCGAAGAGCTCGGCGCCGAGCGTCGGGTCCAGCTCCGGCGCCCCCAGGGAGAGGAGGCGCGCCGCCAGGAACGTGAAGAGCGCCGACACGAAGGCGCAGGTGACGACGACGGTCGCGACCGGCCGGTGGGGGACCTTCTTGGCGTATTGCAGCCGGAGCAGGTGCCCGACGTAGGTCCCGACGAAGGTCGCCCCCATCTGCCAGCCGTTTCCGCCCATGACGCCGCAGAAGGCGGCGCAGGAGAGCCCGAGGAGCGGACCGGTGGCCCAGAGCGGGTAGAGCCGCTGCGACCCCTCGAGCGCGTCGAGCTCCGCGTTCACCGCGGCGACCGCCTCGGAGAGGGGGCCGTCGTGCGGCTCCTCGAAGAGGTGGCGGGAGAGCAGCTCCAGCTGCGCGATGAGGTTCATGTTGACGCCCACCGCGGGGAGCCGCTGGAGCCGCGTCCGGAAGTGGGGGCCGGAGCGCGCCGTGGCGTGCAGCGAGTCGGCGGTCACGACCACCTCGAGCGTGCGTACGCCCAGGGACGCGGCCGTCCGGATCATGGTCTCCCGAACGCGAAAGGCCACCGCGCCGGCCTTCGCCAGGAGGCTCCCGATGCGAAAGACGACGTCCAGCACGTCAGCCAATTGCTGACGGTCCAGGAAGTCGTCGCTGGAGAAAGCTTCGTCATCCGTCATGGCAGAACTCCATAGGCCTGTCCCATCCCGCGTGGCCCCGTGGACGATCCTCCCCTCGGAGGGCCGACTTCTATGGGGCGATGGGTGCTAGCCGCCTGGACTCGCGCTGTGCTCTGCAAGAGGAACGCATGCGTGTTGGTCTTGCGCTGCGAGTCCCTCTGGGGTCGCGCTCCCCGTCCCGGGGGGCGAACGACGGGGCCTAAATCACGTTTCGGCGGGTGTGACAACAGCCCAGTCGGAGAAGTCGACCCGCGGCGCGAGGTGGACGCGGGCGGAGCACGGCTGCTATCGGTGGGGCGGCATGATGCGTCTCCTCCCCGTGGCGTTCTATCGGGCCGACGTCGTCGCGGTCGCCCGGGCGTTGATCGGCAAGCGGCTGTGCCGCGACGGGGTGGAGCTGGAGATCACCGAGGTCGAGGCGTACCGCGACGGCGACACCGCCGCGCACACGCGGCACGGGGTCACGGCGCGGAACGCCGTGATGTGGGGGCCGCCCGGACGCGCCTACGTCTACCTGTGCTACGGCCTCCACCAGATGCTCAACATCGTGACCGGCGACGACGGGCACGGAGCGGCGGTGCTGATTCGGGCGTGCCGGCCGGTCGCCGGGCTGGCCGAGGTGCAGGCGCGGCGCGGCGGCAAGCGGGGGCCGGTGCTCCTGACGGGGCCCGGGAAGGTCGCGCAGGCGCTGGCGCTCGACGCGAGCTTCAACCACCACGTGCTGTACGAGCCGGGCGGGCTCGAGCTGCGCGACGGGCCGGCGCCGACCGGGCTCCTCGCGGGCCCGCGGGTCGGCATCGACTACGCGAGCGCCGAGGACCGGGCCGCGCGCTGGCGCTTCGCCATGGCCGGCACCCCGTGGGTGAGCCAGCGGAAGACGCTCACGCCGCTCTGACCCGCCGGTTGCGCGGCCGCGCGAGTGGAGTACGCTGTCCGGTGGCGCCGTGCGGGCGCCATTCGGAGGCGCTATGAAGTGGATCGTTTTCGTGGCCGCGGCCGCGCTCCTCGGGCTCACCGGCTGTACGAGCGACTCCGGCGAAGCGGCGGACGCGCTCTTCGAGGACACCTGCCCCGGCGCGGCCCTCTCGTTCGACCAACGGCCAGCCTGGGACGTCTCGAGCCCGGGGCTCGTCGTGGTCGTCGAGGGACAGACCCTCGACCTCACCCTGACCGCGGCGGACGCGGACGGCGACTTCATCCAGTATGTGCTGGCGCAGCGCCCGGAGGGGATGCTGGTCAACGGTGAGACAGGGGAGATCACCTGGACGCCGGACTTCGACACGGCCGCGACGTGCATGGGCTCGGCGACGTTCCAAGTCACCTACCTCGCGCGAACGAAAGGGCCTGGAATCTGCGGTTCGTCCGAGTTCATCGACATCTCGATGCGGTTCGACGTCGTCGTCCTCAACGACCTCGACGAGGACGGGATCTCCGACGTCGACGCCGAGGGCGCCCGCGTCGACCCCGACGTCGACGGCGACGGCGTGAGCTACCTCGACGAGCAGAGCCAGGGGACCGACGACTGCGTCGCCGATCCCGCCGAGTAGCCGGCCGCGCGCCCTCGCGACGCTCGCGTCCTCAGAGGTCGGCGCAGGCGGCGCAGACCTCGCCGTCCTCGGAGAGGTAGGCGTCGCCCTTGGCGACCTCGGCGCCGCAGGAGGCGCAGCGGACCGTGTCGGCCTCCTTCGCGGCGTGGAGCGCGGTCCAGCGGGCCTCGAAGCGCTCGGCCAGGCGGTCGGCGGGGACCGCCCCCGAGGCCGTCAGGACCTCGGTCAGCACGTCGACCGCGACCGTGAGACGCGTGATCTCCTCGGCCTGCCGCATGCACAGCTGCTCGAGCGCGCCGCACCGCGCGTGGAGATCCGCGCCGACCAGGTGCGCCTCGTGGAGCCGGTCGAGCGCCACGTTCTGCGCGATGTCCGTCAGGCCGTCCGGAAGGAACCAGTACGCTTTCATGCCGTCCTCCTCCGCTCGACAGGAGGATAGCGGGATCGCGTCGGCCGGGCGAGGGCCCCCGGGCCGGTCAGCTCGGGCGCGTCAGCCCCTCGACCACCAGCGCCTCGGGATCGCCGACCCAGCGCGCGGAGACGCCATAGACGGCCTCCAGCGCCTCGGCCGTCAGGACCTCACGTGGCGGTCCGGCGGCGTGGATCTTCGTCCCCGACAGGAGCACCACCTCGTCGGCCGTCCGCGCCGCCAGCGGGAGGTCGTGGAGCACGCAGGCCACCGCCCGCCCCTGCCCCGCCAGCTCGCGCAGCAGCGCCGCCAGCCGCAGCGCGTGGGCCGGGTCGAGGTGGCTCGTCGGCTCGTCCATCAGCACCACCGGCGTGTCCTGGCACAGCGCCCGCGCGATGAGCACCCGCTGCCGCTCGCCCGCCGACAGCGTCGGGTAGACGCGCTCGGCCAGGTGCGCCGCGTCCACCGCCTCCAGCGCCGAGCGCGCCCGCGCGTGGTCCGCCTCGGACTCGAAGCGCCCCGCCGCCAGGTGCGGCGCGCGCCCCATCAGCACCAGCTCGAAGGCCGTCCAAGAGAACGACAGCACCGGCGGATCGAGCACCAGCGCCAGCTGCCGCGCCCGCTCGCGCGCCGGGATCCGCGCCAGCGCCCGCCCGCCCAGGGTGACCTCGCCGGCGGCCGGCGTCTCGAGCCCCGCCAGGACCCGGAAGAGCGTGGATTTTCCTGCGCCGTTGGGCCCGAGCAGCGCCGTCACCCGCCCCGGCGCCACCGTCAGGTCGACGCCGTCGAGCACCGACCGCCCGCCCGGGTAGGCGAACACGACCCCGCGCGCGGTGAGCCCGGCGCTCACTCGGCCACCCGCGCCGGGCGCCGCCGCAGGAGCGCCAGGAACATCGGCCCGCCGACAAGCGCCGTCACCACGCCGACCGGCAGCTCCGTGCCCATCGCCGGCGCCAGCGCCGACACCGCCGCGTCCGCGACCACCACGAAGCCGGCCCCCGCCAGCGCCGAGAGCGGCAGCAGGAGCCGATGGTCGGGCCCCACCACGAGGCGCACCGCGTGCGGCACGATGAGCCCCACGAAGCCGATGAGCCCCGTCACCGCCACGGTCGCGCCGACGGCGACCGAGATCAGTACGAAGAGCACGAGCCGCAGCCGGTCCGGCGCCACGCCGAGGCTCCGCGCCGTCTCGTCGCCGAGCGCCAGCAGGTTGAGCCCGCGCGCGCTGAGCAGCGTCGCGACGATCCCGATCCCGCTCGCGACCGCGAGCAACGGCAAGAGCAGCGGCTCCGACGGGTCCGCGCCCACCGAGCCCATGAGCCGCATGAGCGTAAGCTGCACCGCCCCGGGGTCGGCGAGCGCCTGGAGCACCATCAGCCCCGCCCCCGCCAGCGCGTTGAACACGACCCCGATGAGCAGCATCCGGAGCGGCGCGATGCGCCCGCCCTCGGTCGCCAGCGCCGTCACCACCAGCAGCGCCCCGAGCGCGCCCAGGAACCCGCCGAGGGGCGCCAGCAGCGCCGTCCCGAGCCCCATCAGCGTCACCGCCGCGCTGCCCAGGGCCGCCCCGCCCGAGACGCCCAGGATGAAGGGATCCGCCAGCGGGTTCCGGAGGAGCCCCTGGAGCGCCGCCCCGCTCACCGCGAGGGTCGCGCCCACGACGAGCCCCTGGGCGATGCGCGGGAGCTGGAGCTTGTAGAGCGCCGCGTGCTGCCAGCTCGTCGCGTCCGAGAGCGCCGTCGCCAGGTCGAGCTCCGGCATCCCGACGACCAGCGCCAGGGCGGCCGCGCCGACCGCGAAGACGAGGCCTGCGACGAGCCACGCGGCGAGCCGGCGCGGCGTCAGCGCGGGGCGCCCCCTCACCGGTCCCGCTTCGCCCCGTCCGGGACCGGCCCGGCCGCGACGCGGTCGAGCAGGGTGGACAGCCGGAGCGCCGCGGCGCCGATCCACGGCCCGTTCTGCGCCAGATGGTCGTCGGGCCAGACGTGGACGTGGCCGGCCTTCACCGCCGGGACCTCGGGCAGGCTCGCCCAGAAGGCGCGCGCCGCCGCGTCGTCGGGGTAGGCCTGGCCGGGAGCCACGTGCAGGACGAGATCGGGCTTGCGCGCGAGCACGGCGTCGAGCGCCAGCCGCGTCGTCAGCGGGCCGCCCGCGGCGACGTTCTCCGCCCCGCACAGGGCGAGGAGCTCGCTCAGGTGGTCGCCCCCGCCGGTCGTGTAGACGTAGCCCTGCTGCACGTCGTAGACGAGCAGCACCTTCACCGGGCCCCGCTCGGCCGCGCGGCGCTTCGCCTCGGCCAGGTCGCGATCGAGCGCCGCCACGAGCTCGGCCGCCTTGGCCTGCCGCCCGAGCGCCTCACCGAGGGTGACGAGGGCCGCGCGCAGGTCGTCGACGCGCACCAGCGACGGCGCCAGGACGGCGACCCCGAGCGCCTCGAGCTGCGCCTTCTGGGCCGCCTGGGACGGGTAGTCGCCGAGGACCACGAGGTCCGGCGAGCGCGCCAGCACCGCCTCCGGCCGCGCGTCCATGCCGCCCACGACGGGCACGCCCTCGACGGCGCTGTAGCGGGTCACGCCGACCAAATGCGCCCGCGCCCCGAGCGCGTCGATGATCGCCGAGGCCGCCGGGACCAACGTAACCACCCGCGGCGCCGGTGCGGCCACGTCCGCGGCCCCCCGCGCGCACCCCACGGACGACCCCGCCAGGGCGACGAGCGCGAGCATCCATTGCAGAACCCACCGCGTTCCCGGTAAAGACTCGAGCGGCCTGGCACGGACAGAGGATATCGATGGTTCAGCGAAAGGTCGCATTCGTCACGGGCATCACGGGGCAGGACGGGTCCTACCTCGCCGAGCTCTTGCTGAGCAAGGGATACGAGGTCCACGGCCTCATCCGCCGCTCGAGCTCCTTCAACACCGAGCGCATCGAGCACCTCTATCAGGATCCGCACGAGCAGGACGTCCGGCTGCACCTGCACTACGGCGACCTGACCGACGCGTCGAACCTGTCGCGCCTGCTCGAGAAGTTCCAGCCCGACGAGATCTACAACCTCGGCGCGCAGAGCCACGTCCAGGTCTCCTTCGAGGTGCCCGAGTACACGGCCCAGGTCGACGGCCTCGGCACGCTCCGGCTCCTCGACGCCATCAAGGAGCACGGCCTCCGGACGCGCTTCTACCAGGCCTCGACGAGCGAGCTCTACGGCAAGGTGCAGGAGGTCCCGCAGACCGAGCGGACGCCGTTCTACCCGCGCAGCCCCTACGCCGCCGCCAAGCTCTACGCCTACTGGCTGGTCGTGAACTACCGCGAGGCCTACGGGCTCTACGCCTGCAACGGCATCCTCTTCAACCACGAGAGCCCGCGCCGCGGGAAGACCTTCGTCACCCGCAAGATCACCCAGGCCGCCGCGCGCATCGCCACGGGCCTGCAGAGCCGGCTCTACCTCGGCAACCTCGACGCCCAGCGCGACTGGGGCTACGCGCCCGAGTACGTCGAGGCGATGTGGCTGATGCTGCAGCAGGACGCGCCGCGCGACCTCGTCGTCGCCACCGGCGAGACGCACTCCGTCCGCGAGTTCACCGCCGAGGCCTTCGCGCGCGTCGGCCTGCCGCTCCGCTTCGAGGGCGAGGGCACAGGCGAGAAGGGCATCGCCGAGGACGGGCGCGTGCTCGTCGAGGTCGACCCGCGCTACTTCCGGCCGACCGAGGTGGAGCTGCTCCTCGGCGACCCGACCCTGGCGCGCGAGACGATCGGCTGGACGCCGACGACGAGCTTCGCCAAGCTCGTGCAGGTCATGGTCGACGCCGACCTGGCCGAGGCGCGCCGGGAAGCGGCGCACGGGGGGCAGCGATGAGCGGCACCGAGCTGGATCTGCGCGACAAGCGCGTCTGCGTCACCGGCGGCGGGGGCTTCCTCGGCTCCTATGTCGTCGAGCGCCTGCACCGCCGCGGCTGCCGGGAGGTGTCGGTCCCGCGGCGGCACGACTTCGACCTCCGCGACCGGACGCAGGTCCGCCGGATGCTCGAGGCGACCCGCCCCGACGTCCTCATCCACCTCGCGGCGGTCGTCGGCGGCATCGGCGCCAACCGCGAGAACCCGGGCAGCTTCTTCTTCGACAACCTCGTGATGGGCGCCGAGCTGCTCGACCAGGCGCGCCTCCTCGGGGTGCCGAAGGTGGTCACCATCGGCACCATCTGCGCCTACCCGAAGCACACCCCGGTGCCGTTCCACGAGGACGCCCTCTGGGACGGCTACCCCGAGGAGACCAACGCCCCCTACGGCATCGCGAAGAAGGCGCTGCTCGTGATGGGCCAGGCCTACCGGCAGCAGTACGGGATGAACGCCGTCTACCTCCTGCCGGTGAACCTCTACGGGCCGCGCGACAACTTCGACCCGGGCTCGTCCCACGTCATCCCGGCGCTCATCAAGAAGTGCGTCGAGGCGCGCGACGCCGGGCTCGACCACATCGAGGTCTGGGGCGACGGCAGCCCGTCGCGCGAGTTCCTCCACGCCCGCGACGCCGCCGAGGGCATCGTCCTCGCGACCGAGCGCTACGACGACCCCGAGCCGGTCAACCTCGGCACCGGCCGCGAGATCACCATCAAGGCGCTCGCCGAGCTCATCGCCGAGCTCACGGGCTTCGAGGGCGAGCTGCGCTGGAACCCCGCCCAGCCGAACGGCCAGCCGCGCCGCTGCCTGTCGACGGAGCGCGCGCTCGAGCGCTTCGGCTTCCGCGCGCGCACCGCGCTCGAGGACGGTCTCAAGGAGACCATCGTCTGGTACGAGCAGCAGCGCGACACGCTCTGAGCGCGACGCCTACCACCAGAGCTCGAGCGTAGCCTCGTCTGCGCCGGTCGCCGGGACCTGGAAGCGCCGGTTGCCGCCGCCCTGCCAGGTCGCGGCGCCGCTCGCCGCGCGCGTCACGAGCTTCGCCTCCCCGCGCACGCCGGCCGGGAGCGACAGCGTCCCACGCCAGAGCGGCCAGGCCGAGGGCTCGAGGTCGAGCGCCGCGTCGGCATCCCAGCCGCCGAGGGCGTCGAGATCCCCGACCAGCCCCACCGCGTCGCCCCAGGTCGTCTGGTCGTGGTGGGCCGCCACGTGCACGGTCACGGCCGGCCACTCCGCCGGGTCCCAGTCGGGGTCGTAGCGGCGCATCAGGTCGCAGAGCTCGCCGGTGAAGGTCGCCGCGAGGCGCGCGTCGCGCCACACGAGCTGGTCCTCGTCGTTGAGGTAGGCGGCGTCCCAGTACCAGTTGAAGGCGCCGGTCACGACGACCGCGTCGTCGATGACTAGGAACTTGTGGTGCATCGAGGCGTAGGGCCCGAAGGGGTTGTCGCCGCGGACCACCTTCACGCCGAGGGCCTCGAGGCGCTCGTCGGCCGGGTCGTCCTCGGACCAGACGCCGAAGTACTCGGAGGCCTCGGCGATGCCGTAGTCGGTCAGCACCTCGACCTCGACGCCGCGCGCCGCGGCCGCCCCGAGCTTCGCGAAGATCGAGGTGCGCACGCCGTCCTCGTCGTACTCGACGTCCTTGGCGGTGAACATCGCGACGCGGATCCGCTCGCGCGCCCCGTCGATGAGCCGCCCGACGATCCGCTGCGGCGCCTCGTCCGGCGCCCAGCTCACCGAGACGCGCGCGTTCGGGTCCGCGGCGTGCTCGCGGCCACCGGCGACCATGCCGGCGAGGGCCTCGAAGCGGCGCGCATAGGCGCGCAGCAGCGCCTCGTCGCGGGTCACGACCATGTTCTCGTGGTTCTCGCGGCGCGAGCCGACCTCCCAGTTGAAGGAGCCGGTCATCAGCGCGCGGCCGTCGAAGAGGGCGAGCTTCGTGTGCATCGCCCCGCGCCCGCCGCGCCGCACGCCGAGGAGCGGCACGCCGGCGGCGAGGAGGCGGTCGTCCTCGGTCTGCCAGGTGCGCCACGGGCGGAGCTTGGTCGCCTCGATCACGAGGCGCACCTCGACGCCGGCGCGGTGCGCGGCGATGAGGCGGTCGGCGACCTCGGGGTCGTTGATGTTGAAGATCGCCGCGTGGAGGGTGTGGCGCTCGCTCGGCGCCACCCGGTGCGCCGCGAGGACGGCGTCGATCTGGTCGAGGACGCGCTGGCCGGCGTCGTCGAAGGGCGTGAAGAGCGCCTCGGGCGCGGGATCGGCGCCGACGACGTGCACCGGCGAGGTGAGCCCCGGGGCCCACGGGTCGTCCGCGATGCGGACCGGCTCGCCGTCACCGTAGAGGACCTCCCACGGGGTCACGATCATCTGGTCGCGGCCGTCCCCGTCGGGGTCCTCCTGCAGCCGCACGCGGTAGAGCACCGGGCCGGCCAGGCGCGCGCCGTGGGGGCCGCCGTCGGGGAAGATCTCGACGCTGTCGGCGCCCCAGCGCTCCCAGCCGTCGCCATAGGCCTCGCGGAAGGCCATCGGGTGCAGCGTCCGCATGACGGCGCCGCCGGCGTAGGGCGCGGCGACCTCGAGGAGGACGCGCTTGGAGTAGCGGCGGTTGCGGACCCGGGCGTCGACCCAGCCGCGGACGAAGGCGTAGCCGTAGGTCTCGACGTCGTCCTCGCCCGAGGCGTCCCACGTCCCGTGGGCGAGCGGCTGGAGCAGCCACTCCGGCGCCTGGTAGGCCTGACCGTCGACGGCTGGCGCGGTCGCGTCGCGCGCGTCCCCCGGATCGGCGCAGGCGAGGACCAGCGCCGCGAGGAGCGGGGCGACGACCCAGGCCCGCGCGCTCATCGCCAGGTCCCCGTGACGGGCTCGGCGGCGCCGGCGCACACGCTCGGGAGCGCGGTGGAGACGCGGTTGTCGCCGCTCTCCCAGGCGATGACGCCGGCGCGGTCCCACACCGTCAGCTTCCACGAGAACGTCGCGCCGAGCGGCAGGGCGACCGCTTGGGGGGCCCACCAGCTCGGGTAGCTCGCGCCGTCGGTGGTCATCGCGACGCCGGACCCGGCGCGGCCCCAGTCGCCGAGCTCCGGCCGGTCGCCGACGGCGTGCACGTACTGCCCCATCACCGTCTCGGACTCGTCGGCGGCGAAGGCCAGCGGCTGACGCGGCCACCCGGGCAGGGCCGAGAGCGTCGCCAGGACCTCGTCGGCGCGCGGCATGTCGGCGCCGCGCTGGTCCTCGTAGCGGCGCAGGACGCGGAGCCACTGGGTGAGGTAGCGCCGCCCGGTGGCGTTGCCGTCGAGGGCGAGGCTGTCGATGAAGAGCATGCTCTCGACGTTCTTCTCGGCCTTGGCGTCGCTGCCGAGGGCGGCGGTCGACCAGTTGGCCGAGTCGGTGACGACGCGGATGCGGCTCCGCCCGAGCACCGCGACCTTGCTGTGCATGGCGGCGTACGGGTTGTCGGCGCCGAAGTAGGCGCGCGCGGTGTTGACGACTTCGAGGACGGGGATGCCGGCCTCGCGCAGGTTGTCGTCCATCCAGTCGTCGTACCAGCCCTCCATCGGCTGCCCGCCGGCGTCGACGCCGTCGGACTGCTTGCGGTCGGTGATCACGTAGACCGGGACGCCGTGCTCGTGCTTCCAGCGCAGCGTGCTCAGCAGCGAGTAGCGGAAGTCGGGCGACTTCACGTTGCGGAGCGAGAAGACCATCAGCAGGATCTGCTCCTGCTCCTCGTCGAGCCACTGGAGGAGCCGCGTCGCGGCGCGCTCGGTCCCGTCGGCGGCGGGCGAGAAGAGGACGTTGACGGCCGCGTCGTCGTCCCAGACGTTGGTGATGGCGCGGCCGGCGAGCACGTCGGCGTAGGCACGGGCGTACCTCGCGATGACGGCGTCGTCGCGGATGAGGTGCAGGGTCTCGTCGTTGGCGGCGGCGGCGGCGTTCGGGTTCTGGCTGCCGGTCAGGAGCGCGCGCCAGGTGGGCGTCTCGAAGAGGCGGAGCTTGAGGTGCATGAGGCCGTCGTCGGCGACGCCGACGAGGTCCGCGGTGGCGCGCTGGGCGGCGGTGAGCTCGCGGTGGGCGGCGTGGACCTCGAGCCCGGCGCCGGAGAACTGGGAGGCGAGCTCGCTCCACGGGTCGGCCATGCGGTCGGCCTCGATGAGGACCTGCACGTCGACGCCCTCGGCCTCGGCGGCGAGGAGGTGGGCGACGATGGTGGCGTGGCTGAGGTTGTAGACCGCGTAGCGGATGCGCCACGGGTTGTGGCCCTCCACGTAGGTCTGCGGGTCGAGGGCGCGCGCGGCGCGGACGCTGTCGATCCAGGTCAGCTCGAGGGTGACCGTGGGATCGTCGGGCGCGAAGAAGACCTCGAAGGGGCGCTCGGCGTCGCACGCCTCGGGGAGCGCGGCGACGGCGGGCCAGGTGGCCGTCGAGCGGATGGCGGTGCGGGCGACGAGGGGGTTCGCGTCCTCGAGATCGAGGACGACGGGGGGCGCGGACGCGTCGCCGCACGCGATCAGGCCCAGGGTGAGGGCGATCAGGAGCGAAGCGGCGCGGGTGTGCGGCGTGGGGTGCGACGGCTTCCGGTTCATCGGCGGCCTCCAGCTAGTGACTCAAATTTGAGTTACGGTGCGCGCCATCTAGCACCGGGCCGCTCGCCGAACAAGCGATTTCGGATCCGACGACGGCGCGGACCGACGCTCAGCGCGGTCCAGACGCGATCGTCGCGGATCGCGAATCCGGCCACCCGCCGGCCCTTGACGGGCCGCGCTTCATCCAACGGCGCGGCGCACCGTCAGGGAGTGAGGGCGTCCCGCCCGCACAGACCGCCAAGAACGCCGAGGAGCCGGCCTGCGACCGCGACGCCGGCACCACGGAGTGTGGGCGTCCCGCCCGCACACGGCCGCTGGAGGTAGGAGGCTGCCTGGTCTCCGGGCAGAGCGGCCGCGGTACCGGCGGCCCATGCACGCACGCCGTCGTCCCGGGCGGGACGCCCACGATCCGTACCGGCTCGGTCCGCGCGGACGCTGCACCCCGCCCCGTATCCTGCGCTCGTCCCGAGCGCGGTCGCTCGGTGGCGTGACCGCGCCGCTCAGCGCGCCGGGGGACGCGCTACCGGACGAAGACCGCCCAGCGACCGTTGGCCTTCTCGGTGTCGGTCCACGTGGAGCTGCCGCCCTTCGCGCCGCAGTAGTAGCTGTAGTGGGTGAACGTCGACGTCGCGGTCGGGATCTGGAACGTGTAGTGGTGGTGGCCCCAGCTCGCCCCGGTGAGCTGGAAGCTGGCGTTGTCGGCCGGCGTCACGATGTCGTGGTAGTTGCCCTCGAACCACCCGATCGACGCCGCGGCCCCGATGACGTTGTTCCGCCCGCCCGCGGACCCGTAGTAGATGCCGTTCGTCGAGCCGACGGTCTCGCCGACCGCCGTGGTCCCGCGCCGCGTGTCGGTGAACGCCTCGTAAAGCGTCATCACCGTCCCCTGCCCGCGGTTGTAGTTGGCGGGCTGGTACATCGAGATGCTGATCGCCGGGTTGGCGATGTCGCCGTCGTAGTCGCAGACGAAGAGGTACTCGTCGATCTGCCCGGGGGCGAAGATGTCCGACGTGCCGCCGGTGGAGCAGCCGAGGAGCGTCGGGCAGACGGTGCTCGTGCCGATGAAGGGCGTGTTGTCGAAGTGGGCGAAGTCCGAGTTCTGGACGAGCGTCCAGCCGCCGCCGTCGGTCGTCATGTCGCAGTAGACCGACACGGCCAGGTCGCCGCCGACGCCGTCGGGGTCGATGCTGTAGGTGCCGCTGGTGGTGAAGCCGCGCTCGTACCAGCCCTGGCAGCTCGCGGGCGGCCCGTCCTTGTCCGCCACGTCGCACATGAAGCGCGTCGACGAGGGGCCGGCGACGGTGTCGTTGTACCAGGTCACGGTCCCGGCGCCGTCGAAGGTGTAGCTCATCGAGACGTCGACGGCGTTGTCACCGTTCGGCTCGGTGATGGTCGTGAGGTCGCTCACCCAGAAGCTGCCGCCGTCGCCGGCGACCCAGTTGCACGCGGCGTTGTCGCTCCGGAGCGGGGTGCTCGGGCAGGTGGCGCCGGCGTAGCTCGGGTAGACGCCCATCATCGCGAGGTAGCCGCTGCTCGCGTCGGTCCCGTAGGCGGTGCTCTGGGCCACGCCCCAGGCGGCGGCGAGGTGGGCCGGCGTGCGCGGGATGAAGAGGCGCATCCCGAGGCCCGCGCAGTAGGCTTGCGCCTGCGGCGTCGTGTAGGCGCTCGCCACCGACACCTTGAGGAAGGTGTAGCCGCCGGCGTCGGCGCTCAGGTCGCACCACACCGACGAGGCCGCGACGCCGCCCGCGCCGTCGGGATCGACCGAGTAGACGCCGCTGGTCCGGTAGCCGAGGTCCCACCAGCCGAGGCAGCTCGTCGGCAGGCCGTCCTTGTCCCCGATGTCGCACATGAAGCGGGCCGAGGTGTACCCCGGCGACGGGACGTCGTTGTACCCGGTGACGTTCCCGCTCCCGTCGAAGCCGTAGTACATGGACGCGCCGAGGTCGTTGTCGCCGTTGGGCTCGGCGATGTCGGTGCGGGTGCTGACCCAGAAGCTGCCGTCGTCGCCCGCGATCCAGCCGCAGGATGGGTTGTTGCTCGTCAGCGCCGTGTTCTTGCAGGTCGCGCCCTTCACGCTGGGGTAGATGCCCATGATGTACAGGTAGCCGCTGCTGGCGTCGGGCCCGAAGGTGCTGCTCTGGGCGACGCTCCAGGCGGAGGCGAGGTGGGACTGGGTGCGCGGGATGAAGAGGGACATCCCGAGGCTGGCGCAGTAGGCCTCGGCCTCGACCGCGTTGTAGGCGCTGCCGACCGACGCCTTGTGGAGCGTGTAGCCGCCGCCGTCGGTGGTCATGTCGCACCACACCTCGGAGGCCCCGGCGGCGCCGCCCTGCCCGTCGGGGTCGATGACCTGGGGCCCGCTGCTGGTGACGCCGGACTGGAGCAGCGACAGGCAGCTCGTCACGTCGGTGTAGGTCGTGCAGGTCGTGCCGAGCCAGCCGACGACGCAGGTGTCGCAGGAGATGGCGGTGCCGGTCCCGTCGGCGCAGGTCATGGTCCCGGCGCAGTTGCCCTGGGCGCAGGTCGCGCAGACCTCGGTCCCGTTGTCCCAGGTCCCGTCCACGCAGGCGGTGCAGGAGGTCTGGCCGGTGCTCGGCTGGACGTAGCCGGTCGCGCAGGCGTCGCACGACGTCTGCCCGGTGAGCGGCTGATACGTCCCGGCGGCGCACGCGTCGCAGCTGATCTGGCCGGTCGCGGCCTGGTACGAGCCCGCGGCGCAGGCCGTGCACGCGGTCTGCCCGGAGCTGTCCTGATAGGTCCCGACCGCGCAGGCCGAGCAGATCTCGCTCGTCCCGTTGTCGAAGCTCCCCGGGACGCACGCCTCGCAGCTCGCCTGGCCGGTGAGCGGCTGCACGTAGCCAGCCGCGCACGCCGCGCAGGCGGTCTGCCCCGTCAGCGGCTGCGACGTCCCGACCGGGCAGGCGTCACACGACGTCTGCGCCGCCAGGTCCTGGGAGCTCCCAGCCGCGCACGCCGCGCACACCTCGCTCCCGTCGTCGTAGCTCCCGGCCGCGCAGACGTTGCAGCTGCTCGCCTCCGTCAGCGGCTGGACGTAGCCGTCGGCGCACGCCACGCACGCCGTCTGCCCCTCGAGCGGCTGCGCCGTGCCCGCCGCGCACGGATCGCACGACGCCTGCCCCGTCGCCGCCTGGTAGCGCCCGACCGGGCACGCCAGGCACGTCGTCTGCGCCGTGCTGCCCTGATAGGTCCCGGCGTCGCAGGCCGCGCACACCTCGGTCGTCCCGTCGTCGTAGCGCCCCGTGGGGCACGCGTCGCAGCTGGCCTGACCGGTGAGCGGCTGGACGTAGCCGGCCGCGCAGGCGTCGCACGCGAGCTGCCCGGTGAGCGGCTGCGACGTCCCGACCGCGCACGCGTCGCACGACGTCTGCCCCGTCTTGTTCTGCGCCGTCCCGGCGGCGCAGGCCGCGCACACCTCGGTCCCGTCGTCGTAGCTCCCTGCGGCGCAGACGTCACAGGTCGTCCCGCCCGTCAGCGGCTGGACGTAGCCGTCGGCGCAGGCGTCGCAGGACGTCTGCCCCTGGAGCGGCTGCACCGTGCCCGCCGCGCACGGATCGCACGCGGCCTGCCCCGTCGCCGCCTGGTACCGGCCGGCCGGGCACGCCAGGCACGTCGTCTGCGCCGTGCTGTCCTGATACGTCCCGGCGTCGCACGCCGCGCACACCTCGGTCGTCCCGTCGTCGTAGCGCCCCGTGGGGCACGCATCGCAGCTCAACTGGCCGGTCAGCGGCTGCACGTAGCCCGCCGCGCAGGCGTCGCACGCGGTCTGCCCCGTCAGCGGCTGCGACGTCCCGGTCGGGCAGACGGTACACGACGTCTGCGCCGCCTGATCCTGGAAGCGCCCGGCCGCACACGCCGCGCACACCTCGGTCCCGTCGTCGTAGCTCCCGGCCCCGCACGCGTCGCACGCGATCGCCCCGGTCACCGGCTGGACATAGCCGTCGGCGCACGCCACGCACGCCGCCTGCCCCTCGAGCGGCTGGATCGTGCCTGCCGCGCAGAGGTCGCACGACGTCTGCCCGGTCGTCGCCTGGTAGCGGCCGGGCGGGCACGCCAGGCACGCCGTCTGCGCCGCGCTGTCCTGGTAGGTCCCGGTGTCGCAGGCCGCGCACACCTCGGTCGTCCCGTCGTCGTAGCTCCCCGGGTCGCACGCGTCGCAGCTCGTCGCGCCGGTGACCGGCTGGACGTAGCCGGCCGCGCAGGCGTCGCACGACGTCTGCCCCTCGAGCGCCTGCGAGGTGCCCGCGGGGCACGCATCGCACGACGTCTGGCCGGTCGCCGCCTGGAACCGCCCCGGCGGACACGCAAGGCACGACGTCTGCGCGGTGCTGCTCTGGAAGGTGCCGGCGTCGCAGGCCGCGCACACCTCGGTCCCGTCGTCGTAGGTCCCGCTCGGGCACGCGACGCAGCTCGCCTGCCCGGAGTCGGGCTGGACGTAGCCGGCGGCGCAGGCCGTGCAGGTCACGCCGTCACCGGCGAAGCCCGGGTCGCACGCGCAGGTGTAGCCGCCCGGCGTGTTGGTGCAGGTCGCGTTGGCGTCGCAGTCGTCGAGGCCGGCCGTGCACTCGTTCACGTCGGCCTCGCAGGTCGCCCCGCCGAAGCCCGTGCCCGCGCAGTCGCAGGTGTCGGGCCCGACGCACACGCCCCCGTTGGCGCACGCCGTGGTGCACACCGGCACGTCGCAGGTCGCCCCGGTGTAGCCGCTCCCCGTGCAGTCGCAGACGTTGTCGGGCACCGCCGAGACGCACGCCCCGTGCGCGCACGCCGGGTTGCAGATGGGCGCGCCGGCGCTCAGCACCACGCCCGACGCGGGCTCGTAGCGGTGCTGCAGGTAGATGGGATCCGTCCCCCACGTGAAGCCGGTGAAGAGCGGCAGGTAGCCGAGGTACTGGGTCGCGACCCCGTTGCCGCCGTCGACCTCGTGCTGGGTGCACACGCGGCCGCTCGCGTCCGACAGCGTGACCTGCCAGTCGATGACCGGGTAGACGCTGCCCTCGGGCAGCGGGAAGCCGCCCGCGAGCTGCGGGAGCGGCTCGGCGGAGGCGGTGGCGCGCGTCGTCAGCACGCACGTGCCCTGGGTGGCGAAGGTCGTGGCGTCGAGCCCGAGCGACACGTTCCAGTAGGCCTTGCCCGCGAAGCCCTCGACCCCGCGGTAGACCGCCGCGCCGAACAGGTACCCGCCGGGGTTCGAGTCCGGCGTCACGTTGCCCTGCCCGACCGGGCTCACCCGCACGTCGAGCGCCTGCCCCGCGCAGTCGACGACGAGATCGTTCATGTAGAGGTAGGTCGTGCCGCTCAGCGAGCCGGTGCAGGCGAAGCCCATGACCACGGTCATCCCGCGGCCGCCGGTGGGCATGTGGAGGAGCTCGAGGTCGTCGCCGGCGCCGTCCTCGCAGTCGAGCTTCGCCGCGCAGAAGATGTCCCGGAACTGCACCGCGACGTCGAAGAAGCCCTGCTCGGCGCGCCGCGCGAGGGTGATGTCGAACTGCAGCGGCGTGTCGGCGTTCGCGACGCAGGTGACCTCGCGCGTGATCGGCGTGGGGTTCATGTAGCTCGCCGGGGCGATCTCGCCGCTGGCGTCGTAGAGCGCGGTCAGCTCGAGCTGCACGGTGTTCACGCCGGTGTCGGCGTCGCACGGGCCGACGTAGCTCAGCGAGCCGGCGCCGTCCCCGTGGGTGCGCGAGGTCAGCGCGCGGGTCCAGACCACGTCGCCGCTCCCGCCCGGGCCGTTGGTCACCGTCAGCGTGTAGTCCGCGTCGGTCACCCCGGGGAGGTTCAGGGGCGCCACCGCGATGGCGACGTGGCCCTTTGGCGCGGGCTCCGCTCCGATGCACTGCAACAGGGAGAGCGCCGCGATCGGCAGAAGCCACCGACATCCGTGCAGATTCATGAGCATTTCCGGGAGGATTGAACCGGCGCAACGGGGCCCGCGGACGCGCCGCTCTGACCCCTTGGTTAGCCCAGATCACCGCCGCAGCGCAACATTGGCGCACGCTGGCCGTAACCGTGCGGCATCCTGCCACCGACGGCATCGGATGCTTGGTCTCCCCGGGCGCGTGACGTAGGGTGCGCCCCATGAGCGATGTCACCCTGCTGCGCCAGCTCGCGGACCTCATCGACGCCGGCACCCCGTGTGCCACCGCGCAGATCGTGCGCGCGAGCGGCTCGATCCCCAACGAGCTCGGCGCCACCATGCTCGTCGGCGCCTCCGGCGTCCTCCTCGGCGGCACCGTCGGCGGCGGGGCGATCGAGGCGCGGACCCTCGAGGCGGCCGGCGCCGCCATCGCCGAAGGCAAGAGCCGCCTCTACACCGCCAAGCTCACCGACGCCGAGGCCGGCGGCATCGGGATGATGTGCGGCGGCTCCTGCGACATCTTCATCACCGTCCACTGCACCGAGCCGCACCTGCTGCTGCTCGGCGCCGGCCACGTCAACAAGAGCCTCGCCCGGCTCGCGGACGGCCTCGGCTTCCGCGTCACGGTGGTCGACGACCGGCCGGAGTGGTGCAACGCCGAGAACTACCCGCACGCGGCGCGCGTCCTGGCCCTGCCCGAGGACGCCCTCCCCGACCTCGGGGTGGACGAGCACACCTACGTCGTCGTCGCCACGCGCGACCGCGACACGCCGGCCATCGTCGCCGCCTCGAAGACGCGCGCGCGCTACATCGGCGTCGTCGCCTCGAAGCGCAAGGCCATCACGATCGTGAAGGACATCGCCGATCGGGTCGACCTGGACGCGCTCGTCCCGCGGCTCCACGCCCCGATCGGGCTCCGCCTCGGCGGCCGCTCGCCCGAGGCGCTGGCGCTCAGCATCCTGGCCGAGATCCAGGCCCTCAACCACGGCGCCTCGGCCGACGCGATGCGCCTCGCCCCCGAAGAGCTCCTTTGCTACGTGAAGCCTGTGTCGGGCTCGTGACCGCCGCGGGGGCGTCCACCCGGATGGGCTCCCCCAAGGCGCTGATCGACTGGGGAGGGCAGCCGCTGGTCGCCCACCAGGCCGCGGTCCTCGCCGGCCTGCGCGACGTCGTGGTCGTCGTGGGCGCCGAGGCGGAGCGCGTCATGGGCACCGCCCCGCTCCCCGCTCCCGCCCGCTACGTCGTCCACCCGGGCTGGGCCGCCGGGCGCTCGACCAGCCTCGAGGCCGCCGCCCGCG
>SBGO01000593.1 GCA_006226565.1 Deltaproteobacteria bacterium | reverse complement strand
CCGGCGGGCCCGATGTGCGCGCCGAAGCCGCCGCATGCGCCGCGCCCGACCGGGGGCGCCGCCGCGGGCGGGCTCGGTGACGGGGTCTTCAACGACCTCGAGCAGGCGATGGACGCCGCGGTCCGCGCGTACTACGCGCTCAACGACCTCGGCCTGCGCAAGCGCATCGCCATCATCGAGGCGATCCGCGCCGCCCTCCGCCTCGAGTCCGTGCGCCTCGCCCGCGAGGCGCACGCCGAGACCGGCCTCGGCCGCGTCGAGGACAAGATCCAGAAGAACAACCTCGTCATCGAGAAGACGCCTGGGCCCGAGATCCTCAATCCCCAGGCGATCAGCGGCGACGACGGGCTGATGCTGCTCGAGCCCGCGCCCTTCGGGGTGATCGGCGCCATCACGCCGGTGACCAACCCGAGCTCGACCATCATCTGCAACGCCATCGGCATGCTCTCGGCCGGCAACGCCGTGGTGTTCAACACCCACCCGTCGGCGAAGAAGGTCTCGGCGGAGACCGTGCGGATCATCAACCGCGCCGTGGTCGGCGCGGGCGGGCCGCCCAACACGGTGTGCTGCCTGGCGGAGCCCACCATCGAGTCGGCCAACGCGCTGATGCGCCACCCGAAGACGCGCATCGTCGTCGTGACCGGCGGCCCGGGCGTCGTGAAGGCGGCGATGGCGTCGGGCAAGCGCGCCATCTGCGGCGGCCCCGGCAACCCGCCGGTCGTCGTCGACGCGACCGCCGACATCGAGACGGCCGCCGAGCGCATCGTCTACGGCCACTCCTTCGACAACAACATCATCTGCGTCGACGAGAAGGAGTGCATCGTCGTCGACGCCGTCGCCGACCAGCTCAAGCAGGCGATGACGCGGCACGGGGCCTACCTCCTGCCGCCGCGCGACCTGCCCCGGCTCGAGAAGGTCATCTTCACGAAGAACGCCGGCCCGCGCGGGCACGCCGTCGTGAACAAGGACCTCGTCGGCAAGAACGCCTCGGTCATCCTCAAGGAGCTCGGCATCAACGTCGGCCCCGAGGTGCGCTGCGTCCTCGTCGAGGTCCCCAACGACCACCCGCTGGTCTGGACCGAGCAGATGATGCCCGTCCTGCCGATCACCCGCGTCCCCGACGTGAACGCGGCCATCGCGCTGGCGGTCGAGGTCGAGGGCGGCAACTTCCACACCGCGATGATGCACTCGCACGACGTGCGGGCGCTCTCGAAGATGGCGAAGCTGTCGAACTGCAGCATCTTCAGCAAGAACGGCACCGGCGTGGACGGCCTGGCGCACAACGGCGAGGGCTACACCTCCTTCACCATCGCGTCGCCGACCGGTGAGGGCCTGACGACGGCCGCGTCGTTCTCGCGCTGGCGCCGCTGCACGCTGCGCGACGACTTCCGGATCGTGTAACGCATGGGCGGAGAGACGACTCAGACCGCCGCGGCGCACGGCCCGGCGGTAGCGATGCTGGACCTGGCGGCCATCCCGCCGGGGCTCGCGGCGCTCGACGCGCTGGTCAAGGAGGCGCTGGTCGAGGTGATCTCGGCCGGCACCGTGCAGGCGGGGCGCTACCTCATCCTCTTCGCCGGCGACGTCGAGCCGGTCGAGCGCGCGCTGGCGCGGGCGCTCGGCGTCAGCGGGGGCGCGCTCCTCGACAGCGTGCTGCTGCCGTACGCCGAGCCGCGGATCGTCCCGGCGGTGACGACGGGTCAGGTGCGGTGGCCGGCGCCGGGGGACACCCTCGGGGTGATCCAGACGGTGACGACGCCGACCCTGCTGGCGGCGGTCGACGCGGCGCTCAAGGGCGCCTACGTCGAGCTCGTGGAGCTGCGCGTGGCCGAGGGCCTCGGCGGCCAGGGGATTGCGTCGGTCTGGGGCGAGGTCTACGACGTGGAGGCGGCCATCGAGCTGGCCGAGCGGGCCATTCACCAGGGGCGGTCGGAAGGGATGTGGACGAGCATCATCCGCAACGCCGACCCCGAGGTGGCGCGCGCGCTGAGCTCGACGACGCGTTTCTACAAGGAGTGGCGCGGATGAAGCTGGGTGAGGTCATCGGGACGCTGGTCGCGTCGGTCAAGGCCGACCAGATGGACGGGCTGAAGCTGCTCATCGTGCGCCCGCTCACGAGCGCCCTGAAGCCGGCGGGCGAGCCCTTCGTGGCCACCGACGCGTCGGACCAGGCCGGGCCGGGGGACCTCGTCAGCTACGAGGCGTCGCGCGAGGCGGCGCTGCTCCACCACCCGCGCTTCGTGCCGGTGGACCACGCCATCGTCGGCATCGTGAGCCAGCACGCGATCGTGCCGCTCGAGGGGGAGGACGAGGGATGAAGCTCGGTCGCGTCGAAGGCACCGTCGTCACCACCGTCCAGCACCCCTTCTACGAGGGGCGAAAGCAGCTCCTCGTCCGCTACCTCAAGCCCGACGGCACCGCCGAGGGCGACAACTACGTGCTCGCCGTCGACATCGTCGGCGCCGGGGTCGGCGAGATGGTGCTGGTGCAGGACGAGGGCAACTCGTCGCGCCAGATCCTCGACGCCGCGCCCTACGGCCCGGTCCGCTCGCTCATCGTCGGCATCGTCGACGACGCGTCGATCGGCTAGCGACGCGCGGAACGACGCGCTCGCGCCAGCCCACCGACCGTCGCGCCGCACGGAGCCCCCGCGCTCGGGACGAGCGCAGGCCAATCGGCCACGGCGTCCCGCTCCTGGCCTGGGGTCGTCCCGACCACGGTGTCCGCTTGGCGTTGCCCCAAACGCAAGAACGCCCGCGGGGCGCCGTCGTGTTCGGCGTTCCCGCGGGCGCTCGCGCCAGCGTCGGTGCGGGCGACCCGGCCGCCCCGTCCGTCAACGGGGACGACCGGGTGCCCGCGAGCGACCCCCGACCCCACCCGGGGCCGGGCGCCACGCGCCCCCCTGATGCAGCTACTGCCAGTCGAGGTGCAGTTCCACCTCACCCGTCACGTAGAAGTAGGTATCCACGTCGAAGTAGAGCGGCACGCCGGTGGTCGCCTCGACCGTCACCGCGGCGTCGTAGCGCGCGCACTGGAGGGGCACTTCCGGGACGACGCACTGGCCTGCGGTCACGCGCAGGAACACCTGGTCGGCGGCCGGCGTCACGGTGCGGACGGAGAGGGTCCCGTCCCGGTCGGGGACGTAGCGGACGACGTGCTCGGGGCCCTTGGCCTTGGAGTAGGTCGCGTTCGGGCAGAAGGCGTTGTCGACCAGGCTCCCGCCGGCCATCTGCAGCGGCACCACCAGGCTCGTACCGTCCCAGCTCGCCAGCGTCAGGGCGTCGTAGAAGCTGGCGCCGCCGCAGGGATCGGCCTCGTCGGTGACGCAGACGCCGCCGTCGCAGAGGAGGCCCGCCTGGCAGCGGTCGGAGAGCGCGGTGTCGCAGCTCTCGCCGAGGTTGCGGACGGGCTGGATGGCCCCGCTCACCGGGTCGCTGACGTGGCTGACGACGTCGGTCATCGTCACGCTGACCCCGGTCCGCGCCGCGGTCGACGGGCCACCCCAGTCGACGAAGGTCACCTCGAGGGTGAAGGCGTCGCCGGCCCAGGTCAGCGTGTGCGGCGGGGCCGACAGGAGGCCGAGGGTCACGTTCTCGGTGGTGTCCGCGCCCTCGCCGCCGGTGAAGGTGAAGGCGGCCTTCTTGAGGTCGCGGTCGGCGTCGATCCCCTCGACGACGACGACGAGGTCGCGGCCGCTGTCCGAGGCGCGGGTGGTCACGTTCTCCACGACCGGCACGTGCTGCACGCACTCGCCGCCGTCGCAGGCGCTGCCGTCCACGCACCGGTCGACGGCGTCGTCGCCCGAGCACACCCCGCCGACCTCGACGATCGGCGGCACCACGGCCACCACCGTCTCGCTGAGGCGGTCGGTGAAGTCGCGCAGCCGGAAGCCGACGCTGATGTCGTCGCCCTGGAGGCCCCAGCCGGTGATGTGGACGGTCCCACCGAAGGAGGTCTCGCCGTAGGCGTCGGGATCGGGCTCGGTGAAGGGCGGGTTGAAGGTGTGCTCCTCGCCGTCGATGACGAGGACCACGTCGGTGTCCACGACGTCGCCGTTGGGGTCCTCACCGGTGAAGACGATGTCGAAGTCCCCGCTGCTGAGGCGGCGGACGGCGAGCCCCGTGACGGTCGGCGCGACGGCCGCCTCGCACACGCCGGAGACGCCGCAGGCCAGGCCGGCCTCGAGGTCGCAGAGGTCGGTCGGGAGGGTCGGGTCACAGGGGCTGCTCGCCTTGAGCAGCGGCTGCAGCGGCAGCAGGATGGGGTTCGACCGCAGGCCGGTGGCGTCGGCGATCTCGATGCGCACGTAGCTCGCCGCGGACAGGTCGAAGTCGGGGTCGATGAGCGCCGTGGTCACGAACGCCAGCGAGCCGACCGGGCTCGGCACCATCGTGGTGGCGTAGATGCCGACCGGGACGCGCCCGTAGGCGTTGGTGAAGGCGAAGTTGGCGCCGAGGAGGTCGCCGTTGAGGTCGATCCCGTCGAGGGTGACCTCGATGAAGCCCGTCGCCGGGTTGACCCACAGCTCGGCGTCGTAGAGGACCGGCGCCACGGCGTCCTGACAGGTGACCCCGAAGTAGAAGTCCGGCCCGCAGACGGTGCCGTCGGCGCACGACGACATCGGGTCGGCGGGGTCGCAGGCGGCGTGGGGCGGGAGGATCGTGTGGTCTGCCGGCGGCCAGTCGAGGGTGATGGCGTTGGAGTAGAGGTTGGTCCAGTCCAGGATGTCGAGGGTGACGCTGACCGGCTCGGCGCTGAGGCCGTAGAAGGTCGCCTCGCGCCAGGCGACGAAGTAGTCGCCCTGCCAGGTCGTGCCCTGGTCGTTGAAGTACCACTTGTAGGTCTTCTGGCCGCCGTCGCTGAGGTCGACGACGAGGCGGATGCCGCGGGCGTCCCGGCTCAGATCGCTGCCCTTGACGCGGGCGACGATCTTGCCGTCGTCACCGTAGGCGAGGGAGGCGCTGTCGAGGACGGGCGCGGTCGGCTCGTGGCAGACGCCCTCGACGCAGACGCTGCCGGTCGCGCACTTCCGCGGGAAGCCGAGGAGGTCGCAGGCGGCGCCGAGCTCGACGGTCTCGGCCGTGGGCTGCTCGGGGTAGGTGACGTGGACCGGGTCGGAGCGGTTGCCGTGGGCGTCCTCGACGACGAGGTCGAGCTCGACGATCGGGGTGACGAAGAAGACGAAGAGGTTCGGCGAGACGTCGAACTCGACCGACCAGGTCCCGGCCTCGACGTCGACGACGAAGGCGTCGTGCGGGAGCGCGATGGGCCCCTCCCCCTCCCCGCCGCCGTAGACCGCGCCGCTCTCGGCGAGCGCGGCGACGAGCCAGACGTTGTCGACGTCGCCCTCGGCGTCGGTCCCGCGCAGGGTGTGGCGGATGGACGTCGCCGAGGCCCACGCCGTGGCCTCCTCGGTGACGATCGGGGCGCTGTTGGCGACGCAGACGGGCTCGGCGAGCGCGTCGACGCAGCTCGCCCCGGGGACGCAGGAGGTCGAGGCGTCGCACGGCGCGCCGACGGGGGCGACGCTCAGGACGGGGCGCGCCACGAGCTGCCACACGCGGGCGTCGCCGGTCGTCGCCTGCAGGACGACGATGACGGTCTCGCCCTCGCCCAGGTCGGCGGTGACGCGCGCGCCGAAGCGACCGGCGCCGCCTTCGTCGCAGGTCACGGAGGTCGCGTCGTCACAGGTCGCGCGGACGTCGATCAGGGTCGGCGCGGTGGTCATGGGGCCGTCGGTCGAGAGCTCCCAGAGGCCGGCGGCCGGCGCGGTGAAGGCGACCACCGACTCGGCGTGGGCCGCCGCGCAGGTGCTCGACAGGTGCGCGGGCGGCGCGGGGAAGTGGCCGAAGAGCGTGTGCTTCGGCGCCGCGTCCGCCGCCGGGGCGAAGATGATCGGGGCGTAGCCGAGCTCCTCGCAGGTCGCCGGGGACGGCGTCGTGTCGGTCTCGGTCGTGTCGGTCTCGGTCGTGTCGGTCTCGGTCGTGTCGGTCTCGGTCGTGTCGTCCTCGGTCGTGTCCTCGACGGTGGACGTGTCCTCGACGGTGGACGTGTCCTCGACGGTGGACGTGTCCTCGACGGTGGACGTGTCCTCGACGGTGGACGTGTCCTCGACGGCGGCCGTGTCCTCGACGGTGGACGTGTCCTCGACGGTGGACGAGTCCTCGACGGTGGACGTGTCCTCGACGGTGGACGTGTCGGCGGTCAGGACGTCGTCCTCGGTGGTGTCGGACGAGACGGCGTCCGCGCCGAGGGTGTCGGGGGTGGAAGCAGGATCGCCGCCACACGCGGCGACCAGCGCTATCGAGAGCAAGAAGACGGGCAGTCGGGCCATGGATACCTCACGGTGACGGGTCTTCAATCTGTCGACACTCCCACCCATGCATGAAATGATACGTTTCCATGTAGCCATGCATGATTTCGATACCCAGCCCCCGGACGGCCATGGACGCACTCGTGAAGCGCCTCGCGGCGGTCGATCTCAACCTCATCGTGTCGCTCCACGTGCTGCTGCGCTTCGGCAGCGTCACCGCCGCCGCCCGCCACCTGGGGCTGACGCAGTCGACGATGAGCCACCAGCTCGCGCGCCTGCGCGAGCTGCTCCAGGACGAGGTGCTCGTGCGCCGCGGCAACCGCATGGAGCCGACCGCGCGGGCGGTCGCGCTCGCGTCGACCGTTGGCAAGTCCCTCGTGGCGCTGCACGACGCGGTCCTCGAGCCCCCGCGCTTCGACCCCGCCGCGGCCCAGGGGGATCTCGTGATCGCGATGACCGACTGGGCGGCGATCGAGTACGCCCCGAACCTGGTCGCCATGCTCGCGCGCGAGGCGCCCGCGCTGCGCCTACGGGTGGCGCACCCGATGGTCGACGAGACCCGGGACGCCCTCGACTGGGACGTGGACCTCGCGGTCGTGTGGACCACCGAGCCCCTCCCCGCGGACCGCGCGCGGTCGGTCATGCACGAGCGGTTCGTGGGCGTGGCCCGGAGCGACCACCCGTTCTGCGCGGCGCCCCCGGACACCGCGGCCTTCCTGGCCGCCGACAAGCTCGTCGTCCACGCGGCGCCGCTGACGACCGCGCTCGACGCGGAGCTCGACCGGCACCTCGCGCTCTCCGACCGCGCCGTGCTCCACGTGCCCTACTTCCTCGCCGTCCCGCCGCTCCTGCGGAACGTGGACCTCGTCGCGGTGCTCCCCTCGATCGTCGCGCAGGGGCTCGCGGAGGACCACGCCCTCGGCACCTTCGAGATCCCGATCCCGCTGCCGATCTACCACGTCAGCCTGGCGTGGAGCCCGCTCCGCGCCGGCGACCCGCGCATCACCTGGCTCGTCGAGCGCATCAGCGGCCTCGTCGACGCGAACCTGAAGCGCCGGCGGCACGCCACCCACCCGAGGGCCTGATCGCGCCCCCGCGGCCGCGTTGGCGCGGCCCGGGGGGATCGAGGTCGCCGCCGGATCGGCGGCGGCCCCGACGCATCCCATCCTCAGTCGAGGGTGTAGGTCGCGTGCGCGCCGGTCGGCCCGGTCTCGGTCAGGGTGACGCCGTCGCAGTCGCTCTCGGTGTTGAGGTACGACGGGGTCGTGGCGCCGGCCATGTTGCTCGGGTTCTGGTAGCTGAGTGCCACCGCCCCCATGCTCATCGACCACGTGCCGTGGTTGACGACGACCCCCGACCACACGCAGGCGACGCCCTCGGGGCACGGCGCGATGAGGTCGGTCTTGGTGAGGGTGCCGTCCTGGCCGAAGCTCCACTCGGTGGTCCAGCCGCCGGGGGCCGTGCCGCTCCAGTCGCCCACGACGTCACCGGCGACGGCCGGCTCGATCGCGTGCAGGACCGACGTGCCGGCCGCGTGCGCCACGCAGTCGTTGCTGTAGACGTTGCCGTCGCAGGCGCAGACCGGGGCGTAGAGGCTGTAGCAGAGCTCCGGCAGCGGCTGGCAGGTCCCGGTCGCGTCGGCCCAACCGCAGTGATCGTCCTCCTCGAAGAGGCAGAACTCCCCCGCGCCGCACGTCGCGCCGAGGCGGGCCCCGCAGGCGGTCGGCTCGGGGGTCGGGGTGGGCTCCGGGTCGCCGTCGTCGGTCGGCGGGCAGGCGGCGAAGAGCGTCAGGGCGAGGGCCGGGAGAGCCAGGAAGGAAGCGCGCATGGTGCACCTTGGGGGATGGCGAGCGGTGGGGCCCGGGGGCCCCGCGTCCGTCGGACGGCGCTGTCGGTGGAATTTGAAACTGGCTTCTAGCTCAATTGCGGCGGACTGCAAGCTCGAAGTCGATGTGCCACGCCGAGCCACACCACGCCGGAATGTGCACACCAAACGAGCGCACTTGCACAAGAACGCGCTGACAACACACAACAAAACAGAATCACAACCCCACGAAATCTGGCGCATTCTATGCAATCCCGATACTGATTGACGAACCCTCTCGACAGCGCTATCCGAGAGGGTAATAGCCCGTCCAAGCAGCTACCCGGTGCCGCGCCGACCGAGTGATCAGCGCCCCACGGCACGCGCTCGGACGGGGAGGAGAAGCACCATGGCGAGACGACTGTCGCTGCTGGCTGCGCTGTTGCTCGGGGCACTCTTCGTCGCCCCCGGCGGAGCGCTCGCCGCCAACCTGATTCCAAACGGAGACTTCGAGCTCGGGAACGACGGCTTCACGACCGATCACGTCTACTTCGATCCGGCGGACCGTCTTCCACCGACCTCGGGATCGCAGCTCTACAACACGCTGACCTACACCGTCGACGTCGACCCCCACCTCTGGCATCTCAGCTGGGCCTCGTATCCGGATCACACCCTCGGGGACGGCACCGGGAAGATGATGATCATCAACGCGGCGACCGACGGCGTGAACGACGCGGCGACCGTGTGGGCCAGCGACGGGATCGCCGTCACCCCGCACGCCGAGTACGACATCAGCTTCTGGGTCGCGCTGTCGTATCGCGCCAACCCGCCGCTCTTCCAGCTCTCGATCAACGGCGCGGTGGTCGGGACCTACGACGCCAACGGCGTGGGCGCCACGGGCGTGTGGGTGAAGGTGCCGTTCGTCTGGAACGCGGGCGACGCCACCACCGCGGACATCGCGCTCACCGACCTCCGCACCTTCTACAGCGGCGACGACTACGCCCTCGACGACTTCGCGATGGAGCGCCGCGGCGAGTCCTTCGATCTCTGCGCGGGGCAGCACATCGACGTCGGCGAGGTCTTCGCCTGGGACGACGGCGCCTACCTCTACGTGCAGCTGACGACGGACGGCGCGTGGTGGATGACCGAGAGCCACGTCCACGTCGCGGCCTCCCCGGCCGACATCCCGCAGACCAAGAAGCACAACCCGATCCCGGGCCAGTTCGACTACGCGACCGTCCATGACCCGCGCGTCGCGACGTACACCTACGCCGTGCCGCTCGCGGGGCTCGGTGGCGGCCCGTACTACATCGCGGCGCACGCCGTCGTGAACGACCAGGAGGCGATCCAGACCGACACCCTGGCCTTCTGGAGCGACACCTCGGTGCTGGCCTTCGGGCCGATCGCCTTCTACGCGGCCCTCGACGCGGCGGCGTGGGGCACGGGCAACCCGGCCGTGGCGACCTGGCACCACCCGAGCTGGCCGGACGTGCTCGGCGCGACCTGGATCTCGACCAGCTACTACGACGACGTCGCGTCCGGTGAGGACCCGGTGGCGAACAGCTGGCGCCGCTTCCACGACGAGTTCGAGGTGCCGTACTCGGCCTTCGACGTCAGCGGCGCGGTCACCGTCACCTCCGACAACGCCGAGGCCGTCTACCTGAACGGCGCCTACATCGGCCAGGACGGCCCGGTCGAGAGCGCGGACCCGCAGTCCACCTACGAGTGGCAGACGGTGCTGACGTACGACCTCACGCCGCAGCTGGTGAACGGGCCCAACGAGCTCGACTTCATCGTGCGGAACTACGCGCTCGCGAGCGGCACCGCGACCTCGAACCCGACCGGCATCACCTACCGGGTCGAGATCGACTACAGCTACGACGGGCACGAGGAGACCGCCTGGGGCGACGGCTGCGAGGGCACGTCCTTCGACGGCAAGAGCTGGGGCACGTACTTCATCTACTGACCCCCGGACCGACGCCGCGCCGCCGCGCCAGCCAGGCGGCGGCCCGAGCGCCGGTGGCGGTGTGCCGGCGGCCACGCCCTCCCCGCGGGCGTGGCCGCCGCGCCTTTCTGTCGGGCGGGACGAGCAGATCGCGCCTTCCCGTGCCCCGGCTTGTCGCCACGCGGCGAGGCGCTAGACTGAGCGCTACTCACCATCATCCTGAAAGAGCGTTCGCGCGGGGGCGGAGCCACCCCTCTCGCGGGGACGCAGGGGGAAGGTCGATGCGCGCATCCAAGCAGCTCCTGAATCGTCAGCTCATCGTGCTGGCCGCCGCGCTGGCGGTCGGGTGCGGAAAGAAGGAGGAGGCGCCGCCGGCCGCGCCCGAGACCGTCGCGCCGCCGGCCGAGACGGTCGCGCCCGGCGCGGAGGTCGACACGACCGAGTCCCCCGCGGCCGAGACCGACACCGTGGAGGCGGCCGCGCCCGAGGCGGACACGACCGAGGCGCCGGCCCCCGAGGCGGACGCGACCGAGGCGCCGGCGGCGGACGCCGAGGCCGCCGCGACCGACACCTTCGCCCAGGATCCGCTCGCGATGCACACCGCGATGTGCGAGCAGGGGGTGCGTGACAGCTGCGTCGTCGCGGCCGCGTTCCACCAGAGCGGCGAAGGGACCGCCGTCGACCTGCCGCGCGCCCTCACCTTCTACGAGAAGGCCTGCGAGCTGGGCGAGAACCGCGGCTGCTTCATGGTCGGCGGCTTCGCCCAGAAGGGGCTCGCCGGCGACGCAGACCCGGACAGGGCGAAGACCTTCTTCGAGAAGGCCTGCAAGCTCGACAACGGCATGGGCTGCGCCAGCCTCGCCCTCCTGCTCGGCGGCCCCGGCGGCACCGACAACCAGGAGGCGATGCGGCTCGCCTTCGAGCGCGCCTGCGAGCTGAAGACCGGCAACGGCTGCCTGATGGCCGGCATCATCCAGGACGAGGGCAAGGGCGTGCCGCGCGACCCGGCGAAGGCCATGGCCTTCTACGTCAAGGGGTGCGAGCTCGACGACGGCCCGTGCTGCGCCAACGCCGGCGGCTCCCTCATCGGCGGCGCCGGCGCGGCCGGCGAGCCCGACCCCGCCCGCGCCATCGTCTTCCTGGAGAAGGCGTGCGCGCTCGAGGCGGCCAACGGCTGCGCGATCCTCGGCGGCGTCTATGCCCAGGGCAAGCTCGTCCCGAAGAACATGGAGAAGGGCGTGGAGCTGCTCCAGAAGGGGTGCAAGCTGGGCTTCCAGCCCGCCTGCAACATGCTGCGGTAGCGCGGCCTCAGCCGCCGGTCCCGCTCCGGAAGCGGCGGCCGCCGCCGTCGACGAGCTCGAGGCGGTCGCCGCAGCGGTGCACCTTCAGCGTCGTGACCAGCGTCACGTCGTGGGTCGTGTCGGGCCGCGGCCAGGTCAGCGTGATCGTGTCGCCGTCGAGGGCCCAGCGGCCGGCGTTCGTCGCGACGCCGCTCCAGATGCAGCGCGCGTTGGGCGGGCACGGCGAGATCCGGTCGTGCTGGTAGACGGTCCCGTCGGCGAGCAGCTGGAGCTGGATCTCCCAGCGATCGGTCGTCACCCAGTCGCCGACGGCGGCCGCGGGCGCCTCCAGCGCGGCGACGACGCAGCCACCGGGCGCGGGAGGCGCGACCGTCGCGGGGCTCGAGCCGCAGGCGAGGAGCGTGACGGCGGTCAGGGCGAGGGCGGCGAGCAGCGAGGACGGGCGAAGCATCGGGGTCTCCGGGGTGAGCGATGCCCTGATGACGCACGTCCCGCGTCAACGATCTACCGCGCGCGTCTCCTCGGGCGACGGAAGCCGAGGTGGAGCGCGCCCCGCGGGCCAACCGGTCGTCCCGGCCCGGCCCGCGGAGAGTCGGCGCCGCTACTGCGCGAGCGTCGCGGCGACCTCGGCCGCCTCGGCGCGGGCGATGGCCCAGCCGCGGAGACGCTCGAGGTTGAACTGCCCGACCCGCGGCAGCCCGGCGAGCTGCTCGACGCTCACGATCGGGCGGGCGGCGACGATGCTCTCCACCGCGTCGGCGCGGAGCCCGGCGTCGTCGTCGAGCGCGTCCAGGGACGCGTTGTTGGCGACGTCGAGGGTGGCCTTCGCGTCGCCGAGGCTGAAGCCGACGCCGTCGTAGGTCCCGACCCAGGCGTCGTCCCCGTCGTCCCAGCCCCGCTGCAGCGCCAGCTGCGCGACCCGGGTCAGCTCGCTCCCGTCGAGGGCGCTCACCGAGGCCAGCTCGTCGATCGAGCCGATGATCTCGTCGTCCTTGGTCCCGGGCATCCCGTCGGCGCCGTCGCGCCACGCCACGATCCGCCGGGCCGGGGCGCGCCCGAGGCCCGCCTCGACCTCCAGGACCCGCGCCGTCGTCCCGTGGTAGGCCACGAAGCGCAGGAGCGCGGTCGCCTCGCGCGAGCCGTCCGCCGGGGCGCTCTCCTCGACCGCCACATCACAAGCCGACGCCGCCAGCGCGGCGCTCATCACCATCACGAACATCAAGGCCTTGCGCATGCCTTTCGTCTCCTGAACGGCCACGCGCAGGGAAGCCCCGCGACGTGACGACTGAAGTCGAAGCCGCGGATTCCAACCAGCTCGACGGAGGGGCACCGGGAACCGCACAGAAGCGGAGCCGGGTCGCCGCGGACCTCCAGCGAGCGGCGGCTTTCTAGTGCCGACGGCGCGCGGTGTCAACGGCCAAAATGCACAGCGCTCCCCCCAGCCGTCCAAACCGCCCCCAACCCCATGAAAGGACGACGCAAAATCGCCGCACCGTGCGACCCCGGAGGTCGTGGTGACACGCCACGGGCCGTGTGGGAAGGTGGTGCTCCACCGTCACGCCCGCCGAGAGTCGGGGATGCGACCAGGAGCCGCTCATGTGCGCCCGTCGTCTGACGCCCAACGACATGCTCTTTCTGTACGCCGAGTCTCGCGAGACGATGATGCACGTCGGCGGGCTCCTGCCGTTCACGCCGCCTCCCGACGCGCCGCCGGGCTTCCTGCGCGGCCTCGTGGACGAGCTGCGGGCCGGCGTCCAGCTGCGCCCGCCGTGGAACCTCAAGCTCAAGAACCCGACGGTCCTCAAGAGCCCGGTCCACTACTGGGTCGAGGATCCGAAGCCCGACATCGCCTACCACCTGCGCCGCTCCGCCCTGCCCTCGCCGGGCGACGAGCGCGAGCTGGGCGTGCTCGTCTCCCGCCTCCACGGCACCGACGTCGACTTCCACCGCTCCCCCTGGGAGGCGCACCTGATCGAGGGGCTCCAGGGCGGGCGCTTCGCGCTCTACGCCAAGGTCCACCATTCGTTGGTCGACGGCTTCACCGCCATGCGCCTCCTCCAGCGGAGCTTCACGACCGACCCGGACGACCGCTCGCGCCCCTTCTTCTTCACCCTCGAGCGCGAGCCTGGCGCGCGGGGCGGGCGGCGCTCGACCGGCGGCCTCTTCGACTCGGTGAAGGAGCAGTTCGAGGCCGCGCGCGACGTCGCCTCGGTCGTCCGTGACATCGTGCGGACCCTGCGCGAGCCGGCCCACGACATCGTCGGCCCGCTGCAGGCCCCGATGTGCATCCTGAACGGCCGGATCGGCCGCGCCCGGCGCTTCGCGACGCAGCAGTACCGCCTCGACCTCTTCAAAGCGCTGGCCAAGGCGGCCGGCGCCACCCTCAACGACATCGTCCTGACCCTGACCGGCGCCACGCTGCGGCGCTTCCTGCTCGAGCTCAACGCCCTCCCCTCGCGCCCGCTGATCGCGATGATCCCGGTCAACGTCCGCCCCAAGGACGATCCGGGCGGCGGCAACGCCGTCGGCTCGATGCTCGCCTCCCTCGGGACCGACGTCGCCGACCCGGTCGCGCGCCTCGAGGCCGTCATGGCCTCGACCCGCGCGGCGAAGGCCCAACTCCAGGGGATGTCACGCAACGCCATCGTCCAGCTCAGCGCGCTGATGCTGCTCCCCTCCGGCCTCCAGCAGGTCAGCGGCACCAGCGGGCGCCTCCGGCCGCAGTTCAACGTCGTGATCTCGAACGTCCCGGGCCCGGAGCAGCCGCTCTACTTCCGCGGCGCGCGCCTCGAGGCGGTCTACCCGCTGTCGATCCCGATCCACGGCCAGGCGCTCAACATCACCTGCCAGAGCTACGCCGGGACGCTGAACTTCGGCTTCACCGGCTGCCGCGACACCCTGCCCCACCTCCAGCACCTCGCCGTCTACATGGGCGACGCGGTCGAGGAGCTCTCCAAGGCGCTCGGGGTCACGGACTGACCCCTCGCGCGAGCTGCTGAGCCTGCTCCGGCGCCGGGCCACGGGCGCCGGGCACTCGGGCGTTGCGTCCGCCCCGCCGTGCATGGGACCCTCGTCATCGCACTGCAACACGCACGCTCCCAGCTCCCCCGGAGGGCTTCCATGAGACGCACCCCCGCCACCCTTGCGGCGCCGCTCCTGATCGCCGCGGCCTGGGGGGCCGGCTGCGAGACCAGCGCCCCACCGGTCGCGGACGCCGGCCCCGCGGTCGGCGTCGAGATCGCCGCGCTGCAGCTCGACGGCGTCGGCGACGTCGTGTGGGACGTCGAGGTCGTCAACGGCGCGAGCCCCGCCGAGACCGTCTGGCAGCGCCGGCTCACGTCTTCGGGCTACGGCGACGGCGCGGGGTCCGCGAGCTACGTCGGCCCCTGCGACGCCGCCGACGGCGTCGCCGAGAACACGGTCCGCGTCTGGGTCGTCGGCGTCTACGCCGCCCCGGTGACGGCCGCCGGCAGCTTCGCCGCGGGCGCGACCAACGGCGCCACCGGCACGCCCCTCGACTTCGAGAACCCCACGGCTGCCGCGCCCCTCGAGCGGGTCGTCACCTGCAGCGAGAACGCCGACGCCGCCGCGCACTTCGACGTCGCGCTGATGCGCCCGGCGCGCCAGGGCTTCTTCGACATCGCCCTCGAGTTCAACGACGTCTTCTGCTCGGCCAAGCTCGACTGCTGCGTCCCCGACGGCACCGGCAGCGCCTGCGCCTCCGACCTCGAGCTCCTCTTCGACGACACCGGCGCCCGCGCCGCCACCATGGTCCTCGGCTTCGCGTGCACCGCGGGGCCCGGGGCCGGCGTCGAGACCGAGCTCTTCCTCGACCCGATCACGCTCGACTGCACCAGCCCGACGGCCGGGTCGTTCGACGCCGACGTCGCCCTCGACCCGGCGACCGGCGCCGCCGGCAACCAGTGCGTCCCCGGTCCGGACGCGATGAGCGGCTGCCCCGCGGTGAGCGAGCTCCACGCGCTCGACGCCGACAGCGTGCTCTACCAGCTCGGCGTCTACCGCGGCGTCGAGACGCTCACCAGCGGCGGCGCGCCCGCCCAGAAGGTCTACTGGAACGTCGCCCTCGGGGTGCGCCGGCCCGCGATCGCCGGCTGCTGGCTCCGCACCCGCGCCACGGCCGACGACGCCCTGGCCACGCCGCTGGTCGACCACGGCGTCATCGCCGCGGGAGCGGTCTACCCCTACGTGCAGTGGGACGTGGACCTGAGCGCCTGCGTCGCCGAGGCGCTCACCTTCGGCGACCCGGCGGCCCCGGTGCGCGCCGACTACACGGGGACCGGCGACGGCGCCACGGCGTTCGCCTACGGCTTCGGACCGAGCCTCCCGGCGGGCTCCCTCTGCACGCCCGCGTGCGAGCACGGCGGCGCCTGCCTCGCCGGCACCTGCGACTGCACCGGCACCGGCTGGGGCGGCGCCGTCTGCGCTACGCCGCTCGCGAGCTGCCTCGCGATCCGCGACGCCGGCGCGTCGTTCGGCTCCGGCCTCTACACGATCGACCCCGACGGCGCGGGCGGCGCCGATCCCGTCGAGGCCTGGTGCGACATGGACGCCGACGGCGGCGGCTGGACGCTCGTCCTCCACGCCACGCGCCCCGACGGGACCTACTTCGCCTCCAACTACAGCAACTACGTCCCGATGGGGATCGACACCGCCGCGACGCCGACGCCGAGCGTCGAGGGGCGCAAGCTCAACGCGCTGGCCGACGTCCCGTTCACCCAGGTCGCCGCGCTGTCCATCGACGGCGCGCCCTTCGTCCCCAACTGCGTCTGGGACGCGCGCTCGGACCTGGGCTACCGCATCAACGCGAACAACTGGAGCATCAAGGCCGACGGCGTGCCCTACGTCGGCCTCCAGGCGCTCGCCAACGACTGCTACGGCGCCAACTACGGGGCGACCGGCGTCACGAAGAACTACGCGAGCGCCGGCGTCGGCGCGACCTACAACGCCATCCACACCCAGTGGAGCAACTTCATGATCGTCGACGACGGCCTCGTGACGACCTCCGCCGAGTCCGCCGCCACCAAGGGCCTGTCCTTCGCGGTCTACAACGCCGAGTACCGCTACTTCAGCGGCGAGAGCTGCACGACCGGCGTGCGCGTCGGCTTCGACACGGCGATCATCGGCGTGCGCTGAGGCGCGGGTCGAGGGCGACCGCTCGGGCCGCCCCCGACCTGGCGAATCAGGCGTTGGCGCCGGTGCCGCGGACCTCGGGCGCCGTCAGCCGGTAGGCATCGAACTCGGCCGAGAGCGTCGAGACGTCCTCGAGGATCCGCGCCAGATCCAGCGTGTGGAAGGCGCTGCCCTGACGCACCACCTCGCCGCCGGCGACGACGACGCGCACCTCGCTGCCGTCCGAGGCCCAGACGAGGTTCTCGACGACGTTGGTGACGCGGGTCGGCGTCATGTTGGGCGTGTCGGTCGCGACGAGCACGAGGTCGGCCGGGCGCCCCACCTCGAGCGAGCCCGCCGGGATGTCGAGGATGCGCGCCGCCTCGACCGTGATCATCTCGAGCGCCTGCTGCGCCGGCAGGTAGTCGGCCCGCGAGTAGCGCGCCTTCTGGTACTGCGAGGCCAGCCGCGCCGCCGCCAGGATGTTCTGGTTGTCGGCGCTGCCCGAGCCATCCGTCGAGATGGCGACCGGGATCCCGCGCTCGAGCATGTCGACGACCGGCGGCATGCCGGAGCCGAGGATCGTGTTCGCGAGCGGGTTGTGGACGATGCGCGTGCCGGTCTCGGCGAGGATCTGCAGGTCCTCCTCGGTCGAGTGCACCTGATGGGCGACGACCGTGCGCGAGTCCAGGATGCCGAGCCCGTGGGCGTAGGCGATGGGCGTCATCCCGTAGGTCTCGCGGAACCACGCCGTCGTCCGCTTCTCCTCCGAGCTGTGGAAGTGGAGCAGCGTCCCGTTCCGGCGCGACCAGTCCTTGAGCGCGCTCATCATCTCGGGCCCGTTCGAGAAGAGCTGGTCGGGGCCCGGGATGATGGTCACGCGCGTCTTGTGCCCGTGGCGCGCGCGGTAGCCGTCGAGGCGCTCGAGGGCGCCGTCGACGGTGTCGAGCAGGTCGTCGGCGTAGTGCCGGTCCTGCCCGCCGACCGCGACGATCATGCGCGTGCCCGCGGTCTCCGCCGCCGCCACGAGGTCGTCGGCGAAGTACTTCGAGTGGTTGCAGTGGTGCACCATCGACGTGGTGATGCCGTAGTACAGGTCATCCACCCGCGCCTTCAGGTACGACACGCTCTGTGGCGTGCGCCCGAGCAGGTCCTCGAGCCGCTGCTGCTCGCGCTTCATGAAGCCGGTGAACGGGTTCACCACGCCGTCGAGCCAGCCGGTGAGCGCCACGTCCTTGACGAGCCCGATGATGGGCGGCTCGTGGTCGTGGCCGTGCGCCTTGACGAAGCCCGGGAGGAGCACGCCCTCGTGGCGGACGAGGGCGGCCGTGTCCGTGACGCCGCGGGCGACGCGCGTCGGCTCGACGACCTCGAGGGCCGCGCCGTGGTCGCGGATGAGGCGCGCGCCGATCGCGTCGCTGTAGGCGCCGACCTCGAGCAGCGCGTCGCCCTCCCACAGGGCGTAGCCGTCCTCGATGCGCCGGTCACGCCCGAGGGCGTCGCTCATCGGCAGCAGGAAGCGGGCACGGATGAAGCGCGGCATCTCAGCCCTCCTCGCGCAGGGCGCGCCAGATCATCTCCGGCGTGATGGGCGCCTCGCGGAAGCGCACGCCGATGGCGTCGAAGACGGCGTTCGACAGGAGCGGCGCGGGCCCGTTGATGGGGATCTCCGAGACGCTCTTGGCGCCGAAGGGCCCCGAGGGCTCGTAGGTCGGCACGAGCACCGCCTCGAGCTCCGGCATGTCGAGGGCGCTGAAGATCTTGTAGTCCGCGAAGCTCGCGTTCTGCATCACGCCCTTGTCGTCGAAGAGGTAGCGCTCGCTCAGCGCGTAGCCGAGGCCCATCTGGACGCCGCCCTCGGTCTGCCCCTCGGCCGCCGTCGGGTGGATGGCGACGCCGCAGTCCACCGCCGCGACGTAGTTGAGCACCTTGATCTCGCCGGTCTCGACGTCGACCTCGACCTCGCAGAAGTGCGCCGAGAACGGCGGCGGGCACTCGTAGCTGAGGTGCGAGGCGTGATCCATGATCTGGTGCTGGTTGTGGTGGTAGAGCGTCGAGCGGCAGATGTCGCCGTAGCTCAGCGTGCGCCCGTCGGGGTGCTTCACCTGCTTGTTCGCGGCGACGAGCCCGTCGGCCTCGCACTTCCAGATGTCGGCCGCGGCGGCCACGATCTGCCGGCGCACGCCGGCCGCCGCCTTCTTCACCGAGGTGCCCGAGATGTAGGTCGTGCTCGAGGCGTAGGCGCCGGTGTCGAACGGCGTCAGATCGGTGTCGGCCGTGTAGATGATGATGTCGTCGACCGTGACGCCGAGCTCCTCGGCGGCGATCTGGCTCAGCACGGTGTCGGAGCCGGTCCCGATGTCGGTCGCGCCGGTCAGCAGGTTGAACGAGCCGTCGTCGTTCAGCTTGATGAAGGACGAGGCCATGTCGACGCCCGGGATGCCCGAGCCCTGCATCAGCGCGACCATGCCGATGCCGCGGCGCTTGGTGCCGGTCTTGTCGAAGCTCTTGCGCCGCTCCCAGCCGATCTTCTCGCGGCCGATCTCGATGCACTGCGGCAGCCCGCAGCTGCGGATGCGCTGCGGGAAGCCCTCGCCGCCCTCGCCGAGGGCGACGGCCAGCGGGTTGTCGTCGCCGCTGCCGATCATGTTCTTCTCGCGCAGCGCGATGGGGTCCATGCCGAGCTCGTGCGCGATCTCGTCCATCAGGATCTCGACCGCGTAGAAGCCCTGCGGCGCCCCGTAGCCGCGGAAGGCGCCGCCCACCGGCAGGTTCGTGTAGGCCACGCGCGCGTCGAAGCGGTAGTGCTCGGCCTTGTAGAGCGGGAGCGCCTTGCCGCCGGTGCAGGAGACGACGGTCAGGGCGTGCGCGCCGTAGGCGCCGGAGTTCCCGAGCACCTCCATCGACAGCGCGACGAGGGTGCCGTCGTCGTTGACGCCGGCCTTCATCGTCAGGATCGACGGGTGGCGCGTGCGCGCGCTGACGAGCTCCTCGGGGCGGGTCAGGGCCCAGCGCGCCGGGCGCCCGGTGCGGAGCGTCACGAGCGCCGGCACGTCCTCGAGGAGGACCTCCTGCTTGACGCCGAAGCCGCCGCCGATGCGGGGCTTGATGACGCGGATGCGCGAGACCGGGATCTCGAGGACCTGCGCCAGGATGCGCCGCGAGTGGAAGGGCACCTGGGTCGCCACGCGGACCGTGAGCCGCTCGTCCTCGTCGAGCCACGTCACCGCGATGTGCGGCTCGATCGGAGACTGCTGGGCGTAGCCGATGCGATACGTCCGCTCGATGACGCGGTCGGAAGCGGCGAAGCCGGCCTCCACGTCGCCCACGCTCGCGCCCAGGGTGCACGCGAGGTTCATCTCGGGCTTCGAGATGCCGGTCGGCTCCGGGTGCTCGTGGATCTTGACCGCGCCCTCGGCGACGGCCTCCTCGGGACTGAGGATGGCCGGCAGCACCTCGTACTCGACCTTGATGGTCTCGAGGGCGCGCAGCGCGGCGGCCTCGGTCTCGGCGGCCACGGCGCACACGCGGTCGCCGACGAAGCGCACCTTCTCCGGGAAGCACAGCGCGTCCCACGGCGACGGCTCGGGGAAGCCCTGCCCGGCGGTCGTGTGCGGGATGGCCTTGACGTTGTACATGTTCAGGACGCAGTGGACGTCCGGCATCGCCTCGGCCTCGGTCGTGTCGATCGACAGGATCCGGGCGTGGGCGTGGGGGCTCCCCAGCATCTTGACGTGGAGCATCCCGGGCGGGGTCAGGTCGTCGGTGAAGGTGCCCTTGCCGAGGGCGAGCTTCATCGCGTCGACACGGCGCGGGCTCTTGTTGACGACCTTGAAGCGGTCGTACTCGGCCATCGACTCCTCGCCGATGTCCCACGGGGTCTCGGTGGCGTTCTTGGTGTCTTCGGCCATGGCTCAGGCTCCCCCGTGGGCGGCGTCGGCGTTGGCGGTGCGCTCGGCGGCGAGCTCGACGGCGTCGAGGCACTTCACGTAGCCGGTGCACCGGCAGAGGTGCCCGGCGAGCGCGTGGCGCGCGTCGTCGCGGGTGGGCGTGGGGTTCTCGTCGAGGAGCGCCTTGGTCGCGACGACCATGCCCGGCGTGCAGTAGCCGCACTGGACGGCGCCGGCGTCGACGAAGGCCTCCTGGATGGGGTGCGGCGCGCGGGCGTCGCCGATGCCCTCGACGGTCACGATGTCGTGGCCGCTGGCCTGGGCCGCGAGGACGACGCAGCTGTTGACCTCGACGCCGTCGAGGAGGATGGCGCAGGCGCCGCAGTCGCCGCTCTCGCAGCCGCGCTTGGTGCCGATGAGGCCGTGGCTGCGCAGGGTCTCGGTCAGGAACTCGCCCGCCGGCACCTCCCAGCGCACGGGGCGGCCGTTGACGGTGGCTTCGAAGGTGATGGAGCTCATTCGGCGCCTCCGTTGGCGGCGAGGCAGGCGGCGACGAGGCGGACGACGAGGGTCGCCGCGACGTCGCGGCGGTAGTCTCCGCCCGCGAGGGCGTTGCCGTAGGCGGGGATCTCGCTCAGGGCGAGCTCGCGGAGCGCGGGCTGCCAGTCGGCGGCGGCCGGCGCGTCGGACAGGATCACGGTCACGGCGGCGCTGGTCTGGGGCAGCGCGACCGTCCCGGCGGCGCCGGCGGCGTGGCCACCGGTGGCGATGTGC
>SBGO01000624.1 GCA_006226565.1 Deltaproteobacteria bacterium | reverse complement strand
CCAGATCCGGCCTGCGTCTCCGCTCAGCCACTCGGTCATCGCGGCGCGGTGCGCGGTCGCCTCGTCGGGGCCGACCTCCGCCATGCTCTCGAAGGCGACGACGGCGTCCACGGCGGGGTCCTCCGCGGCGGCGACGAGGCGCCCGACGGTGTCGTCGACGCCGAGGGCGTGGGCGCTCAGGGTCGGGCCGGGGGAGGCCCCACGCCACGGGCGCCGCAGCACGGCGAGGGTCGCCTCGAGCCGGTCGGCCCGGTCGGGCTGTCCGGGCCACACCCCCGCCCGGAGCCAGCGCACCGCGTCGTCGTCGTGGACGTCGACCGGCTCGCGGTCGAGCCCGATCCGGAGGTGCGGCGACGGCAGATCGAGGCCGGTGATCTTCTCGGCGCCGAGGCGGAGCGGGATCGAGGTCAGATCCACCGCCAGGTGGAGGTTCGCGACGGCCGCCAGGTCCACCAGGGCGAAGCGCCGGTGGGCGAGCCCGAGGGCGAGCACCACGAGCCCCCAGCCGACGGCGCGCCCGGGGTCCTGACCGCGGACGCGGCGCGTGGCGAGCACCTCGACCAGCCCCGGGTCGCCGAGGGCCTCGCGGAGCCGCGGCGCGAGCTCGGGCGCCTCGCCGTCGAGGAGCACCTCGGGCGCCAGCGGGTGGTCGGGGTCGGCCAGCGCGCGGAAGCGGAGCGCGGCGAGCAGCAGCATCGGCCGCGCGAAGCCCCCGGAGAAGCTGCGCTCGGCCCAGGCCGCCGAGAGCGGCGCGCGCAGGACCGGGTCGTCGCGCAGGGCGCGGAGCTCCATCAGCAGCCGATCGTAGGCTCCCGGTCCCGAGCCGGTCGTGAGGCGCGGGGAGAGCAGGTCGTCGGCGAAACCCTCGATTCCAGTCGGCATGGGCCCCGCATAGCAGGCGCAGCGCGCGCGGCCAACGAAGATGTTGGCCGCGCGCCGCAGCGTCAGCCCGCGGTCGGGTCGGCGACGCGCCCGACGAAGAGCAGCGCCCCCGTGCGGTCGTCGCGGATCGCGAAGAAGAAGGGGTGGTCGGCGCGGAAGACCAGCCCCGCTCCGAGCGCCGCCGACTTGGTCGTCATGACGACGCCCGTGGCCGCGGCCGCCTCGGTCCCGGACTCGTCGACCTTGACGTAGGCCTCGTGCACGACGGCGCTGAGGTAGAGGTCCTCCTGGCCGCTCATCGGGCTGAAGTCGGCCGCCAGGGTGAAGGCCTCCTTCACGCCGAGGGCCTCGAGCGCCTCCTTCATCGACGCGTTCGCGCGCATCTCGAAGCGGGGGAGGAAGACCTCGACCCGGGACGCGCCGAGCTTGTCGAGCCAACCCGGCAGATCCGCGGCCAGCGTCGCCTCGACCGCCGCGAGCCCGTCGACCGCCTTCGGCAGCACGACCACCATCGACATCTCGGAGCCCTCGCCGTAGGGGAGGCGCAGCACCTGGACCCGCGCGTCCTCGGCGTACTCGAAGCGGCCCGTGCGGTGCATGAGCTGCGCCTCGACCTTGCGCTCCGGGGTCACCGTGAACTCCGCCGGGTCCGTCTGGGAGAACTTGAAGGCGGTCTCCCAGCGCCCGTTGAAGTAGACCGCGTTGGTGAGGACGAGCTTGGTCCGCTCGTTCAGGATCCCCGACGGCAGGAGCTCGGGGATCTTGGCGCGGGTCTCCTCCGACACCCAGCGGTTGATGGTCGCGCGCGCCTCCTCGGGCGCGGCGAAGCTCACCGGCTCGAGGCCGGCGCCGTAGATCTCGCGGGTCCCGGCGAGGAAGGCCTCCTGGAAGGCGTAGCCCTGCTGTCCCCACAGGCGGTTGGCGATCCGCAGCTCGGCCTCGAGCCCGCGGTCCGCGCCGAGCGCGCGCTGGAGGGCGCCGAACGCGTCGTAGGCGCCGGCCTCGGGCAGGCGCAGGGCCGCGCGCAGCTCGCGCTCGGTGTTCCCCGCGGCGCCCATCGTGGTCATGGAGAGCGCGACGGAGAGGCTGACCGGCGAGAAGAAGCGGTTGCCCTCGCCGGCGCGGACCTGGTCGTAGAGCGCGAGCCCGAAGGCGTTGTTGGCCGCCGCCGCGGTCTTCGCGGCGTCGGCGGAGGCGATCGCCCCGGCCTTCTCCGTTACGGGCGCGGGGGGCTCCGCGTCGGGCGCGGCGGTCTCGGCGGGCGCGGCGGTCTCGGCGGGCGCGACGGGCACGGGGCCCTCGTCCGGGCTGACCGGGGTCGACGAGCTGGGGCAGGCGGCGAGCGCACCGGCGAGCAGGACGAGCATGAAGGGCTTGGTCATCTAGGGCATTCCTCGCTTCCGTGGGTCGTGCCGGAGACGCACGACCGGAACGATGGTTCTATCGTGCGCGCGCGCCCCGCGATACCCACGCGGAGCCGACGCCGCGCCGCTACTGGGCGGTGCAGGCCTCGACGGGCATGCAGAAGGCGCCCGCCGAGGGGGCCTGCGGCAGCACGCAGCACTCGAGGTCGCCCTCGCACTCCGCCGAGCTCGTGCAGTTGTAGGGCGACGAGACCGTGCACCGCTCCTGCGAGTCGGCCCCGCTGCAGCGCGAGAACGCCTCCGCGTCGGTCTCGGACAGGATCACCTCCGTCCCGCCGGGGCAGGTGATGATCAGCGTGCCGTCGACGTTTCGCAGGCCGTAGCTCGGCCCGCCGGTCACCAGCAGGGTCGTCGTCGGGCTCTCGCTCTGGGCGTCGGTCACGCGCATGGTCCCGCAGGTCGCGCCGCTCGGGCCGACGAGCTGCGCCGTGCCGCTGTCGCCGGAGATCTTCCAGGTCATGTGCGCGCCGCTCTCCCACGAGATGCTCGACGACCCGCTCATCGTCCCGGTGACCGCGATCTCGCACGCGCCCCACGCCTGGAAGCACTCGGCCGCCATCACGCCGAGGGGCGCCGCGCAGGTGCCGGCGAGCGGGTTCGCCACGCAGCTGTAGCTGCCGTCGCCACAGGCCTCGGGGAACGCCTCGCTCGGCGGGTCGGAGTAGCTGTCGCGCGGATCCACCTCGTCCACCACGCAGTCCCCGTCGGCGTCGCGCACCGCGCTCTCGATGGCGTCGATGCGGCCGTCGCCGTCGCCGTCGGTCGGGGCGGCGAGGTCGCCGATCTCGTCGCGATCCGAGGTTCCGTCGCCGTCGCTGTCGGCCGCGAAGGGGTCGGTCCCGAGCGCCGCCTCGATGCGGTTGACCAGCGTGTCGCCGTCCTCGTCCGCCTCCGGGTCGAGGCACGTCTGCGCCGCGCAGAGGCCGCTCGCGCACTGACCGTCGGAGGTGCAGCTCGCGCCGATCTTCCGCGGCCCCTCCTCGGGGCAGCCGGCCAGGGTGAGGCTCGACGCCAGCACGACCATCGTGGCCAGAACACACAGCTTCATGTCCACCTCCGGCGCCGGGCGCCCTGCGCCGCGGGGCTGGAGCGTCCCGTCACGCCCCGCTCCGGCGGCGGCGGTCATCATGCCAGCGCCGAACCGCTCGTGTCGCCTGTAGAGGGCTCGAAAAGCCCGGCGTGGAGCACCTTTTCGCCCCCACTGGAGGGTCAGGGCACCCGAGCGGGTGTGCCACTTCGCCCGATCGGCGCGGCGCGACCGACGCCGATCCCGACCTGCACCCGATCCTCCGCTGGCGTGGTTCTTGCTCCGCAGAATCACAACAGATTGAGCTCTTCGACCGGAGCAAGGTCATGGCGCCCCGTCCACTCCTCATCGCGGCGGCGTTTGCCGTGGCCCCGCTGGTCGGGGCCTGCGGAGCCGCTCCTCTCTACCCGTCCGACACTGCGGCCGCCTGCCGCGCGGGGGTCGGCGAGGCCTGCCTCGAGCTCGGCCACGCGCTGCGCGCCGAGCACCCGATGAAGGCGCGCGCCTTCCTGACCACGGGCTGCGACGCCGGCAACGTCACGGCCTGCGCCCAACTCGGCGAGATGGTGCTCCGCGGCGAGGGCGCGCCCGCCTCCCGCCGCCACGCCGCCGCGCTCCTGCGCCAGGCCTGCACGGCCGCGCC
>SBGO01000621.1 GCA_006226565.1 Deltaproteobacteria bacterium | reverse complement strand
GGACTCCGGCCGCGACGAGGACGCCGACGCTGGCGCCGGCGACCACCAGGGCGGCGGCGACGGCCGGGAGCAGCGCCACCAGCCAGGCACGCGCCGGGAGCGGCGCGAGGACGCGGCGGTCGAAGCGCATCCCGGCCGCGAAGCCGACCCAGGCGGCGATGAAGCCGACGACGGGCGTGAGCTCGACGGTCAGGCGCTGCTGCTCGGTGGCGAGGGCCAGTCCGGCCACGACGCCCAGCACCAGGAAGGCCTGGCCGGTGGCGACCAGGTGGGCCACGCCCAGCGCCGAGCGAAGGCGCCGGAGCGGCGCCCAGTAGACGACCGCCAGGGCGACGACGAGGATCGCGAGCGCGACGCCGGTCTCCATGTCAGTGTCCCCCCGCGCCGTCCTCGCGGCCTGGCGGGGTGTGCTCCCAGCGCGTCGTGATCGGCGTCGCCGTCACGCGGGCGTGGCGCACCTCGTGGGTGGCGCAGACGGTCTCGACGGCCGCCAACACGGACGAGACGCGGTCCGCGGGCGCCTCGACGAGGAGGACGCGCCGTCCGCCGGGGTCCCCGAAGAGGTCCCGGAAGCCGGAGAAGAGGGGCACCTCGCGGGCGACCGCCTCGCGGAGGCTCTGCCCGTCGAGGATGGTGGCGTCGTCGAGCTCCATGCCGACGAGCTGCACGATGAGCGCGTCGACGGCCTCCTCGCCGGCGATGGTGATGGTGACGAGCTGGCCCGCCGTCGGCGGCGCGGCCGGGGCCACGCGCACCGGCTGGTCCCGGGCGTCCGCCGCCCGGAGCAGGGCGACGACCGCGTCGGTGGTGCGGGCGTGGCGCAGCCCCTCGAGGAGGACGCGGCTGTGGGCGAGGCGGGCGATGTGCGCGAGCAGCAGGAGGTGCTGCGTCGGCGCGTTCGGGGGCGCGAGGATGCAGAAGAGCACGTCGGGCGCGACCCCGTCGTGGGTCGCGATGCCGAGCGGTCGCGCCAGCAGCGCGATGGCGACGAGCGGCTCGTGGAGCCCCTCGACCACGGCGTGGGGGAGGGCCACGCCGTGGCCGACCGCGCCGGTCACGTCGCTCAGCCCGCGCCACAGGGCGGCCTCGACCTCCGCGGGGGGGACGTCGCCAGCGACCGCGAACGCGGGCGCGAGCCGCTCGACCACCTGCTTCAACGTCGAGGCGTCGAGCCCCGGGAACACGAGCTCTGGGCGCAACCAGTCCGATAGCGTCAACCAACACCCCCTGCAGGCCAATTTCGTACGAGTCCGGAGCTTCGAATGTGGGGGCACATCGCGACCCAGGCAAGGGGGGGCACGTTCCGATCGGCCTCGCAGGCGGCTCGGAAGCGCCGCTCGCCGGCGCTATCGCGGGATTCTCGGAAGGGCTGTATGTCTCTCTGCGTTCAGCCGGCGTGTCGGGAGGGAGAGATGAGCGGAATGCGAGCGTTCGCCGTGGTCGCCGCGGTCCTCGTCGGGAGCGCGCTCCCGGCGCCGGCCCGGGCCGGGGGCTTCGAGCCGAGCTGGGTGCTCTTCGAGGCGAGCGACACGGTGCGGACCTACGCGACCTGGCGCGACGCCTACGCGTACCTGCGCTCCAAGGGGGCGTACATCGGCGGCATGCGGGTGCCGGAGACGGTGCCGGCGCCCGAGAGCGACGAGGCCGCGCGCGAGGCGCTCCTCGGGGGCGCCGATCAGGGCGTCTTCATCGACGGGAGCGGGGACGGCTGGATTGTGGTGCCGCGCGGCGAGGGGGGCGCGTGGGGCCTCGCGATCCACGACGGCACCGCGTCGCGTTGCTTCGCCGGGGCGGCCCTCACGGTGGTCGGTGGGAGCCCTGTGCTGGTGCGTGCCGCGATGTTGATCCAGCGCGACTGTGACGATTCGGAGCTCGTCGACGACCTGCTGTGCCCCTGCGACGGCCGCGAGGAGGAGCAGCGCTACTACTTCGACCGCCACAGCGGCCGCCTCCTGGCGCGCGACGCGCGGAGCGAGGGCGATACCTGGGCCGAGGTCGACGGCAAGCGCGTCTGGGGCGGGAGCCTGTTCGCGCGGGCGAAGAAGGGCGAGACGCCGGAGACGAAGCGGGAGCGCGAGGCGGCGCAAGGCGAGGCGAAGCGGCTCCTGCAGGAGGGGCGCGCCGAGACCCGCGCGAAGCGCTACGAGGCGGCCATCGCGGCCTTCGACGGTGCGCTGGCGCGGGATCCCGAGCAGAAGCGCGCGTGGTCCGGGCGCGGCTACGCCTACCTGTCGCGGAACGCGGGCGAGTCCGACCGCGTCGCTGCGATCGACGACTTCGCGTACGCGCTGTGGCTCGACGCCGACGGGGACCCCCAGTTCGCCCGCGCGGTGCGCTACAACCTCGGCCTGGCGCTCATCGGCCAGGGGCGCACCGGCGACGCGCGGGTGCAGCTCATGCGCTGCCGCGACCTCGGGAACACCGCGTGTCAGGTCGAGCTCGACAAGCTCGACGGGCCGAAGCCGGGCGCGGGCGAGGGGGGCACCGCGAAGCCGTAGCGCCCGCCGATCCCCACCGGCGTCCCGCCGCGCGCCGCACCGAGCACGGCGGGGACACGGTCCCGACGGGCGTCGGCCGCCGCGGCGCGTCTTCCTTGTGGACCCCCTCCGCGGGTTTTGGATACCGTCCGGCCGTGCGCCCCCCCGACCCGAGCGCCGACGAGCGCCCGGTGCGAGGCGCCGCCGCGGTGATCGTCCCCCGCCCGACGCCGATCGCGTCGCGGCGACGGCCCGGGCGTTTCTGGGTGGCCGCCGTGGGCCTCGCGGCGCTGATCGGCGTCGGCGCCCGCTGCTACGGCCTCGCCGACAAGCCCATCTGGCACGACGAGGTCTACACCCGCATCTTCGCCGCCGGCCACCAGAGCGGCGACTGGATCGGCGCCCTCTACACCGGTCAGCCGGTCGATCGCGACGCGATCCTCGCCTTCCAGCGGCTCGACCCGGCGCGCGGCCCCCTCGACACGGTGCGCGGCCTGGCCCGCGACGAGCCGCAGCACCCGCCCGCCTACTACCTCCTCGCGCGGGTCTGGATGGGGCTCTTCGGCGACGGCCTGGCCCCGCTGCGCGCCCTGAGCGTGCTCGCGAGCCTCCTGGCGGTCCTGGCGGCGGCGTGGCTTGGGCGCGAGGTCTACGCCCCGCGTGGGCCGCCGAACGCGGTGGCGGAGGCGGACGCGCTCCGGGCGCGGTGGGCCACCGTCGGACTCGTCGCCGCCTCGCCCTTCGCCGTCCTCTACGCCCAGGAGGCGCGCGAGTACGCGCTCTGGAGCGTCTGGATCCTCGCCTCGTCGGCTGCGCTCCTGCGCGCCCTGCGCCTCGTCGCCGCCGACGCCCCGCGCCCCCGGCGGCTCCGCGCGTGGGCCGCCTACGCGGTCCTGACGGCGCTCGGGCTCTACACGGCCTTCAGCCACGCGACCGTGATCCTGGCGCAGGTCCTCTTCGTCGCCTGGCGCGCCCGTGGCCGCCTCACCCGCGAGAGCATCGGCGCCGCCCTGGCGCTGACGGCGAGCGCGCTCCTCTTCCTCCCGTGGGCGCTGCTCCTCGCCGAGCACCTCGAGGCCTTCCAGGCGTCGATGGATTGGTCGCGCGCCATCGTCGTGCCGCGCCTCGAGGTCGTCGCGACCCTCGGATCGAACCTGAGCCGCCCGCTCCTCGACCTCTGGCCGGTCGTCGATGGCGTCGGGCCGTGGCTCGCGGTGCTGGCGACGGTCGGGCTGGTCGCGGCCTCGCTCGTCCACCTGGGGCGACGCGGTCCGGCCGCGAGCCGCGCGCTGGTGGTGCTGCTCTTCGTGGTCCCGGTCGCGCTCCTGGTCGTCCCCGACCTGGCCGTCGGCGGGATCCGCTCGTTCTCGGCGCGCTACCTCTTCCCCGCGCTCCTGGCCGGGCTCGTCGCCGTCGCGCACCGCCTGGCGACGGTCCGGGGGCCCGCGGCCCGGCGCGCCCTCGCCGGGGTCGTGCTGGGCGTCACCGCGCTGAGCGCCGTGC
>SBGO01000394.1 GCA_006226565.1 Deltaproteobacteria bacterium | reverse complement strand
GCTCCGCGCGGAGCCGCCGGTTCGAGAGCTTCTTCGGCGATCTCATGTGGCGTGACGGCGCCGAGCGGGTCTACCCGTGGTTCAAGGACCTCGGGGAGGTGAAGCTCGTCGGCTTCAACTCGGCCTTCCCGACGGCGCCGCTGATGGCGATCGGCGGCGTGGACGAAGGTCAGCTCGGACGCCTCGCCGCGCTCGCCGCGGACGGGGCGCTCGACGAGGGCTGCGCGTTCGCCCTCGTCCACCACAACCTCCACCCCCGGGGCTGGCGCAAGGACCGGATGCACGGGCTCCAGAACCGCGACGCCTTCGCCCGCGCCTGCGCGGACGCCGGGGTGTCGGTGGTCCTCCACGGGCACACCCACAAGGCGCATCGCTTCAGCCGCGACGGCCTGACGATCATCGGCTGCGGGTCCTCGACGTGGAGCGATCCGTCGCCCGATCACACCGCGCGCTACAACGTCTACGAGGTGGCGGACGGCGCGCTCCGGGCGACCGAGATCCGCCAGTACGACCCGACGACCGCCGGCTTCACCACGCGCTCCGCCGCCTGACCCAGGCGGGCGCGGACGCCGTCGCGCCGGAGCAGGGCACCGGACGAGATCGCGGGGCGCACGACGCAGGCCGCCGGTCGAGCGCCGGGAGCGGTCCTCCGCTCCGTGAGGCGCTCGCCGAGCGAGGCGTCCGCACACGAGAAGGCGCACCACGCCGGGGTCAGCGGACCGTTCGTCCGCCCGACCACCGTCGCGTGATCACGCATGCACACGCGCCCCACCGCGCCTCGACGAGGCGCGCGTGGGCGGGATCCGGGCGGGCAGGCGCGAGACGCACCGCCCGGCCCGAAGCGCACTAGAAGTCGCGGCGACGCGCCTTGCGGAGGCGACGCTCGGCCTCACGCTGCTTGCGCTTGCGGCGCTCGGAGGGCTTCTCGTAGAAGCGGCGCTTCTTGAGCTCCTTGTAGATGCCCTCGTTGGCCATCTTACGCTTGAGCTGGTTGATCGCCCGGTTGATGTTCTCGCCCTCGACGCGAACCTCTAGGGGCCGCAGGTCAGCCGCCCTCTCGTTCCTGGCCATGTAGGATCACCTTCGTAAAGACTATTCGGGTCGCCGTCGAAGCGGGCCCACCCTCGATGTACGGCTCGAAATGATTCGACACACGCCGGGCGCCTGTCCCGACGGGCCGCGGGAAGCTAACGGATCGCCACGGGCGTGTCAACGGCCGGTTCACCTCGCTTCCACCTGTTTTCTTGCGCCTCTGGGCGACTGCCCCACCATGCGCCCATGGCCCGGGCCCGCTCCACCTCCGCATCCCCCGCGCGCGGCCGCGCTTCGACGCGCCCCGCGCGCTTCGGCTGGCTCGGCCGCTACCTCGCGACGACCCGCACGCCCGCGGCCAGCGCGCTGGCCGTGCTCCCGCTCCTGCTCCTCTACGGCGTCGGCCTCGCCTTCGCCTCGGAGCACGCCCGCTCCGGCGTCGATCCGGTCTCGGGGCCGCTTCGGGCGTCGCTGTCCCGCGACGGCTACCTCGCCGTGCAGCTCGGGCTCGCGGCCGCGATCGCCATCTGGGCCTTCTACCATCTCCGGCGCGCGTTCCCGCGACACCTCGCCCTCACCGCGCCGGTGATCGCCGAGTCGTCCCTCTACGGCGTCGGGCTCGGCGGCGTGATCCTCTTCGTGCTCGACCGCGCGCAGCTGCTGTCGGTCTCGGGGGACGCCTCCACGCTCTTCGACCGGGCCGTGGCGGCCTCCGGCTCGGGCCTCTACGAGGAGCTCCTCTTCCGGCTCGTGCTCCTCACCCTCGTCGCCGTGGCCCTCGAGCGCGCCTTCGAGGTGCCGCGCTGGCTCGCGCTCACGGCGGCGGTCGCCTTCTCGAGCCTCGCCTTCGCCCTGGCCCACCACCTCGCGGGCGAGCCGCTCGATCTCTTCGCCTTCTCGTACCGCACCGTCGCGGGCGTGCTCTTCGCCGGCCTCTTCCTGGCCCGGGGCTTCGCCGTCGCCGCGTGGACCCACGCCGCCTACGACTTCTACGTCCTGAGCCTGTAGCCCCAACGCCGATCAGACAGGCCACAAGGCGCTGAACCGGCACGTTTTTCTACCACGAGAGCACGGAGCTCACGGAGGGGGAGCGGGTCGCGCTCGGAGTTTCGGCTCGAGCGGCCACACATCCTCCGTGGCCTCCGTGGTGGAGAGATGTGTTCGATTTCAGATCGTTGGCCCTAAGCGACCGGTATCGCCTCTAGCCTCGACGCCGCTCGGACGAGACGGTCGGTGGACGCACGACGGCCGCCCCGTCAGCCCATGAGCCGGGCCGGCAGGGGACCGCCACGCAGCGCGACGCGCGACCGCTCAGGCGCGCCGACGCCGCCGAATCGCGAGCAGGCCCAGCAGGCCGGCGAGGAGCCACGGCGCCCCGCCGCTGGCGGGCCCACCGGCGCACCCCGAGCTGTCGTCGTTGCCGTCCACGGAGAGCCCGCCCATGACGCACGCGCCCGCGTAGGGGCTCCAGACCTGCCCCGACGGGCACTCCTGGCCGGCCCCGTCGGACTCGCCCCCGGTGGTGTCGCCGGTCGACGACGCGTCCTCGCAGAGCTGGCTCGTGAGGTTGCACTCGGTCCCCGGTCCGCAGTAGCCGCAGACGCGGCCGCAGCCGTCGTCGCCGCACTGCCGCCCGACGCAGGTGCACTCCTCGGTGATGCACTCGCCGGCCTCGCAGGTCGCCCCGGCCGCGCAGGTCCCGCAGGTCCCGCCGCAGCCGTCGTCGCCGCACTGCTTGCCGGAGCACTGCGGGGTGCAGCCGCTCGTGCACTGGCCGGCGTCACAGCTCGTCCCGCTCGGGCAGCTCCCGCAGCTCCCGCCGCAGCCGTCGTCGCCGCACACCTTGCCGGTGCAGCTCGGCGTGCACTGGGTCTGGCACTGCCCCGCGGAGGTGCAGGTCAACCCCTGGGCGCAGCTCCCGCAGAGCCCGCCGCAGCCGTCGTCGCCGCACACCTTGCCGGCGCAGCTCGGGGTGCACTGGGTCTGGCACTGCCCCGCGGAGGTGCAGATCTGGCCGGCCGCGCAGCTCCCGCAGAGCCCGCCGCAGCCGTCGTCACCGCACACCTTGCCGGCGCAGCTCGGGGTGCAGGTCTCCACGCACCACCCCGCGGCGTTGCACGACAGGCCGGCGAGGCACGTCCCGCAGCTGCCCCCGCAGCCATCGCTGCCGCAGAGCTTGCCGGCGCAGCTCGGCGTGCAGGTCGCCACGCACGCGCCGAAGGCGTCGCACGTCGAGCCGACCGAGCACGTCCCACAGGTCCCGCCGCAGCCGTCGCTACCGCACTGCTTGCCAGAGCAGTTCGGGACGCAGCTCGAGCCGCACGCCATCGGGTTCACGCCGCTCGGATCCGCGGACGGATACGCCGAGCAGTCATAGTAGCCGGCGTCGCTCCAGCCGCAGCTCGTCGACGGAGACGGGCAGGTCGTGCAGCCGCCGCAGTCGGTCTGCGCCTCGGAGACGCAGAGCGAGTCCCACCCCCAGGTGTCGTCGCAGCAGAAGGGATCGAGCTCGCAGACGCACGCCATCACGGTCGTGTCGCAGCAGCCCGCGTCGTACGAGGTCTCACAGCACGAGTTCTGCGGGACGCTGGCGTTGCCGGAGCAGTCGATCTCGCAGAGCACGCCCGACTCGCACCACTGGACGACCGCGTAGGAGTCGCAGCAGCCCTCGTAGGTCATCCCGGCCGGGCAGCTGCCCATCGCGGTGCCCGCGCCCGAGCACTGCGCCGCGGCGTCCGGCGTCCAAGCGACCGCCGCCAGCCCGCTCGCGAGCATCATGAGCCCCATCCATCGCGTCATCACGTCTGCCCTCGTGCCAAGACTCGCATTTCGCGAGCGACATATCTTACGGACCGGACCGCCGAGGATCAAAAACCGTTATGTATCTCTGAAGCGCGTCGGATCGACGCATCCGGCCCGTAACTCAGTCAGAGGTCACGGATAGCGGACGGCCTTTG
>SBGO01000229.1 GCA_006226565.1 Deltaproteobacteria bacterium | reverse complement strand
ACCAGCTCGACGTGGGCGGCGGCGGCGGCGCCGGGCCGACCCGCAACGCCACGGCCGGCTACAACGCGACCGGCGGCAGCGGTCAGGGCGCGACGGGCGGCACCGCGGTGTCGGTCTTCGACGACCGCATCCTCCACGGCGGCTCCGGGGGCGGCTGCGGTAACCGCAGCGGCATCCTCTACGGCGGCGGCGGCGGCGGCGGCGTCATCGTGATCGTGGCCGGGACCTGGATCGACACGGGCTGGAACACGGCCGCCGGCGTCTTCGCTCGTGGCGGCTACTCGGTCAGCGCCGGTGGCGGCGGTGGCGGCGGCATGGTTCGCCTCATCTCGCCGATCATCAAGGGCGGCGGCGTCCTCGACGTCCGCGGCAGCTACAACGGCACCAACTGCAACAACACCTCGTACTACGGCGGCTGCGGCGGCAATGGCCTCATCAAGCTCGAGGGCTACGACGTCGCCGGCAACTTCCTGAGCTACGCCTTCAACTACAACGGCGCGGAGTCGCTCAAGTTCGGGGCGCCGCAGACGCCGGTGCTCGCGCAGGCCAACATCCCGACGGTGGAGGTCATCAACGTGGCCGCCGACTTCGACGGGACGACCCAGAACCAGGGCCCGCCCCCGGTGGACTTCACCAACCACCCGTACACGGCGCCCGGGATGTACTTCCGGAGCGACCAGATGCTGACGGTGACGGTGCAGACCAAGCACGTGCCGAGCACGGCGGCGGTCTGGGTGCGCATGAACGCCATGGACCCGGCGAACAACGACAGCGTCGTCGTGCAGGCCGGGAGCCCGACCTCCGCGGGGGTGAACATGTACACTTGGACGGCGAGCCTGCAGGTGCCCACCAACACCGAGCTCGGATCGATCGAGGCGTGGGTCGACCGCGTCTGCACGCCCGGGACCCTCGGGTGCGCCGCGGTCAACCCGTGACCCACGGCCATCGCGCGCCCGTGGGTGCGCGACGCTCACTCCGAGCGCGTGAGCGCCTGACGGGGTGAGCGGAGCGGCCACGGCCGCTCGATCATCGGTCTACAGCTTGTTGCATTGCGCATGGGAGCGCCCCCTCTTGGGTCGGGGGCGCTCCCTTTTTCTTTTTCTGCGACCTCAGCGCGCGGCGTAGATCCCGACCGAGGCCGCCCAGCGCGCGAGGTCGTGGCGGGCGAGGGCGGCCGCGAGGAGCGGCGCGAAGTGGTCGGGGGTGCAGGCGAAGGTCGGCACGCCGACGGCGGCCATCCGCGAGGCGAGGCGGTGGTCGTAGCCCGGCGCGCCGGTGTCGGTGAGGGCGAGCAGGCAGACGAGGGTCACGCCGCGCGCGACCAGCGACCGGGCGCGCGCCACTAGGGCGTCGGGGTCGCCGCCCTCGAAGAGATCGGTCACGAGCACCATCACGGTGTCGGCGGGGCGCGTGACGAGGGCGTCGCAGTAGCGGAGGGCGCGGTCGATGTCGGTCCCGCCGCCGAGCTGGGTGCCGAAGAGGAGCTCGACGGGATCGGTCAGGAGGTCGCTCAGGTCGACCACCTCGGTGTCGAAGGCCACGACGCGGGTGCGGAGCGCCGGCAGCGAGGCGAGGACGGCGCCGAAGATGCCCGCGTAGACCACCGAGGCCGCCATCGAGCCGCTCTGGTCGATGGCCAGGATGACGTCCTTGAGGCGTCCCTGGCGGCGCCCGAAGGCCTCGAAGCGGGCGGGGACGAGGCGCCGGCGCTGGCCGTCCCAGTTCGCGAGGTTCTTCCGGATGGTGCGGTCCCAGTCGATGTCCGCGGCGCTTCGGGGGCGCTTGCCGCGGCCGGCGCGGTGCAGGGCGCCCTGGACGGCCTCGACGAGGCGGTCCTTCAGGCGCCGCTCGACGTCGCGGACCACGGCGCGGACGACCTCGCGGGCGGTCTCGCGGGTGCGCGTCGGGAGCGAGCGCGACAGCGTCAGCAGGGTCGCGGCGAGGTGGACGTCGGGCTCGACCGCGGCGAGGAGCTCGGGCTCGAGGAGCATCCGCGTGAGGCCGAGGCGCTCGAGGGCGTCGCGCTGCATGACCTGGACGACCCCGGCGGGGAAGTAGGCGCGGATGTCGCCGAGCCAGCGCGCGACCTTGGGCGAGCTGCCGCCGAGCCCGCCGCTGCGGTCCTGGTCGGCGTCGTAGAGCTGGCCGAGGACGCCGTCGAGGGCGAGGTCGCGCGCGTCGAGGCGGACGGTGGCCTCGCTGGCCGGCGCGCCGAGGACGAGGCGCCAGCGTCGGAGGCGCTCGTCGTCGCCGGGCGGGGCGGGGGTCTCGGGGGGCATCAGGCGGGCGTCTCCTCGCGCTCCGAGGGCGCGTGGCCGAGGATCAGGCGAAGGACGGGGAGCACCTTGCGGGCGTTGGCCCGGTCGACGTCGATGGCGGCGGACGACGGCGCGGGGGCGGTGGAGCCGAGCGTCGCGACGCGCTCGCCCATCCGCCGCCGCTCGGCCGCGTTGAACCCGGAGAAGGCCCGGCGGACGAGCGGGAGCTGGGCCTCGAAGACGTCGGGGGCGAGGCTCGCCAGCCAGGCGTCGAGCGCGTCCCAGAGGGCGTCCTGGTGGAGCACGACGAGGGCGCTCCCGCGCAGGAGGCCCTCGAGCCACGCCGAGGCCTCGCTCGGGGCGACCGCCGGCGACAGGGCCCGCCGCGCGAGCCGGCCGAGGTCCTCCCCGAGGGCGTCCTGCTCGAGCAGGAGGCGCGTGACGGCCCCGCGGACGAGGCCGTGCGCGTGGTCGTCGTGCGCGATCGCCGACAGCACCGCGCGCCACGCCGCGCCGTCGTCGTCCTCCACGCCCTCGTGGGGGGCGCCGGCCTGCTCCTCGGCCGCGATGAGCAGCGGGACGGCCGCGTGGAAGGCCACGATGCGCTCGACCGCCGCGTCCGCCGCCTCGTCGTCGATCCCGACGAGGGTCGGCGGGAGCCCCACCAGGGCCCGCGCGAACAGGGCCCGCGCGACCTTCGCGACCCGCTCGGTCGGCGTGTTGCGCACGTCCCCGTAGCGGGCCACGCGCGCCAGCGGCGGCACCGCGGCCATCAGGTGGGCCACGTCGGAGGCCCGCGCGGCCTCCTCCTCGACCCGCGCGAGCAGCGCCGTGACCCCGCCGCCGAGGTCGGCGAGGAGCGCGAGGTCGAGCAGCTCGGCCAGCTCTCCGAGGCCGCGGGCGGCCTCCGCCCGGGCGGCCAGCCGCGCGGTCGCCGCGGCGTGAACGGTGTTGCCCCAGGTGCTCGCGGTGACGAGCTCGACCTCGAGCTCGGGCTCCCAGGCCAGCGTCCAGCGCTCGCGGAAGCTGCCGCGTGCGCCCTCGATCTCCTCGGGGCGGGCCCAGCGGATGTCGAGGAGCAGGAGGCGTCGGAAGAGCACGCTGCGGGCGTGGCCGTTGGGTTGGCGCAGGTCGAGCTCGAGGAGCTGCGGCTCCGGGCTCGTCTTGAGCCGCAGGGTCCGCTTCTGCTGCGCCAGATCGGCCGCCAGCGGCACCGTCGGCGTCGCGTCGGGGACGCGGCCGACCTCGCGGCCGACCTCGAGGGCGTCGCGGACCACCGCCATCGGCGCGTCGTCGCCGTGGCAGAGGCTCGCGCGGATGGCGTCGGAGACCTCGCTGAGCCCCGGGCTCGGCCGGTCGCGCAGGGCGGCGAGGGCGTCGGCGAGCCGCACGGTGTCGATGACCGCCGCCGACGAGGTGTCGAGCCCCTCGTCGCGGAGCAGGCGCGCGGCGGCGACGACGTAGTGCGCGCCTGCGTTCTCGGGGGTTCGCCAGAGGTGGCCGTACCACCCCGGGCTGGTCACGCCGGCGCCGTAGCCCGAGCGCGCGGCGAGGCGGCGCGAGGTCCAGGGGATCCAGGTGGCCGCGACCTTCACCCGCGGGAGCTGGCGCAGGCGCTGGTTGTCCGCCGTGGCGCCGGCCAGGGACGTCAGCGCGGGGGCGTGCCAGGCGCCGCACACCACGGCCACCCGAGCGTGCCCCTCCTTGAGCGCCGCCCGGATGGCGCGGCGCATGTGGGCC
>SBGO01000087.1 GCA_006226565.1 Deltaproteobacteria bacterium | reverse complement strand
AGAAGCTCAAGCGCGCCAACGGCTGGCCGCGCATGCTGCACCCCGACGTCGAGCTGAAGATCCCGAGCAAGGAAGCGCTCGAGGAGTACGCCGAGGAGTAGTCAGCAGGCGACCGCGACGACGGCGTCGCGGCCGCGGGCCTTGGCCTCGTAGAGGGCGGCGTCGGCGGCTCCGAAGAGCGCGTCGGCCGAGCACGAGGTCCCGTCGGTCGCGGCGACGCCGGCGCTGAGGGTCACGAGGATCTCCCGCCCGTCGTGGGTGAAGGAGGTCCTCCCGGTCGCCGCGCGGAGGCGCTCGGCCAGGTCGCGGGCGCCGTCGAGGGTCGTGCGCCGGGCGACGATGATGAGCTCGTCGCCGCCGAAGCGCGCGACGATGTCCTCGGCGCGGGTCTGGGCGACGAGCAGCCGTCCGAGCTGCGTGAGGACCAGGTCGCCGGCGGCGTGACCGTGGCCATCGTTGATGGCCTTGAAGTGGTCGACGTCGATGACGACGAGCGCGAGCGGCTCCTTGTGGCGGTAGGAGTAGGCCAGCTCGACGCCGAGCCGCTCATGGAGGTGGCGCTTGTTGAAGAGGCCCGTCAGGGGGTCGCGCACCGCGGCGTCCCGCATGTCCTCGTAGTAGGCGCGGTCGGCCTCGCTCTGCAGCGCGAAGCGGAGGACGGTCCTGGCGCCCAGGCGCACCCGGGACCCGCTCGCGAGCTTGCTCAGCCGCGTGATGCGCCCCTGGTTCACCCAGGTGCCGTTGGTCGAGCCGAGGTCCTCCACGCTGGCGCCGTCGACGTCGCGCACGAAGCGGCAGTGCTCGCGCGAGATGCCGTCGTCCGGAATCACGATGTCACAGGCCGGCCCGCGACCGAGGGTGAGGCTCGTCTCGAGGGTGTGAATCTCGCCACGACCGTGACCGGAGATGACCAGCAACGTCGCGAGCTGAGCCTCGGCCTCGTCGACGTCGAGGCGTCGCACCTTGCGCGTCGGGCTCTGGTCGTCGAGTCGCGGCCGTCCCACGTCACCTCCTGCGTCCCTGAGGATCTGGGTCGCCGGAGTGTAGCCCTGGAATCGCTGCGGCGCCGGAAACTCGTCGTTCATTCGCGTCCTTGAGGGTATGCTCCCGCCGACGCGAACGCCGGAGCCGCATATGTCACTCGACCTCGACGCCTTCCGTGCGGAGATCCGTCAGGGGATCCCCGACCCGCTGCCCCCGATGCCCGCCGAGCTCGAGGGCGTCAGCCACGCGCCGGCGCGCCCGCAGGTGCTCTCGCCCGCGGAGCAGGAGCTCGCGCTCAAGAACGCGCTCCGCTACCTGCCCCCGCACACCCACCGCGAGATGGCGCCGGAGCTCGCCCGCGAGCTCCTCACCGACGGCCGCATCTACATCCGACGGCTGCGCCCCGCGACCCCGATGAAGGCCCGGCCCATCTCGGACTACCCCGCGCGGACGCCCGCCGCCGCGGCCATCATGCACATGATCCAGAACAACCTGGATCCCGCGGTCGCCCAGCACCCGCAGGAGCTCGTGACCTACGGCGGGACCGGCGCGGTCTTCCAGAACTGGGCGCAATACCGCCTCGTCATGCGCTACCTGTCGGAGATGACCGACGAGCAGACGCTCGTGCTCTACTCGGGGCACCCCCTCGGCCTCTTCCCGTCGTCGCCCGACGCCCCGCGCGTCGTCGTCACGAACGGGATGGTCATCCCCAACTACTCGAGCCGGGCGGACTACGACCGGATGACGGCGCTCGGCGTCTCCTCCTACGGGCAGATGACCGCCGGCAGCTTCATGTACATCGGCCCCCAGGGCATCGTGCACGGGACCACGCTGACCCTCGTGAACGCGGCGCGTCGCTACCTCGGCCGCGACGGTGACCGCGGGCTCGAGGGCGTCGTCTACGTGACGAGCGGCCTCGGCGGGATGAGCGGCGCGCAGGCGAAGGCCGCGACCATCGCCGGGGCCGTCGGCGTCATCGCCGAGATCAACCCGAAGGCGCTGAAGAAGCGCCTCGACCAGGGCTGGCTCCTCGAGGCGTCGGACGACCTCGACACCGTCCTGAAGCGCATCGAGACCGCCCGAACCCACGGCGAGGCCCTCTCCCTGGGCTACCTCGGCAACGTCGTCGACCTGTGGGAGCGGCTGGCCGCCGAGGGCGTGCCCATCGAGCTCGGCAGTGACCAGACGTCCCTCCACAACCCCTTCGGCGGCGGCTACTACCCGGCCGGAATGAGCCTCGAAGCCGCCAACGCGATGATGGTGGCGGACCCCGCGGGGTTCGAGGAGGCCGTGCGCGCCTCGCTCCGTCGCCAGGTCGCCGCCATCGACGCCCTCGCCGCGCGCGGGATGCGCTTCTGGGACTACGGCAACGCCTTCTTGCTAGAGGCGTCCCGCGCGGGCGCGACCAGCGTGCTGCGGCCCGACGGCGCGTTCACGTACCCAAGCTACGTCGAAGACATCATGGGCCCGATGTGCTTCGACCTCGGGTTCGGTCCCTTCCGCTGGGTGTGCACCTCGGCGAGCCCGGAGGACCTGCGCACGACCGACCGCATCGCGACCGGCGTCCTCGAGGGGATGGTCGCGGAGGCGCCCCCGGAGAACCGCCAGCAGCTCGCGGACAACCTGCGCTGGATCCGCGACGCCGAGGACAACCGCCTCGTCGTCGGCTCCCAGGCGCGCATCCTCTACGCCGACCGGGCCGGTCGCATGGCCATCGCCCTCGCATTCAACCGCGCGGTCGCCGACGGAACGCTCTCGGCGCCCGTCGTCCTGGGACGCGACCACCACGACGTGTCGGGGACGGACTCTCCCTTCCGGGAGACGGCCAACATCTACGACGGCTCGCGCTTCTGCGCGGACATGGCGGTCCACAACGTCATCGGGGACAGCTTCCGCGGCGCCACCTGGGTCTCGCTCCACAACGGCGGCGGCGTCGGCTGGGGCGAGGTCGTCAACGGCGGCTTCGGGCTCGTGCTCGACGGAACGGAGGACGCGGCCCGGCGCGCCCGCTCGATGCTGGACTGGGACGTCTCCAACGGCCTCGCCCGGCGCGCCTGGGCACGCAACGAGGGCGCCATCTGGGCGGCAGAGCAGGCCATGGCCAGCGAGCCCGGCCTGCGCGTGACGCTCCCGGCCCTGGCGGACGACGCTTTGGTCTCGGCGGCGCTCATGGGGGCACGCGGCGACGGCGCCTGAAGCGCGCGAGCGCGCGCGGACGTTCGGCGGGCTCGCTTGCTCTGGCTCAAGATCGGGCGCAGACTGAGGTCATCTCCGACAATCAGTCGCTTCCCCCAACATCCGCCTGCCTGGAGCCCGGCCATGGTCCGTTCCGTCTCGCGCGCGATCGTCGCGCTCACGTGCGTCCTCTCGTATCCCCTCGCGGCTCACGCCGAAAGCCCGGTGAAGGGCGCCATCGAGCTCACCGACGAGAACTTCAAGGCCGAGGTCCTCGACAACAGCACCCCGACCCTCGTGTTCTTCTTCGCGATCTGGGCGGGCCCTTCGAAGCTGATGGAGCCCGTGGTCGCCCAGCTCGTCGCCGCGGGGACCGGGACCAGGGTCGGAACCATCAACATCGATGAGGTCACGGGTGTACCGTCCCAGTACGGGATCCGGAACGTGCCCGTGTTCATGTGCTTCAAGGGTGGCGAGATGGTCGCACAGCTGGTCGGGGTCGTGGACCTGGCGAAGCTGAAGGCGTTGTGCCCTTCGGATGCCGCCCCGGCGCCTGCCCCGGCGCCCGCCCCGGCGCCGGCGAAGACCCCGCCTCCCCAGGACGACCCTGACGACGACTGATTCGAGCGGCCCCGCGGTCCCGGCGGAGCCCCAGACGCGAAAAGCCCCGCAGGCGTGACCTGCGGGGCTTTTTCGTGTCCGGTGGCGATGCGTACGGCGGGGCGCTGAAGAGACGAAAGCCCCGCTGGCATGAGCCAACGGGGCTTTCGAAAAGAGAATCCGGCAACGACCTACTCTCCCACGCAGGTAACCGCGCAGTACCATCGGCGCTAGAGGGCTT
>SBGO01000488.1 GCA_006226565.1 Deltaproteobacteria bacterium | reverse complement strand
GCGATCTGGCTCTGCTTGCAGAAGCCCTTCGAGGTCCCGCCCGCGAAGTCGAGCTTGCCGACGCGCTTCTTCTCGCGCGGGCCCATCGAGGTGCGGATGCCGTTGCCGTCGGTGTCGATGCGTCCCTGGCCCATGATGCGGCCGACGCCGTCGTCGCCGCCGCCCGGGCCGTCGCCCTGGAAGGTCATGCCGTTGGTGCCGTGACCGACGACGAACTCGCCGTCGGTGCCGGCCATGGCGATGGCGAGCTTGTTCGACATGCCCTCGCTGGTCGCGTTCATGATCTCGGAGATGGCGCCCTGGCCGCCGAGCTTGTTGGTCGCGAGGAGGTCGTTGAGGCCGACGCGCTTGGCGTCGACGCGGTCGGTGCGCTTGGCGTCGTGCATCGGGACGCGCGAGCGCTTGTTCGGGTCCTCGTCGGGGTCGCCGAACTTTCCGGCCTCGCCGCCGGCCGCCTTCGACGAGCGCTCCTCGTCGGCGCTGGCCTCCTCGATCTCGGGGACGTCGGGCTCCTTGAGCTCGACCACCGCGGCCTCGATGTCGGGCTGGCGCTTCTGCTCGATGAAGGCCGCGCGGGTGAAGCCCTCGTTCCACATCAGGATGGCGAGCACGACGAAGCTGACCTGGGCGAAGAAGGACACGCTGATCGACGACCAGGCGGTCTCCTCGAAGCGGACGAGGCCGGTCCGGCGGCGCCGCGCCTCGGGGGTGACGAACTGGAAGAAGACACGGAGGTCCGGGCCGACCTCGAGGGTCCCCCAGTCGCCGTCGTCGATGGGCACGTAGGTCACGTCCTCACCGGCGTCCGCGGCGGCCACCACCCCGGCGACGTCGCGGCGCTGGCCGTCGAGGGTGACGACGCCGTCGACCTCGGCGCCGAGACCGACGCTGTAGCGCCCCTTGCGGTCGGCGCGGAACAGGGGGAAGCGGGCGGGCAGGGCGTTCTCGGGGATGACCAGGTCGTTCTTCAGCGCGTCGCCGATGGTCAGCGTGCGGGCGTCGCGGAGGACCTTCTCCTCGACGACCGTGTCCTTCCACAGGAGCGCGACGCGGAGGAGGCGCGCGCCCGGCTTCCAGGCAGGCTCCGACGCCAGCACCACGAGCGGCCCGAAGAACATGAGGAGCGCGCCCCACGAGGCGAGGGTGTAGCCGCCGAGCATGTCGATCCGCTCGAAGGGGACGACGGCGAAGGCGTCGAGGCGTCCGACGTTGCCCGCGACGAGCCAGCCGAAGGCGAAGAGCGCGCTCACCAGGCTCGCCCCGGCGAAGCCGTAGCGGCGGCGCGTCACGAGCCCCAGGACGCTGGCGACGAGCACGCTCGCCGCGAGGAGGAGGACGGCCTGCCCGGCCAGCGCGACCTCGTAGCCGCGCGCGGTGACGTCGGCGAGCTCGAAGCGCTGCCAGTCGAGCAGCGTCCCGCCGACGAGCGCCAGGAGCGCCCCCATCAGTGCAATGACGTGTCCGATCCTCATCTCGCGCCCTCCCCATCGTGCAGCGGAGCGGTCGGCGCCGGAGGGCACACGCACCCCCGGCGCCAACCGCCTGGTCGTTCGTTCCCCGCGCGCACGGACGGGTCGCCGCGAACGTGGCGTGCTGGCGTCGTGGCCGGGGCGAAGGGTGCGACACCGACCGGAAAACGAAGTTCCGCGGCGCGCGAAAAAAGTCGGGCGGAAAGTGTGAAGTCGTGGGGTCTGACCCCGGTTGTTCACACTTTTCTCCGCGCGGGCGTCGGGGCGTCGTGATGGGCGGGCGGGCCTCCGCGGCGCCGCGAGTCGCCACCGTGCGGAATCACGCGCGTTCGCAGCGGGCTGGGCTCAATGCCCCGAAATGCGCCGCAAACGTGCGATAAGTGCTAGTGGTTACGGTGGGTTGGGCGGCGTTCCGCTGGCACGGCGCTTGCTCTCTCGTGAGCGGACTCCTCCGCACGGAGGAAGGAGGCTCCATGTCCATCCCGATCAAGAAGATCATGGTGCCGACGGATGGCTCTCCGGGGTCGGTCAAGGCCGCGCGCTGGGCGGCCGACCTGGCGGCGTCCATCGACGCCGGCCTGATGATCGTCCACGTCGCCCCCCTCGGCGTCGCGCGCGTCGACGCGGAGCACGCGGCGACCGGCGAGGGCCCGCCGCCCATGCGGCCGCAGGACATCGTCGACCTCGTCATCACCGCGACGCTCGAGCAGCTCGGACCGGTGAAGGTCCCCATCCAGCAGATCCACGCCTACGGTGACCCGGCCAAAGAGATCGTCTACCAGGCCGGCTACCTCGGCGTGGACCTCATCGTGATGGGGAGCCGCGGGCTGTCGCCCTTCCGCGAGCTGCTCCTCGGCAGCGTCAGCGACAAGGTCGCCCGCCACGCGAACATCCCGGTGACCATCGTTCACTGAGCGCCGTCGTCCGGCGCTCGTGGGTGAGCCCTCGCTCGGCGGGGCGTGCGCCGCCGCCGCAACGGACAGCCTCGCGCTCGGGAGCCGTCGTCCGCGAGCGCGAGGCGTCGTCCTGGCTCAGTCGCCCTGAACTGGCTCGCCGTCGGGGTCGAGCACGATCAGCGAGCCGTCGCCGAAGACCTTGTCGTCGGCGAGCTTCTTCAGCGCCTCCATCACGGTCCCGCCGTCGCCCTCGACCTTGGCGTTGGCGTCGCCCACCACGAGGACGTCGACGTTGCCCTCGGGCAGGTGCGCCTTGGCCGCCGCGAGCACCGCCGCCGCGTCCGCCGCGCGGAGCCGCTCGGGGTACTTGACGTACCAGTCGAGCGGGAGCCCGAAGTACGCGAGGCGCTTGAGCTGCGAGAGCGTGTCGGTCGGGGTGGCGAACTTCGCCGGCAGCCCGAGGAGCGCGCCGTCCTTCTCGCGCGACAGCTCCTCGGCGGTGGCGCCGCCCTCGCGCATCCCCTTCATCTCCTTCGCCATCTCGAGGAGCGCCAGGGCCGTCGTCGAGTCCTTCACCGAGGCCGCGATCTGGAGCGCGCTGCCGCCGCGCTGGTAGTCGAAGCCGCCGAAGGCGCCGTAGGCGTAGCCCTTGTCCTCGCGGAGGTTCATGTTGATGCGGCTCGAGAAGGAGCCGCCGAGGATCTGCGCCATCAGGAAGGTCGCCTCGTAGTCCGCGGCGCTCCGCTGGGGGCCGGGCGCGCCGATCATCACGAAGGACTGCGTGGCGCCGTCGACCTGCACGAAGGAGATGCGGCCCGTCGCCGGGGTGGCCGCCGGGATGGGCTGCGCCTTCGGGGCCTCGCCCGTCCAGCCGGCGAGCCGCTCACCGAGCGCCTTCTCCAGCTGCTCGCGGGTCAGGCGGCCGACGACCCAGAGGCGCGCGCCGCCGGGGCGGAGCTGCGCGACCCACGCCTTGCACGAATCCAGCGTGATGGCGTCGAGGTCGGCCTGGGTCACGACGTGGCCGTAGGGGTGCGCGTCGCCCCAGACGAGGCGGTCGAAGAGGCGCTGCGCGATGCCGTTGGGGGTGCCGCGCTCCTGCTTCAGGTCGGCCGCCCGCTTCGTCAGGATGCGGTCGAGGTCGCCCTGGCGCATCCCCGGCGACTCGAGGAGCTCGGCGAGGAGATCGAGCGCCGGCCCGAGCTGCCCCTCTAGGGCCTTCATGTTGACGGTCGACATCTCGACGCCGGCCGGCGACCAGATCTGAACCGCGTGGTCGGCCTGCTTCTCGGCGAAGGCGATCTTGTCGAGCTTCTCGGTCCCCTCGCTGTAGAGGTCGAGGCAGACGCTCGCGAGCCCATCCTGGTTGGGCGGATCGTTGGCCGAGCCGACGTCGAACTCGAAGCTCATGAAGACCGTCGGGAGCTGCGTCTGCTGCAGCAGGTAGACCGTGAGCCCGCTCGGCAGGGTGAACTGCTCGATCGTGGGCATCTTGAGGTCGCTGACCGGGCCCGGCACGGGCTGGGTCGCGCGGAAGGGCTCGTCGGGGAAGATCCCGGCGGGCTTCGCCTCGGCCGCGTCCGCCTCGGGGGCCTGCGCGCCGTCCGCGGCGGTCGGCTCGGCCGCGTCGTCCTCGGGCGCC
>SBGO01000596.1 GCA_006226565.1 Deltaproteobacteria bacterium | reverse complement strand
TCCCTGCAAATACTGCTGACCGGGGCGATTTTCACCGCCCTGGCCTATTTCCTGTTCGGTGTGAATGGACATACTGCCATCCTGATCGGCCCGACCTCGCTGGACTGGGCGCTCTCCTTCCACCTCCTGTTCAACGCCGGCAAGCGCTCGGTGACGCTGGATTTCCGCGACGACGCCGGCAAGGCGCAGCTGTGGAAGGTGCTCGAGGACTTCCGCCCCGACGCGCTGGTGCAGAACTACCGGCACCTCGACATCGCGCGCGCGGCCGGCGTGGACCCCGACGCCGTGCGCGCGCATTTCCCCGACATCGTCTACACCCACCTCAACGCCTACGGGAACACCGGCGTGTGGCAGGAGCGGCCGGGCTTCGAGCAGGTCGTCCAGGCCGTCTCCGGCATCCAGATGTCGTACACCCAGACGACGAAGCCGAAGCTCATGCCGACGCCGGTCATCGACATCGGCTCGGGGCTCTCGGGCGCGTTCGCGACCGTGCTGGGGCTCTACCACCGCGCGCGCACCGGTCACGGCATCTTCGCGACGACCCACCTCACGCGCACCGCAGTGCTCCTGCAGATCAAGAATGTGGCGGACTTCCAGCGCGAGGCGCGGGTGGCGGCCGCCCGTGAGGCGGGCGCGGACGTCGTGTGGGAGCCGGGGCAGCGGATCCTCGGCCGCATGGCGCGCGTCCAGGGGGGCTGGGCCTGCATCGCCGGCCCGCGCCAGGATCTCGAGGCGTGGCTCGCCCACCGGGGCAAGCTCGACGGCGCCGCGGGCGACGACGCGGCGGTGCTCGGGCTCGCCGGCAAGGGCCTGCGCTGGCGCGGCGTCGACCACTGGCGCGGCACCCTCGAGGCCGCCGGCGTGGCCGACCGCGTGGCGCTCATCCCGGTGCCGCGCCTCAAGCGGCTGCCGGCCGAGCTCGACGCCGACAAGCCCAACGGCGACGCCCAGGTGGTCTCCAAGCCGTTCCCCGGCGTGGACACCGAGCTGGCCTTCATCCACAACCCCGTGAAGCTCCACCGGACCCCGATGGTGGACGTCGCGCCGCCGCCGATGCGGGGCGGTCAGACGCGCGAGGTGCTCGCCGGCATCGGCGTCGAGGTCCCCGAGGGGACCGGCGTCTCGCCGTACCCGCCCAACAAGGCCTTCCTCCCGTGGCTCGTCAGCGTCATCCGCTGGGGCTACTTCGCCTGGCGCTCCGGCAACATCTGATCCTCGAGCGAGGCGGCACTATCGAGTGACGAGGAGTATCCTCGCCCACACTCTCAACCGAGCCTCGAACATGCCCAGCGACCTCCTCACCGCCGCCGCCTCGCACGATCTCGACGCCGTCCAGCGCCTCCTGGCCGACCCCGCCGCCCACACCCCCCATGACGCCCAGACGGCCCTGGTCGCCGCGGCCCACCGAGGTGCCGCCGACCTCGTCGAGTGCCTCCTCGACGCCAACACCTTCCCCCTCGGTCTCGCACCCAACGGAGGGCTCGCCCCTGAGCGCTGGCCCATCGGCGAGACCCGCGACCCCGCCTGCCAAGCGCTGATCCTCGAAGCCGGGCGCCGCACGCACCTCGCGCTGCCGCACCGCTGGCTCCTGGTGGCCTTCGCCGCCCGATGGGGCAGCGCACAGCTGGACGAGCTGCTCGCGGAGCACGGCTCGCGCGGCGGCTTCGGCGACATCCCGCTCCCCATCTGGGCGGCGCAGCATGCCCCGGCGTCGTCCATCCGACTCCTGCACGCCTACAAAGCCGACTTCCGCAACCCCAGACGGGGCGGCGTGGACGTGGGGCGAGCGGTTGCGCGCAACCTGACCCACGGTGCCGACGTCGCCCGCGTGCTCATCGAGATCGGCACCCCGTTCACCATCGAGCACCTGCGGGCCGCCGCGGCGCTCGGCAACACCGCCCTCGTCGAGGTGCTCCTCTCCCTCGAGTCCCTGGCCGACGCCCGCGCCGCCGCCCTGGACTCGGCCGCATACAACGGGCAGCTCGCCACCTGCCAAGCGCTCCTGCGCCACGGAGCTCGAGCCGCGGCCAGCGCCCTGGGGCTAGCCATCCAAGCGGAGCACCGCTCCGTCGTCGACCTGCTGCTGGACGCGGGAGCCCCCCTCGACGAAGAGAGCCGGGACGGCGTCACGCCGCTGATGATCGCCGTCCGCACCGGGGACGAGCCCCTGGTCGCCCGCCTCATCGCGGCCGGCGCCGACGTCAACGCCCTCGCCGGGCCGCCCTTCAGCATGGGCCGCGATCCCCTGACCATCGCCGTCTTCGCCCACCGCATCGAGGTCGCGCACCTGCTCCTCGACGCTGGCGCCCTCGTGCGCCCGTGGGAACGCGGCCACGACGCCCTCAGCCGCGCCAGGCGCCTGCAGGACGCCGCCCTGATCGCGCGCCTCGAAGCCGCCCCCACCGGCCCCACCTCCTGAGCGCGCACGGCGAGCGTCGCGGGCGGTCGTCGGCGACCCGGACGAGCATGGGCCGATGTCGCGAAGCCGCTCGTCGCGCTCGCCTGTCAGGCGTCGTCGACGCCGTCGAGCACCTCGCGGACCTTGGCGGCGAGGGACTGGACGGAGAACGGCTTCTGGATGAAGTGGGTCCCGGGATCGAGCACGCCCTGGTGGGCGATGACGTTGGCCGTGTACCCGGACATGAACAGCACCTTCATGGAGGCGTGGAGCGGGGCCACGTGCTTGGCCAGGTCGCGGCCGTTCATCTCCGGCATGACCACGTCGGTGAGCAGCAGGTCGATGCCGCCGGCGTTCTCGTTGGACACGCGGATCGCCTCGGCCGCGTTCCGCGCCGTCAGCACGGTGTAGCCCTGGAGCCTGAGCATCTTCGTCGCGACGACGAGGATCGCCGGCTCGTCCTCCACGACGAGGATGGTCTCGAGGCCCGTCGGTGTGGGCTCGACCGCGCCATCGAGGGCTGAACGTTCCGCGGTTCCGGTGTAGCGGGGCAGGTAGACGGAGAACGTCGTGCCCGCGCCGGGCTCGCTGTAGACGTTGACGAAGCCGTTGTTCTGGTGCACCACGCCGTGGACCATCGCGAGCCCGAGGCCGGTCCCCTTGCCGTAGGCCTTGGTCGTGAAGAAGGGCTCGAAGATCTGGGCCAGCGTCGCCTTGTCCATCCCGCAGCCGTCGTCGCTCACCGAGAGCTTCACGTATTCGCCGGTGCGAAAGTTGGCGTGGGCGGCGCAGTAGTCCTCGTCGAAGACCTGGCGGTGGGTCTCGATGGTGATCTTGCCGACGTCGGCGATGGCGTCCCGCGCGTTGACGCAGAGGTTGGCCAGGATCTGATCGACCTGGGACGGGTCCATCTCCACGGGCCACAGCCTCGCCCCGGGCATCCAGGCGAGATCGATGTCCTCGCCGATGAGCCGGCGCAGCATCTTGAGCATGCCGCCGACGGCCTCGTTCAGGTCCAGGACCCGCGGCGAGACGATCTGGCGACGGGCGAAGGCCAGCAGCTGGCGGGTGAGGTCCGACGAGCGGTTGGCCGCCTCGAGGATCTCCTCGAGGTCCCGATAGAGCGGCGCGTCGGGGTCGGTCTCGCGAATCGCCAGCTCGGCGTGCCCGAGGATGACGGCGAGCATGTTGTTGAAGTCGTGCGCGACCCCGCCCGCCAGGCGGCCGAGTGACTCGAGCTTCTGGGCGTCTCGCAGCTGGGCCTCGAGCGCACGCTTGTCGGCCTCGGCCTGCTGGCGCGCCGTGATGTCGATCCCCGAGCTCAGCGAGCCCACGACCCGCCCATCGACCCTGTGGACGATGTTGTGCCACGCGAGGACGCGGCGGGCGCCCGAGCGGTCGACGATGGCGCTGTCGTAGTACTCGTAGGGGTTCTCGGCCGCGGCGATGGCGCGCTCGAAGACCGCCCGCACCGCGTCGCGCTCCTCCGGTGCGATCGCCAGCTCGAACCAATCCTGCCCGCGGGCTGCGTCGGGGGTGACGCCGAGCAGGTCGCAGCCGCGCTGGTTGAGCACGACGATGCGGCCGTCGGCGTCGAGCTCGAGGATCAGGGCCTCGGCGATGTCGAGGTAGGCCTCGGCGCGGCGCTTCTCGGCCAACGCCTGAGCCTCCGCCGTGCGGCGCTCTCGGACCTCCTCGGAGAGCTCGCGGGTGCGCTCGGCGACGCGGCGCTCGAGCTCCTCCTGGTAGGCCTCCTGGAGGGTCCGCTGACCGCGCTCCTGCAGCATCACGGCGAGCATCACCACGAGGTTCGCGACGTACGGGGCGTACGGGCGGTACCTGTCCGGATCGGCGATCCGCAGCACGACCTCGCCGTAGTGGTGGGCGCCGAGCCGCACCGGGACGCGCTCGACCCCGGCGGGTGCGGCGACGGGGAGCTCCGTCTCGGCGGCGTGCCAGGCGTGCGCGATCCCCGGCACCTGCGCCAGCCCTCGGCACACGAAGTCGGCCAGGGCCTCGGTGCGGGGGAGCTGACCCGCCATGCTCTGGATGAGCAGGAGCCGCGCCAGCACGTCGGCGCGGAGCTCTTGGTCAGGGAAGGTCACGACGAGGGAGCTCTTCCGGTGTCATGTAGAACGGATTGTATACCACGCCCCCGCCCACGATCATCATCGGGTGGACCGACAGCACGTCCATCAGCGTCGCGCCGTCGAAGCGGCGCGCGTCGTACTGACAGACCGCCGTGACGGGGTGGGTGCACAGCAGGCGATTGACCCGCGACTCGTACTCGAGGAGCCGGGAGCCCCCTGGGAAGCTGCCGATCTCGGGGCTCATCTCCCCGATGACGCGGGCGGCGGGGCGCCCGGCGGCGACCGCGTCGTCGTGGAAGCTGGTCAGCCGCGCGAGCATGCGCTCGGGATCGAAGCGGCCGCCCTCGAAGTACACGGCGGCGGGGCTGGCGAGCGACAAGCGGCCGGCCGCGACCTCGGCCTCCAGCGAGAGGCCGCTGCGGGTGAGCGCGGTCGCGAGCTCCGCCTCGCTGACGCCGTCGGAGAAGCAGGCCGTGGCCTCGCCGCCGCGCAGGCCGCCCGTCAGGAAGCGCAGCAGCACCTCGTTGCGCTCGTCGTCCTCGGCGTAGAGCTGGCAGACGTGGGTCCCCGCCGGGACCCGCATCGAGGTGAACCCGAGGTCGATCGCAGTGTCGTCGGTCCCCATCGCCGCCTCCCTTGGTCCCGTTGTCCAATACCGCGACTATCGAGGCGATCCGCCGGGGTGTCCATTGGCGGTCCTCACGCCGGTGCGACCGCCTCACCCCATGACGCCGAACGCCACGACGTCGGAGGCGACCAGGCTGTGGAGTCGCCGGGATCGTCGAGGTCCTCGCCCGCGACGTGGAGGGCGGCGGCGTCCCCGCGCGGTTGGCGATCTCCTCGGCGCATACCCGGAGGAGGGCCGCTCCCAGCGGCCCTCCGGCCGATGCCGGCCGCTGCGGCGTCAGCGGATGTAGACCTCGGCCTGGACGTTCTCGACCTCGGTGCCCCCGTCGCCGCACGACCCGTAGACCGCGTACTTCCTGTCGGGCCAGGGGTCGATGTCCTGGAGGTACTCGAGCGAGAGGCGGGCGTACTCGGCCGGGACGCCGGCGCAGGAGTCTCCGGTGTACCACTGCATCTGCTGGAACAGCCTGCCGGCGCCGTAGAGGGTGTACTGCCACGCCGAGGTGCTCATGACCGCGGTGTAGCTGGTGCCCTGGATGACGGCGGTGGGGTTGCCGTCGTACGCGATGCTGCCCAGGTAGCGCGTGAACGTGGACGGCAGCAGTGTCGTCGGCGCGGCCGGGTCGGGGACCCGGGAGACGAACACCTTGTTCTGGGCGATGGCGTTGATGAGGGCGTCGCTGTACTTGGTGCAGCTCCCGCCGACGCGCGGGTCGCCGTGCGCCAACGCGTCGTAGAGGTAGCAGCTCGTGTCGAGGAAGATGGTCGAGACCCGGGTCCAGCCACCGCCGTCGCGGGTCATGTCGCAGCGGGCCTTGAACGGCTGGTAGGTCGACGACGCGCCGTCGGGGTCGATCCAGTAGACGCCGTCGGTGGTGTAGGCGGTGAAGCCCGCGGGCGGGGAGTAGCGGTAGTCGCGGCAGGTCTTGGCGAGGGTGCCGTCGGGCCAGGTGAGGCCGAGCTCGACCTCGCAGACGTAGGGCTTGGACTGGGTGCAGGTGTCGTCGTACCAGCGGTCGGCGTTCGCCAGCCCGGCCCAGGCGTAGAAGCGCGCGCAGTCGTTGCTGTTCGTCGCCGTCGTCAGCGGCCGGCCGGTGTACCAGGACGAGGTGTAGGTCACGGGCATGCTGAAGGTGTCGAGCCAGGTCGTCTCGGTCACCGCGTCCGTCGCGCCGAGCCACGCGTCGTAGGGAGTCGCCTTGCGGAGCGCGGCGTTGGTGCTGGCGTTCGTCGGCACGGCCAGGGCGCCGCCGCCGCTCAGCGCGGCGCAGGCGTTCTTGGCGTTGGTCCAGGTCAGCGGCGTGTCGAAGGCGACGAAGCAGCGCGACGTGGCCGGGTCGAGCACCGCCCGGTCGCCGCCGAACTCGGCGCCGCAGGCGACGGTGCAGTCGGAGAGGCAGCCGTCGGTCTCGTCGGCGTTGCCGTCGTCGCACTCTTCGTCGAAGGTCGCCTGCCGGACGCCGTCGCCGCAGCGCGTGGCCTCGAGCTCGCACAGCCAGCCGCGGGTGGAGGTGCAGGAGAGGTGCGTCCAGCGGCCGTCCGCGGCGCGCGCGTAGGCGCAGTCGGCGGTCGCCGACGAGGTCGGCGGGGTGAGCGGGTTGGCCGAGCTCCAGTTCGCGTAGGCCGTGCCGGTCGGCGGGAGCAGCGCGTGGGCCTGGGACTCCCAGCGGTTCTCCAGCACGAGGTCGGTGTAGCCGATCCAGACGTCGAGGCCGCCCGCGGCGGGCCGCGCGGCGTCGCTCTCGGTCAGGGAGCCGAAGATGGCGAGGTGCCCGCCGAGCGCGCGGCAGGCGGTGTCGGCGTTGGCGAAGGTCTTGAGGTTGGGGGTCCCGGTGAACCCGAGGAAGCAGCTGCCGGTGCCGGCGTCGTAGGCGGCGCGCGTCTGCCCGACGGCCCCGCCGCAGATGAAGGTGCAGCTCGCCTCGCAGCCGTCGCCGCCGACGCGGTTGCCGTCGTCGCACTGCTCGCCCGCGACCGCGTCGACCACGCCGTTGCCGCACAGGAGCTGGCAGTCCTGGCAGCCCTCCGCCGCGGTCCCCTCGCACTCCTCGCCGTTCTCGACGACGCCGTTGCCGCAGACCGCCGCGACGCAGCTGTTGGGGCAGGCGTCGGTGTCGACGGTGTTGCCGTCGTCGCAGGTCTCGCCGAGGGCGCTCTGGACGACGCCGTCGCCGCAGGCCACGGGCTCGACCTCGCAGGCGAACGGCAGGGCGGTCGCGCAGTCGGCGTCGTTCCAGCCGGTCCCGGAGACGGCCGCGCAGTCCTCGACGCCGCCGGCGTCGTCGGGTTGGCCGGCGTTCCACGCCGTGAACGCGGGAGCGAGCCCCTTGAGCGTGCGCCAGGTCCCCTCGACGGTCTGGTCGGTGAGCCCGATCCAGCCGCTGGTCAGCCCGGCGACGAGCGCGCTCTCGGCGCTGTCGTCGGGGATGGCGAGGTAGCCGCCCAGGGCGCGGCAGGCGACGTCGGCGTCGCTGAAGGCCGCGGTCCCGGAGAGCGTCAGGGTGCAGTGGCCGGTGGTCGCGTCGAGGCGCGCCCGCACCGCGCCGAGGTCCGCGCCACAGATGAGCGTGCAGTCGGCCTCGCAGCCGTCGCCGGCGATCTGGTTGCCGTCGTCGCACTGCTCGCCGAGGTCGGTGTCCAGGACCCCGTTGCCGCAGAGCTCGTGGCAGTTGACGCAGCCGCTCGCGAGCGGAGCGTCGCAGGTCTCGCCCGCCTCGACCACGCCGTTGCCGCACACCGGCCCGCAGGTGTCGGTGCCCGGCGTCGTCGGGCAGGGGTCGGCGTCGTCGCCGACACCGTCGCCGTCGACGTCCGGGTCGCAGGCGTCGCCCCAGCCGTCGCCGTCGAGGTCGGCCTGGTCGGCGTTGGCGACGCCGAGGCAGTTGTCGAGCTCGTCGACGACGCCGTCGAGGTCGCCGTCGGTCCCGACGACGCCGACCATGAAGGGGTTGGTCGTGTAGACGCCGCCCTCGGTGACGTAGACGAGGCCCGAGACGGCCGCCGCCGGGACGGTGAGGTCGATGAGGGTCGAGGTCCAGACGTCGACGCCCGCCGGCGTCGCGCCGGGGGCGAAGGGGAGCGCGCCGCCGGCCTGCACGTCGGGGACACCGGTGACCCGGGCGAGCGCCGAGGCGTCGGCGGTGAGCCAGCCGGCGGTCGCGACGCTGGTGAGGAGGTCGCCGCCCGGCGAGACGAAGACGAGGCGCGGGTCGGCGGTGGCCGTGACGGTGGTGATGCCCGACGGCGTCATCGCGACGTCGGTGGCGACGCTGTCGTGGCAGAGGAGGTCGCCGGCGCAGGGACCCGACAGGGCGAGGACGAACTCGGGGATGAAGTACGGGAAGCAGAGCTCCATCACGATCGCGTCCGCGCCGCCCGACCAGGGGGAGGGCCCCTCGGTGATGCCGGCGCGGACCGTGACGCTCTCGCCGTCGAGCCACGCGGCGGTGGTGCCGTCCGCGTAGCCGGCGACCGCGAGGCGGTGGCCGTCCGGGGTGCCCATCGCCGCGAGCAGCGGGGCGCCGGGGGCGAGGCTGCCGCCGCCGCTCCACTCGAGCACCATGCAGGTCTCGAGGCCGGCGCGGTGGACGCAGCAGAAGCGCCCGTGGTCGGTGGCGATGGGGGTCGCCTCGGCCCACTGGTAGGTCACGGTGGGCGAGCCGGTCGCGTAGCCCGAGAAGGCGCCGTCGACCTGGGTCAGCGCCGGCCCCGGGCCGTAGACGGCCGTGATGGAGGCGCCGCCGCCGCCCGGGCCGGCGCCCGCCGCGGTGAAGACGACCGCGCTGCAGCGGCCGGTGGGGCTGCAGAAGTCGATCGTGACCGGGTCGGTGCCGCCCGGGCCGCCCGCCCAGGCGGGCCAGACGAAGCTGACGGCGCCGCCGCCCACGTAGGTGAGGGGGAGCGCCGTGCCGCCGATGAGCACGGTGGTGCCGACCGGATACTGGCCGGGGACGACCAACAGCTCGCCGGCCGCCGGGTAGGTGCGGGTCAGCGGCTGGGGGAAGGGCAGGGCGCGCAGGGGGACCAGGCTGAGGCCGCCGCCCGCGGTGCAGAGGCCCATGACGACGACGTCGTCGACCGGCGCGCAGCCGGCGGCGGTGAGGTCGACGAGGCGGTAGCTGAAGCCGCCCGGGCCGGCGGGCAGCGACAGCTCGACGAGCAGGTGGGGGGCGGCGTCGGCGGGGCTCGGGCCGAGGCCGATGCGGCCCGTGACCAGGCCGCTCGTGGCGACGCCGTTGTCGAGGGCCACCACGTCGCCGGCGGCGGTGAGGACGATGTCCCAGCCGTGGGCGCCGTCGTCGGTGGTGATGGCGAGCGCGACCGCGTCGGTGGGCGACAGCGTCGGGGCGCACACCGTCCAGTCGAGCATCAGGTAGAGGCGCGTCCCGGTGAAGTCGAAGTAGAGCGGGCCGTTGCCTGAGCTCACGGGGGTGGCGAGGGTCCACTCGCCGGGGCCGAACCAGGCGTCGTCGACGTGGGTCGCGAGGCTGACGGCGCTGCTGAAGAACGGCAGCTCGCACTGCTGGGACGGGGAGCACACCTCGTCGACGGTGCACGTCCCGCAGATCCCGCCGCAGCCGTCCGCGCCGCACTGGAGCCCGTCGCACTGCGGGGTGCAGCGCCGCTCGACCGCGACGCTGCCGCCGTCGGGGTAGAGGCGGGTGTCGAAGGACACCGGGACGTCGGGGGTGGTGTAGGTGGTCTCGACGACGCCGTCGCCGGCGTCGAGCGGGTGCCGACCGCAGGCGCGGACCTCGTCGGCGTCGATCATGGGCAGGGCGACGTCGACGAAGGGGTAGACGCCGTCCGCGAGGGTGAAGGTCGCGCCGAGGTCGCGGGCCGAGGCGGTGAAGCGGGTCGTCAGGGTGCACGGGCCCTCGGCCGCCGGGTCGAGCGCGACGGCGAGGGACGCGTGGATCCACTGCAGCGGGGCGCCGCCGGAGGTGCCAGGGAGGGCGCCGAGCGAGCGGAAGAACATCGCCTGGGCGAGCGGCGGCGGGGCGGGGTACGTGGCGTCGTAGAGGTTGCCCGGGCCGCGGTCGATGGCGACGGGGGTGGTGGCGTTGGCGCAGGTGACGACGGGGTCGTCGAGGTAGAGGTCGGCCGGGGCGCTGGCGTCGCCGGAGGTGCAGGCGATGGCGACGACGTAGCTCGGCAGGCGCGTCCCGTCGGGGCCGAAGACGAGGCGGAGCGGGTCGGTGCCGCCGCTGTCGACGCAGTCCGCCTTGGCGCTGCAGAAGACGTCCTCGAACTGGACCGCGACGTCGAAGAAGCCCTGCTGGGCGCGTCGGGCGAGGGTCAGGTCGAAGGTGACCGGGGTGTCGGCGTCGGCGGCGCAGACGACGTCGCGGTGGACCGGCGCCGTCGCCGTCGGGTTCATCCACGCCGCGCCGGCGACCTCGCCCTGGGCGTCGAAGAGGCGGTCGACCGTGAGCTCGACGCGGTTCGGTTGCGCTGCGGGATCGGCGTCGCAGGGGCCGACGTAGCTGAGGCTCGTTCCGTCACCGTAGGCGCTCGCGCGCACGGTGCGCTCCCACACGAGCCCACCGCCCGCCGGGCGCACGCGCAGGGTGTACTCGGCGTCGGTCAGGCCGGCGAGGGAGAGCGCGGCGACGCCGATCTCGACCCTCGCGCCCTCGGCGCCGCCCGTGGTGCGACCCCCGCACGCCGTGAAGGCCAGAGCGCACATCAGAGCCGTCCCGCCCGTGGGCGAAAACACCTTTCTTCTTGGCACCTTACCTCCGAGCGGCCCGCAACCAGCTCGCGCGTCACCCGCTACGTCGAGCGGGCTGGCGGAGCGTATCCGCGTCGGTGCAGTGCAGCAATGGTGAACGATGGGTCGCTAAAAAAAGGCGCGGCCAGCGGCCGGCGCCGCGGGCCGCGAGGGGGCGTCGTCAGCGGACGCCGAGGCTCAGGAGCTTGGCCGTGACGTAGTTGGGATCGTGCCCGTTCTCTTGGAAGGCGGTGCCCTGGTAGTCGGCGAGACGCAGGGGGCCCTCCGAGGGGCACGATGGGGCGTCGATGTAGGACGGAAAGAGGCGGCGAGGGGGGCGCGCGCCCGGCCGGAGGCCGCATGTTGCGCTGCGCTAAGATCCATCATCACCCGCAACGGTGTTCAATCGCTCGGCCGCGGTCGCTGCGGCCGCCGGCGCTGTGCGATGCGCCGCGGTCGCCACGAGCCCCGTCAGGCCGCCGCGTGTGGCGGTCAGTGCCGGGCGCAGAGGTCGATGAAGCCGCGCATCCAGACCCGATTGACCTGGCACGCCAGCGTCATGTCGGTGTCCGTCGTGGTCTCGACGACCGCGTTGTAGAGCGTGCCCCGGCGCACGAAGTAGTCGGTGATGCTGCCGTCGTGGAGGTAGACCAGGCCGTGCTCGTCGGAGAACGTGTGGTCGTCGACCTCGTGCGAGCGGGCGATGGGGACGATCCGCTCGGTCTCTGCGATGAGGGCGATGTACGGCGCGGGGTCGCCGAAGGCGTAGGCGTAGGCGAGGTGGCCGTCGAAGTACGGGTCCTGGTGCAGGTCGAGGGCGCCGATGGGCGCGGTCGGCAGCCGCTCCAGCTCGGCGAGGATGGCCAGGGTCTCGGCCGGCCCGACGGTGCGGAGCAGCGTCCGGGTGTACGGCACCACGGTCCGCAGCTCGCCGACGACGCGGCCGTCGGGCAGCTCGTAGTCGATGAGCCAGTTGTTCGGCCGCTCGCCGTTGCGGTTGTAGCGGCTGAAGGCGTCGAAGCCCGACGGGTTGAGGCACGGGTACACGGTCAGCGCGACGTCGTGGGCGCGCGCGTGGTCGACCACCTCCGGCAGGTGCTCGAGGAGCGAGATCGGGCCCGACTGCTCGTCGCCGTGCCAGCCCGCGGTGATGACGCACGGGCGCGACCCCGGGGTCCGGAAGCGCAGCAGCGGGTAGCGCCCCTCGCTGTCGCGGACCTCGCCATAGGTGTCGAGGGTGCCGAGGGGGGCGTGGGCGCGTAGCCCTGCTTCGAGCTCGTTCCACTTCATGGGCGGAGCGTACTCCAGCCCGCGGGTGGCGGGAAATGGGGCGCCACTCCGGGCGCGTGCCTACGCCGACGGGTGGAAGTGCCCCTCCTCCTCGTAGCGCTTCAGCTTGCGGTAGAGCGTCGCGGATCCGATGCCGAGCTGCTCGGCGGTCTGGCCGCGGTTCCCGTCGTGGGCGGCGAGGACGGCGAGGATGTGCTCGCGCTCGACCTCGGCGAGCGACTGGCCGCGCGGCGGACCGATCGGCCTCGTCCGCGCCGCGCGCACCTCCTCGGGGAGGTCCTCGGGCTCGACGCGCTGGCCGGTGGCCACGACGACCGCGCGCTCCACGGCGTTCTCCAGCTCGCGGACGTTGCCCGGCCAGTCGTGCCGCAGCAGCTGGTCGGCCGCCTGGGCGGAGAAGCCGGTGCAGCGGACCGCCTCGCCGAGCCGGCGCGCCGTGTTGTCGAGGAAGTACCGGGCGAGCGGGAGGATGTCGTCCTTGCGCTCGCGCAGCGGCGGCACGCGAATCTCGACCACGCGCAGGCGGTAGTAGAGGTCCTCGCGGAAGGCCCCGGGGCCGGCCGCGCGCAGCTCCCGGTTCGTCGCCGCGACGATGCGCACGTCGATCTTGCGGCTGCGGTTGTCGCCGACCCGGCGCACCTCGCGCTCCTGCAGGGCGCGCAGGAGCTTGACCTGCATGGCGGGGGGCAGCTCGCCGACCTCGTCGAGGAAGAGGGTCCCGCCGTTGGCGGCCTCGAACAGGCCGGCCCGATCGGAGGTGGCGCCGGTGAACGCGCCCCTCACGTGGCCGAAGAGCTCGCTCTCCAGCAGCGTCTCGGAGATCGCGCCGCAGTTGACCGCGACGAACGGGCCGGCCATCCGCGGCGAGCTGTCGTGGATGAGGCGGGCGATGCGCTCCTTGCCGACGCCGCTCTCGCCGGTGATGAGGACCGTCGAGTCGACGGGGGCGACGCGACGCGCGAGGTCCACCACGTGCCGCATCTCCGAGCTGTGCAGCACGATCCCGGCGTCGTCGACCTCGCCGCCGGCGACCTGGGCCAGGCGCCGCCGGTGCGACCTGAGGCGGGCGTCGGCCCGGCGCAGGCGCGCCGCCACGCTCCCGAGCACGTCGTCGATCTGCTCGCGGCGGTAGAAGGCGGCGTGCTCGGCCGCTTCGTCACCCCACTCCTCCTTCGACTTGCCGACCAGCTCGCAGACCGGGTCGCCGCGTCCGACGCACTGCCGCTCGACGCAGAGGATCTCCCGCCCGCTGGTGCGGCTCAAATACCCGCTGACGTAGCCGCAGAGGCTCCAGCAGACCGGCTGGTCGGCGCGCCCGTGGTGAAGGAGGTGCTGCTCGGCCTCGAAGGAGTCGTGCCAGATCGACTCGGCGAAGGCCGCCGCGGAGGCGTCCTCACGCTCGATGAGCTCGATCCGCACCATCCCCTGCAGGGTGTGGAACCGCGCCCCGGCGAGCTGCCACTGGTGCACGTCGTCCCACGCGAACGCCTCGCGCAGGGTCTCGGCGACCCGCCAGCCGTGCGCGTAGCCGAAGCGGGTCATGATGCCGCGGGCCGCGTCCATCCCGAGCGAGTGGACGATCTCGGCGCGCCACAGCCCGAGGGCGACGGCGTCGATGATGAGCGCGCGCTCCCCCACGAACTCGAGCAGCCCCCCTCGCGGGTCGGCGCGGAGCAGCTCGTGCAGGTCGAGGTCCTCGATACGCATCAGCGCCTCCGTTCAAGCTGAACGATGGCGTTATATCATTTTGATTGATTGGCCGCGACGCCACCGGCACGGCGTCGACCGCCGCGGCTGGAGGAGGCTCGGCGCGGTCGCAGCTTCATCAAGCGCGCGTTCTCCGCGTCCCGGCTTCGGTCCACGGCAGCTTCGAGCGGGGTCGAGGTGGCACTGTCCGGGTTGATCGTTCAATGTGAACGAATAGTGTCGGTCGTTTTGATTGAGCTGGTGTCCGTGGCTCTGTGTGTGTTTGTGGCGTTTTCTTTGAAATCAGGATGTTGGGTAAATGGCACGGGCGTTGCTTTGGGGTTCTGTGTCAACCGAGCGACTCAGCTCGAAGAAGGAGAACCTCATGAAATCGACCTCCAACATCGCCCGTCTCGCCGTCCTCGGTGCCGCCTTCGCCGCGCTCGCCGGCTGCGCCACCACGTCCCAGGGGTCCAAGCTCGAGCAGGAGGCGGCTCGCATCGCCGCCAACCTCGAGAACTTCGATGACCTCGACTTCAACGTCTTCACGAACCAGAAGTGGACCGAGCTCCACAAGAGCCACTCCCACGACATCCTCGTGCACTGGCCGGACGGCCACTTCACCACCGGGATCGAGCGGCACATCGCCGACCTGAGCGCGATGTTCGTGTGGGCCCCCGACACCCGCATCAAGGAGCACCCGGTCAAGGTCGGCCAAGGCGAGTGGACCGCGGTCATCGGCATCATGGAGGGGACCTTCAGCGAGCCGATGCCGATCGGCGACGGCAAGACCATCCCGCCCACCGGCAAGGCGTTCAAGATCCGCATGGCGACCATCGGCCACTGGAACGCGCAGGGCGTCATGGATGAGGAGTACCTGTTCTGGGACAACCAGGAGTTCATGCGCCAGATCGGTCTCGGCAACTGACCGACGGGGTGAACCCGGCACGAAGATCCGCGAGACTCTGACGCGAGCCGGCCTCCTCCAGCACGGCCGGCACAGAGAGCCGAGACATGGCAACGCTCAACATCCTGCTCGCCTGCGTGCTGGGCATGGGGCCCCAGATCGGGTTCGAGCTCCTGCACGGGTGACGCGGCTCCCCGCGTGCGGCGCCGCCTCGCCAAGAGGCGGCGCGGCTGCCGCGCGCTCGGGGATCGAGAGAGAGGAGAGGACGACATGGCGAGGATGATCGAAGGCCAGTGGGAGGGCGACTGGCGACCCACGGATGGCGACGGCGACGGCGCCTTCCTCCGCAAGCCGAGCGCGTTTCGGGACCGGATCCCGCTCGAGCGCCCGCGCGCCGGCCGCTACCACCTCATCGTCGCGTGGACGTGCCCCTGGGCCCACCGCACGCTCCTGGCCCGCGCGCTGAAGGGGCTGAGCGACCTCGTCCCGGTCCACTTCGCCAACGCGCTCACCGACCGCAGCTGGCGCTTCGAGGACCGCGCGATGGCGCCGCACGGCGAGCAGCACCTCTACGAGCTCTACCTGCGCGCCGACCCCGACTACACCGGGCGCGTGACGGTGCCGGTGCTCTGGGACGAGCAGGAGCAGCGCATCGTCAACAACGAGTCGTCGGAGATCCTCGCGATGCTCGACGCGCTCCCCAGCGACGCGCCGTCCCTCCGGCCGGCGGACCTGGTCGAGGAGATCGACGCCTGGTCCGAGCGCCTGTACGGCCCGCTGAACAACGGCGTGTACCGCGCCGGCTTCGCGACCACCCAGGCGGCCTACGACGAGGCGGTCGTGGGCGTCTTCGCGACGCTCGACCGCGTCGAGGCGCACCTCGAGGGGCGCCGGTGGCTCGTCGGCGACCAGCTCACCGAGGCCGACATCCGGCTCTTCGTGACGACGTTCCGCTTCGACGCGGCCTACGTGCCGCTCTTCCGCTGCAACCTCCGGCGCGTGGCGGACTACCCCAACATCCAGGCGCACCTCGAGCGGATGTACGCCGTCCCCGGGGTCGCCGAGACCTGCGACCTCGACGCGATGCGGCGCGGCTACGCCTCGATCCGGGCGATCAACCCGACCGGGATCGTGCCCATCGGCCCGCGCCCGCTGGTCGGCGCGGCGCGCTGAACGGGCACGCCCGGGCCGTTGTCTCCGGCCGCGCGGCGAGGTAGAGCCTGTCCGCCCCCCGAAAATCGACTGAAGCGGCCCCGGCTGACGCGCGCGTCGCCGCGGCCGCGGCCCCCTGGAGGAATGCGATGAGCCAGCCCACCCGCATGCCCGCCGCCTTCATCGGCCACGGCAGCCCCATGAACACGCTGGAGGCGAACCGCTACACGGCGTCCTGGCGTCGCCTGGGCCAGGCGGTGCCGAAGCCCCGCGCCGTGCTGATGGTGTCGGCCCACTGGTACATCGGGGTCACCGCCGTCACCACGATGCGCAAGCCCCGGACCATCCACGACTTCTACGGCTTCCCGCAGACGCTGGCGGAGTTCCAGTACCCGGCGCCGGGGGCCCCGGAGGTGGCGGGGGAGGTCATCGAGGTCGTCAAGCCCCTCTGGTGCGGGCCCGACCACGACTCCTGGGGCCTCGACCACGGGGCGTGGTCGGTGCTCGCGCACGTCTTCCCCGACGCCGACGTGCCGGTCCTGCAGCTCTCGGTCAACGCGACCAAGGAGCCGGCGTATCACTTCGAGCTCGCGACGCGCCTCGCGCCCCTGCGCGACCGAGGTGTGCTGATTCTCGCGAGCGGCAACGTCGTTCACAGCCTGCGCGAGGTGAGCTTCAGGATGCGCGGGGAGGGGTTCGGCTGGGCCCACCGCTTCGACGAGGCGGCGCGCGAGGCCCTGGTGACGGCGCCGGAGGAGGTCCTCCGGCTGCACGAGCACCCGGACTACCGGCGCGCCGTGCCGACGCCCGACCACTTCCTGCCGCTCGTCACGCTCGCGGGGCTCGCCGCCGCCGCGGGGACCCCGGCCGGCGTCCTGGTCGACGGCTACGACCTCGGGTCGATGTCGATGACCTCCTACGGGCTCGACGTCGCGTGCCCGGGGCCCGACGACGACACCGACGCGGCGGCCCTCCCGGATCCGGACGTGTGCCCGACCGCGCAGACGAACAGCTGACGCCGCGTCGCCAAGAGCAGGACGACGCGCTCGGCACGAGGGCGAAGGACCTCCGCGCCACGGAGGTCCGGCGGACGGGATGGGGCAGGGGGGGACCCTCTGCCGTCCCGGGCCCGCGGTTCGACGGCCCGCGCGATTGGTCGATCGCCGGCGCTCCGCGGGTGGTATCGTCGGCGTCTCGGTGCGAGACGCGCCGGCCGCCAGCCCGGAGGGAGCCCACCGTGAGGACAGCCTGCGCGAGGACGTTCGAGGCCTGCGTCGCCCTCTCTCTCCTGACCGCGCTGGGGGCGTGCGGCGCCGACGGCGGGCGCGCCGTGCAGGATGGGCTCGCGGACTTCGAGGTGCTCGCGGACGTCGAGGTAGCGGACGTCGAGGTCGGAGACGTCGAGGTCGGGGACGTCGCGGTCGGGGACGTCGCGGTCGGGGACGTCGCGGTCGGGGACGTCGCGGTCGGGGACGTCGCGGTCGTGGACGCCGCGGTTGTGGACATCGCGGTCGGGGACGTCGCGGTCGGGGACGCCGCGGTCGGGGACGTCGCGGTTGTGGACGTCGAGGTCGGGGACGTTGATGTCGCCTGTGTCCCCAAGACCTGCGCCGAGCAGGAGGCCGACTGCGGCGCGGTCTCGGACGGCTGCGACGGGGAGCTGGACTGCGGCGGCTGCGAGGGCGGCCTGGTCTGCGGCGCCGAGGCCCCCAACCGCTGCGATGCCGTGTGCACGCCCACGACCTGCGCTGCGCTCGGGGCCGAGTGCGGCACCGTCTCCGACGGCTGCGACGGCGAGCTCTCGTGCGGGGGCTGCGAGGGCGGCCTGGTCTGCGGTGCGGAGACGGCCAACCGCTGCGGCGAGGTGTGCGCGCCCGCGACCTGCGCCGAGGTGGGCGCCGCGTGCGGCACCGTCCCCGACGGCTGCGGCGCGGCGCTGGCCTGCGGGAGCTGCCCGAGCAGCGAGAGCTGCATGACCGCGGGCCCCACGCGCTACTGCGTCGATCCGGGGACCGGGAGCACGGGCGGGACCGACGTGCACACGAAGACCCAGCACCACACCTCGACGCTGCTCTTCAACCCGGCGACGGACGCGTTCAACGTCAGCTACCACAGCTTCCGCATCCCCTCGATCGTCCGCACGAAGAGCGGGACGCTGCTGGCCTTCGCCGAGGGGCGGCAGTGCTCCCACGCCGACTTCGGCAACATCAACCTGGTCTACAAGCGCTCGGTGAACCACGGGGTGAGCTGGAGCGCGCTGCGGGAGGTGGTCGGCTCCGGAGCGGGGACGTGGGGCAACCCGACCGCCGTGGTCGACCAGCAGACCGGCCGCATCTGGCTCTTCATGTCGTGGAACGCGGCGGACAAGAGCCAGTCGGGCGGCCTCAACCCGTGCACCGGGGCGGCGACGACCGCGGTGGGCCCCGGCGACCGGCCGGTGAAGGTCTCGCACAGCGACGACGACGGGCTGACGTGGAGCAGCCCCGTCGACATGACGGCGACGCTACAGCCCGCGGGGACGGCGTGGGACGCCATGGGGCCCGGGGTCGGGATCCAGACGTCGCGCGGCCCGCACCCGGGCCGCCTCGTCGTCCCGGCCATCAGGCGCAACATCTACAGCGACGACCACGGCGCCACCTGGCACTACGCGCCCCTGCCGGGCGGGACCAGCGAGGGGACCGTCGTCGAGCTCTCCGACGGGCGGCTCCTTCGGAACGACCGCGCCGTGGGCAGCGTGTGGGAGACGGCCAAGCGGCGCTGGCTGTCGCGGGGCTCCATCGAGGGGGGCTTCGCCGCCTTCGCCCCGCACGACACGCTCTACGACCCGCGCGTCGAGGGGTCGTCCATCGTGTACACCACCTCGCCGCACCGCATCGTCTTCCTCAACCCGGCGTCGACCGCGGAGCGCTGCAAGATGCGCGTGCGCCTGAGCTACGACAACGGCGTGACCTGGCCCATCAGCCGCCAGCTCCACGACGACCTGACCGCGACGCAGACCTGCGACCTCCACCTGGGCGGCTACTCGAGCATGACCAAGACGGCCGACTACCACGTCGCCGCGCTGGTCGAGCGGGTGGAGGCCGGCGCCGGGAATCACCGGGGCATCGAGCTCCACCGCTTCAACCTGCCGTGGGTGGTCGACGGCACGCCCGAGCCCTGACGCGGGCGGGGGCTCAGCTCGAGACGGTCGCGCTGCCGCTCGCTTCCGAGGCCGACGCCTCCGGCTTGGGGCACCGGTTCCACGGCATGTTCGCGATGAGCACCTTGAAGTAGCAGCGGTCCAGCAGCGACGTGACGGTCAGGGCGGTGGCCACGACGCACGCGATGGAGATGAACCAGGGGGACACGAGGTAGGTCCCCAGCAGCGAGATGAGCAGCAGGACGCCGAGGGCCAGGCGGAACTGGCGGTCCAGGGTCCACGCGCCCTCGATGCCGATCCGGCCGGTCTCGCCGTAGGCCTGCATCTGCACGGCGCAGACCTCGACCCGCGGGAACGCGGCGGCGTCGAGCTCGGCCTTGACGATCCGCGCGCGGCGTCCGCTGTTGCAGATGAGCCGGATGGTGCGGTCGCGGTAGGGCTCGTAGTCGGCCACGCGGGAGCGGGTCGACGGGAGGTTGACGGCGGCGTCCAGGTGGAGCTCGCGGAACTCCGCGGGCTCACGGACGTCCACGAGCACGGACTCGTGGCTCTCTGCGGCGGCCTGGCTGGCGTTCATCGTTGAGCGCTCGCGGTGCGGGGGGACCCAGCGTGGACTGGAGGCTGGATCTCGGTGCACGGTGCACGAGATTTTGAGCGTCATCAATGGCGATGTGCTCCTCCGCCGCGGTCGCGACGGAGAGGGCCGTAATCACGAGGGCGTCCGCGGCTTCGAGCAGGATCCGAGCGCGCTACAGCACGGGGCCCTTCACGTGGGTGGCGTCGTTGCCGCCGAGCCAGGTCACCGAGCCGCCGGCGTTCAGCCGGACTGCGGCGCCCGCGGCTCCGCCGGCCCGGGCCGGGTACTGCTGGGCGCCGTCGAGGATGGAGGCCGTGGACGAGGCGCCGGCCTGTCCCCAGTCGCCGCCCGCGCCGCCGTGGCCCGAGGTGCAGTACCAGGGCGCCGAATACTGGTTCGGGTAGTAGCCGCTCGAGGTGTTGGCCCCGCCGACGCCGGCGGCGCTCTCGGTGCCGGCGCCGCCCGGACCGCCGTTGGGGTAGTTGGCCCCGGCGAAGCAGGCGCCGATGGTCCCCGCCGCCCCCGGGATCTTGCCGCGCCCGCCGCCGCCGCTGCCGCCGCACGCCAGGACGTTGCTGCGCGTGCAGAGGTTGCCGCCGCCGCCGCCGCCGCCGCCGCCGAAGATGTAGCCGTCGGTGTTGTCGACGGTCATCGGGACGTCGGTGGCGAGGGCGTCGCCGCCCGGGTAGCCGTCGGTGACGCCATAGCTGGTGCCGCCGGCCGTGCCGCCACGGCCGCCCGCGCCGAGGAGGCTCCCGTGGTTGACCAGGTCGACGGTCGAGCCGGCGGGGAGGGCGCCGGTGCGGAGGGCGGCGGTCGCCGTGGACGAGGCGCTCACGGTGACGCCCGGCGCGATGGTCACGAGGTAGTGGTGGGGCGTCGTCGGGCTGCCGGTCGCCGTGAAGAGGTCGTAGTCGGTCGTCGAGGCCGCGACGCTGACCGCGAGGATGCAGTCGACGCCGTCGCCGGTGAAGCCGGAGTTGCAGGCGCAGGAGAACGAGCCGGGGGTGTTGGTGCAGGTCGCGTCGGGCGAGCAGCCGCCGTTGTCGACGGCGCACTCGTCGACGTCGGTGCAGGTCACGCCGTCGCCGCTGTAGCCGGCGTCGCAGGTGCAGGTGAAGGAGCCCGGGGTGTTGGCGCAGGTGGCGTTGGCCGAGCAGCCGCCGTTGTCGAGCGCACACTCGTCGATGTCGGTGCAGGTCGCCGGGCCCGTGCAGAGGAAGCCGGCGTCGCAGGCGGGCGAGCACACCGGCGCGGTCGCGAGCCCGGCGGCGTAGGCGTAGGCGAAGGCGGTCGCGCCGTCGCCGGTCCCGGTGTAGGCGGTCTGGACCGTCCCGGTGCCGTCGAAGCTGAGCGGCTCCTCGGCGCAGCTCCCGAGCGGCACGTCCCAGCTCACGTAGGGGTAGACTGCGCCGGCGGTCACCACGCCGCCCGCCATGCCGTCGAGGGCGTCGCTGATGTCGTCGGCGGTGGCGCGGGCCAGCAGGGTGCAGTCGCCGATGGCGGCGGTCACGCCGAGCGCGACGTTCCAGTAGGACTTGTGCGCCGCGGCGCCGCCGCTCGTCAGGGCCTCTTCGCCGCGGTAGACGGCGACCTGGTAGAGGTAGTCGTCGGCGACGACGCTGGACAGCTCGTCGACGACGGCGCAGGCGGAGACGCTGCCCGCCGTGCACTGGTTGCCCGGGGCGCCCGCGGGGGAGAGGGTCAGGTCCGGCGTCCCCGCGGCCGCGACGCCGCAGTTGAGGCCGATGGGGTCCATGTAGAGGGCGGTGTCGACCCCTGCCGCGGTCCCGGCGGTGCAGGCGAAGCCGA
>SBGO01000440.1 GCA_006226565.1 Deltaproteobacteria bacterium | reverse complement strand
CCGACGGGCTCCGGGGGCGCGCGGTCCGCGGCCTGACGGCCGTCCTCATCGCCCTCGACGACGCCTCCCACGCCTTCGCCGCCGGCTGCGCCGCGGCGCGCGCGGTGCCGGCCTGGTCCGACCGCAGCAAGGCCCAGGCTGGAGCCCCGCGCACGATGGAGATCGGCTTCCTCGCGCCCGACGGCCCGGTGGAGGACGTGAAGCGCATCCAGGAGGCGGCCGACGCCATCCGGATGGTCGGCGAGCTGGTCGACATGCCCGCGAGCCAGCTCCACACGACGGCCTTCGTCGAGCGCGCCGAGGCCGTCGCGGCGGAGGTCGGCGCGAGCTGCACCGTCATCACCGGCGACGCGCTGACCGAGCGCGGCTTCGGCGGCCTGGCCGGGGTGGGTCGGGCGGCGTCGCACCCGCCGGCGCTGGTCCACCTGCGCTGGGCGCCCGAGGACGCCGCGGGCGACCGGGTCGCGTGGGTCGGCAAGGGCATCGTCTACGACACCGGCGGCCTGAGCCTCAAAGGCAAGAACGACATGCCCGGGATGAAGGGCGACATGGCCGGCGCCGCGGCGGTGCTCGGGGCCTTCCGGGCGGCCGCGCGGCTCGGCTGGAAGCGGCCGCTGGACGCCGTCCTGTGCCTCGCCGAGAACAGCGTCGGGCCCGACGCGATCCGGCCCGACGACATCCTCCACATGTACTCGGGCAAGACGGTCGAGGTGAACAACACCGACGCCGAGGGGCGGCTGGTGCTGGCCGACGGTGTCGCCTACGCCGTGGCCGAGCTCGAGCCGCAGGTGATCGTGGACATGGCGACCCTCACCGGGGCGCAGCTGCTGGCGACCGGGCGGCGGCATGCCGCGATCGTGTGCAACGACGAGGCGCTCGAGCAGCGCGCGATCGTGGCGGGGCGCGCGTCGGGGGACCTCGTCCACGCCCTGCCCTACGCGCCCGAGATCTTCCGCGACGAGTTCAAGAGCCGGGTCGCCGATCTGAAGAACTCCGTCAAAGATCGGATGAACGCGCAGTCGTCGTGCGCCGGGCAGTTCATCGCCGAGCACCTCGGCAGCTACGACAAGCCGTGGCTGCACGTCGACATCGCCGGCCCCGCCGAGGCCCGCGAGCGTGGCACGGGCTACGGTGTCGCCTTGCTCCTCGAGCTCTTCGCGCCCGGGGTCGAAGACGAGGGTTGACGTGGGCCGCGGGGGGACGCTACAACCCCGCGGCTTTGCGAGCGCGCGCCGCGGTTTGCGGGCGAGATCTGGCGACGATTGGGCCTTTCGGGCCCGCCGACGGGCGACCGCGGCCGAGATAGACGAGAGGGTAGACGTGGCGAACACCAAGAACATCGCTGATCGGCAGGAGCGGAAGGCCAAGAAGCGCGAGCTGCGCCGGGGCTTCAAGGTCGAGTTCGGCAACCTGAACAAGGACCAGAAGCGCCGCTTCCGGAAGAGCGAGATCAGCGGTCTGCGCAAGTGGATCGCCGAGGAGCTCAGCAAGTCCTGAGCGCCGTGAGCGGTGGTTGATCCCACCGCGCACGCGCCACGAGCCCGCGCGGTCGCCTGACGCGATCGCGCTGCGAGCCTGGGCACGGACCTGTGAAGGTCGCGTGCACCGGGCTGCTTGTGTTTGGATGCCCCGACGCGCGACGCGCCGCCGCCGCGCCCGCGTGGATCGCGGTTGGATCTCGCACTGCGGGGGAAGCGCTCGGGTCCGGTTGTTCCTTCCCCGACGTTTGGCTAGACTGCCCTTCACTGCTCGGGCCGTCGGTCGCGTTGCGTGTGCACCCCCTCGCACACGGCGCGGATCCCGTGTCCGGGCGCACGACGCAATCCCCTCCCTCGAGCGTTCCGGATATCAGGAGTCCTGGCATGAAGCGTTTCCATCTGGCGTGGGCGTTCGCCGCGTTGTTCCTCGTCGCGGCGTGCGGAGACGATGGCGGTGGCACGACCACCGACACGACCAACGGCACGGACACGGTCACCACCGACACGAACACCAACGCGAACACGTCGTCGGTGACGGGCGTGTCGTCCGAGGGCGTGACGTGCACCGAGCCCACCCCCGCCGCCGGCTGCACCGGAGCGAACAGCGACGCCTCGAACGTCGGCTTCGAGTACCCGTGGTGCGGCCTCACCGCCGGTAGCACGACCTACACCTGCCAGGGCTGCCCGATGGGCCGCCTGAACTTCCAGGGCAAGTACCGCGCCGTGAAGGACGGCCTGGCGAGCCCGCCGGTGCTGGACTTCGACAACTACAAGGAGACGCTGTTCATCGACGGCAACACCTTCTCGATCCACATCGTCGACGACAGCGGCGGCGTCACGACCGGCAAGGGCTGGTTCATGTGCGCCGAGAAGCCGGAGCAGCTCAACGAGCACACCTACTGGATGTTCACCGAGGCGAGCTCGCCCGACGGCGCCTGGACGGCCGGCACCGTCCTCGAGAGCGACCACATCATCGTCCAGGGCACGGACCAGGCGGTGATCTCGTGGTACGACTCGGTCGGCGCGCAGACCTACGTCGACCTCGAGTACTGCCGCATCGGCTCGCAGCTCAGCGGCGTCGAGTGCACGGATCCCTTCGCGAACTGATCGTCGCGACCGAATGAAAGGGGAGGAGGCCCAGCGCCTCCTCCCCTTTTTCGTGCCCGCGCGCCGACGCCCGGCCGCAATCCCTTGCAAAGGGGGGGCGGTCGAGTACGATTCCGGCCCCCAGCCGCGGCCCGCGCGCCGCCGCACCACGGAGAGATGGCATGTTCGAGCCCGAGAAGGACCGTGTCCGCGACCTCCAGCAGCGCCTTGATGCGCTGAGGGGGCGTCTTTGACGTCGCGGCGACCGAAGCGCGACTGAGCGAGCTCGAGCACCTGCTCGCGGCTCCCGACCTCTGGGACAGCAACGAGCGGGCACAGGCGCTGCTGAAGGAGCGCGGCACGCTCCAGGACGCCCTCGAGAAGATCGCGCGCCCGGCGCAGCTCGTCGAGGACGCGGCCGTGCTCATCGAGCTCGGCGACATGGAGGACGACGCCTCCGTGGGCCCGGAGATCGTCGAGCACCTCGACCACGCCGACAGGCTCGTCGAGCACCTCGAGTTCGCGCGCATGATGAGCGGCGAGCACGACGGCGCCGACGCGATCCTGACCGTCAACGCCGGCGCCGGCGGGACCGACAGCCAGGACTGGGCCGAGATGCTCTTCCGGATGTACTCCCGCTACTGCGAGCGGCAGGGGTGGCAGGTCGAGCTCCTCGACGAGCAGCCCGGTGAAGAGGCGGGCATCAAGTCGGCCTCCATCGCGGTCCGCGGCGAGTACGCCTACGGGATGCTGCGCAGCGAGGCGGGCGTCCACCGCCTGGTGCGCATCTCGCCCTTCGACTCGAACGCGCGCCGGCACACGGCGTTCGCGGCCTGCTTCGTCTACCCCGACCTCGACGACGACATCGAGATCGACATCAACGAGGCGGACCTCCGGGTCGACACCTTCCGGGCCTCGGGCGCGGGCGGCCAGCACGTCAACAAGACGTCGAGCGCCATCCGCATCGTCCACATCCCGACCGGGATCGTGGTGCAGTGCCAGGCCGAGCGGAGCCAGCACAAGAACCGCTCCAAGGCCATGAAGATGCTCAAGGCGCGGCTCTACGACCTCGAGATGAGCCAGCGCACCGCCGAGCGCGACGCGGTCGAGGCGTCCAAGCAGGACATCGCCTTCGGCAGCCAGATCCGGAACTACGTCCTTCACCCCTACCAGATCGTGAAGGACCTCCGGACCGAGCACGAGACGAGCAACGTCACCGGTGTCCTCGACGGCGACATCGACGCCTTCGTGAAGGCGTACCTGATCGCGCACCAGTAGGCCGCGGCGGACGCGCGGGCCTGCCTGCGCGTCCGCTCTCGCCTCGGCGCCGAGCCGTCAGCCCAGCGGATCCTCGTCGGTCGCGAGCGCGACGCCGAGGTCGCGGAGCAGCGCCGCGAAGACGCCGTCTCCCGGCTTCACGGCGCCGTCGATCGACGTCGCCCCGACCCCGCACGACGGGCTCCGCGCCTTGAG
>SBGO01000016.1 GCA_006226565.1 Deltaproteobacteria bacterium | reverse complement strand
CCGCGGGCCCGCGAGCCCTCGGCGATGTTGAGGGGGACGCTGACGGACGCCCGCCGGAGCTGCCTGGCGAGATCCGGGTCCTTGCGGGCGATGAGGTTGGCGGCGTGGACGGCGTCCGAGGCGAGCTGAAGGGCGATTGGGTAGATGCGAAGCATGTGGGCGGCTCCTCGTCGGTGGAGGTGAGAGGGATCGTCCGCCGCCGTCCCTGTTGCCGACGGGGGACGCATTCCCCGAGCCGCGCGCGCAAGCGCCCCGCAAGGCTGGCGACGCAGTCGCCACCCGCCCGGAGCCGCCCGGAGCCACCCGCAGCCGCGCCGTGCGGATTGGCTGGGTGACGACAGCAGAACGCGGCGAGGACGGCGAGGACGGCGAGGACGGGCTTGGCCTCGCGGGGCGCGAGCACGCGGCTACGCTCAGGCGTCCCACGGCCGCGACCAAACCACTGCCGCCTCCGCCTTCGCCTTCGCTTCCGCGTCCGCCTCCGCCTCCGCGTCCGCGTCCGCGTCCGCGTCCGCCTCCGCCTCCGCGTCCGCGTCCGCCTCCGCCCACGCCCACGCCTACGCCCACGCCCACGCCCACGCCCACGCCCACCCTCGCGCGCGCCGTCCCCGAGGGGGCGGCGCGCGTCGTTTCGGCGGGCGGGCGGCTCAGGGAGGCGTGGCGAGGACCGCGCCCGGGTTGCCGCCGCCGACGAGGGTCCCGGTCGTCAGCGTCGCGCCGTTGAGGAGCGGCACGCTGGTGACGTTCCAGATGTCGAGGACCTCGACGTCGATGTGCGAGCCGTCGAGGGACAGCGTGACGCTGTCGCCGCTGCTGATGTCGCCCTCGTAGACCAGGATCTGGGCGTCGGCCTGGAGGCTGGCGCGGCCCCGGACCTCGAGGTTGTCGAAGACGTAGAAGGCCGCCCAGGTCTCGGTGGCGGCGCCGACGCCGGTCGGGTCGGCGTCGAGGGTCACGGTGTTGTTCGACGTCCCCGTGATGGTGAAGACGGCCTCGTCGTCGAGGGTCGGCGTCACGTTCTGGCTGACGTCGGGGTTGATGAGGTAGTCGTCCACCGCCCCGTGCTGGTCGAAGATCGTCGCGCCGTCGGTGAGCGAGGTCGCGTCGATGCTCGTGATGGTGCTCGTGGTCCCCTGGAAGCGGAGCGGCGTGGCGCCGGCGAAGGGCGTGAGGTTGTTGTTGTCGAGGAGCAGGTCGCCGTTGGCCCCGCCGACCCGCCGGAAGAAGGTGCCGGAGCCGCCCTCGCTGCCGCCGCCGTTGCCCGGGTAGATCTTGACCGCGGTCCACGGGGTCGCGCCGCCCAGGGTGCCGCTGATGGCGGTCGACGCGACGAGCGCGATCATGCCGCCGGCGCCGCCGCCGCCGTAGCTCGTGTTGCTCGTGGCGCCGTAGACCTCGAGGGGGCCGCCGCCGCTGATGGTCGCCGCCTCGACGTAGATGGAGCCGCCGGCGCCGCCGCCGCCGTAGCTGTGGCCCACGGCCCCGTTCGCCGTGATGGCGCCGTCGAGGTTGGCCGACGCGGTGGCGATGATCTCGACGCTGCCGCCGCCGTAGCCGCCGGGGTAGCTGCTGCTGCTCCAGGAGCCGCCGCCGCCGCCGTTGTGGACGGGGTGGTAGAGGGAGTCGAAGACCCAGGCGTAGCAGCGGCCGCCGAGCCCGCCGTGGGAGCCGCCGCACTGGTTGGGCGCCCGCAGGCTCGTCTGCGGCGCGTGCCCCGCGTAGTCGCCGCCGGAGCCGCCGGCCCAGCCGCGGCCGTTGAGGTCGATGACGGCCCCGCTGGTGAGGTTGAGGGTGCCGACCTCGAGCCGCAGCTTGTACTCGGTCGGGCCCTCGCCGGTCGTCGGGTGGAGGAGCTTGGTGCCGGCGCCGGTGACGTTGAGGGTGCCGTCCACCGCGAGCAGGCCGCCGGTGATGGTGACGACCGTGCCGACCCCGAAGGTCGCGTCGCCGGTGACGTGGATGGTGCCGGCCGTCACGGTGGCCCCCGTCGTGGTGAGGGAGGACGCGTGGACGACGTCGGCGGTGTAGGCGCCGCCGTCGAGCACCATCGCGAACGGGTACTCGGTGTCGGTGCCCTGGATGAGCGTGTCCACGGCGAGCGATCCGTAGGCCGTGGCGTTGCCGATGAGGGTCACGTTGTTGAGGTCCAGCGTGCGGATGTCGAAGCGGCCGTCGAGGAGGAAGCTCGTCGTGTCGTTGGAGTGCAGGTCGCCGGATTCGATGCGCACCTCGGCGTCGGCGACGACCTGGGCGCGGCCGCGCACCTCGACGTTGTCGAAGCGATAGAAGGCCGACCAGTCGTCGACCGCCGGCGTGGTGACGCTGCTCGGGTCGCCGCCGACCGTCAGCGTGTTGGCGGCCGTTGAGGTGATGGTGAAGACGGTGTCGTCGCCGAGGCTGACCGTGCCCTGGCCGACCTTCGGGTTGATCTGGTAGCCGTCGAGGTCCCCGTGGAGGGTGAACGTCGCGCTGCCGTCGGTGACCGACGTCGTGTCGACCGCCGTCACCGTGCTCAACCCCTGGAAGACCAGGGGGGTGGAGCCCGCGTAGCTGGCGAGGTTGTTGCTGTCGAAGAGGAGGTCGCCGTAGGCGCCGCCGACCTTGCGGTAGAAGGTCCCGGAGCCGCCTTCACCGCCGCCGCCGTTGCCCGGGTAGATCTTGACCGCGGTCCACGGGGTGTCGCCCCCGAGGGGGCCGGTGAGGGCGGTCGACGCGACCAGGGCGATCATGCCGCCGGCGCCGCCGCCGCCGTAGCTGGTGTTGACGCTGGCGCCGTACGCCTCGAGGGGGCCGACGCCGCTGATGTTCGGCGCCGCGACGTAGATGGCCCCGCCGGCGCCGCCGCCGCCATAGCTGTGGCCGACGGCCCCGTTCGCGCGGATGGCGCCGTCGAGGTTGGCGGACGCCGTCGCGATGATCTCGATGCTGCCGCCGCCGGCGCCGCCGGGGTAGCTGCTGCTGCTCCAGGAGCCGCCGCCGCCGCCGTTGTGGACGGGGTGGTAGAGGGAGTCGAAGACCCAGGACGCGCAGCGCCCGCCGAGGCCGCCGTGGGAGCCGCCGCACTGGTCGGGGGCGCGCAGGCTCGACAGGAGCGCGTGGCCGGCGTAGTCGCCGCCGGAGCCGCCGGCCCACCCGCGGCCGCTGACGTCGATGACGCCGCCGCTGGTGACGTTGAGGGTGCCGACGGCGATGCGCAGCTTGTGCTCGGTGGTGCCCTCGCCGGTGGCGGCGTGGGTGACCTTGGTGTTGGTGCCCGTGACGGTGAGGGTGCCGTCCACCGTGACGAAGTCGTCGTTGATGTTCAGGACGCTCCCGCTCTGGAAGGCGGCGTCGCCGGTGACGTGCACGACGTCGGCGGTCATCGTCGCCCCGGTGGCGGTGATCGACCCGGCGTCGACGACGGTCTTCACATAGCTGCCGCCGTTGAGGACGAGGTCGAAGGGGAAGGCGGTGTCGGTGCCCTGGATGAGGGTGTCGAGCGCGAAGGCGCCGTTGGTCGTGCTCGTTCCGAGGGTCGTCACGCCGTTGAGGTCGAGGGTGCGGACGTCGAGGCCGCCGTCGATGAAGAAGCTCGTCGCGTCGGCCGAGGCGATGTCGCCGGACTCGATGCGCACCTCGGCGTCGGCGGCGACCCGGGCGTTGCCGCGGATCTGGACGTTGTCGAAGCGGTAGAAGGCCGACCAGGTGTCGACGGCCGGCGTGGTGACGCCGGTCGGGTCGCCGTCGAGGGTCAGGGTGTTGGTGCCCGTCGCGGTGATGGTGAAGGTGGTGTCGTCGCCGAGGCTGGCGGTGCCCTGACCGACCTTCGGGTTGATGAGGTAGTCGTCGAGGTCGCCGTAGGTGGTGAAGGTGCTCGCGCTGTCGGTGAGCGAGTTGGCGCTCACGCCCGTGACGCCGTTGGTGCCCTGGAAGACGAGCGGCGTGGAGCCGTCCCAGGTGTCCTGCCCGTTGTTGTCGAAGAGGAGGTCGCCGTAGGCCGAGCCCACCTTGCGGTAGAAGGTGCCCGAGCCGCCGTCGGTGCCGTAGCCCTCGCCGGCGTAGA
>SBGO01000513.1 GCA_006226565.1 Deltaproteobacteria bacterium | reverse complement strand
GCAAACGTGCGCCGCCCCGGCGCCGCCGCAGGTGTCGGGCGCCTCGCACTCGCCGTCCTCGCAGCAGCCGTCGAGCGGCGCGCAGGCGCCATCTCCCGGGCACGCGCGCAGGCCCTGCTCGGCGGGGCACGCGAGGGTCGACGCGGTGTCCTCGGCCGAGGTGTCCACGCGCAGCGTGTCCCGGACCGAGGCGACGTCCTCGACGGGCGACGGCGGAACCTGGGCCTCGTAGTCGCCGCAGCCCAGCGGCAACGCGGTGATGCTACCCAGGAGCCCGAGGACCAGGATACGAGCGCGCAGTGACGGACACGTCGACATCACGATAGAGAACGGCCCCATCCCCGAGAACTTGATCCAAGTCTAGCGCTGGCGCTTCGTGATGCAACGCAACGCGAGGATTCACGGGTCAGGAACGAGCGGGTTCAGCGGCCGCGCGTAGCGCACGACCACGTGCTGGCCGCCACCCGTGTGGTCGACCCAGCGCGCGCCGTCGGCGACGAAGCCGGCGCGCTCGTAGAAGCGCCGCGCCGGCGCGTTCCGCTCGAGGACGCCGATGACGGCCCAGAAGAAGCCTCGCTCCTCGAGGTCCGCGAGCGCGGCGTCGAGGAGGCGCCGCCCGAGCCCCTGCCCCTGGTGCGCGGGGTGGACGTAGAGCATGTAGACCTCGCCGGCGAAGCCCGGCTCGAGGTCCCGGGCGTCGGAGGCGCCGCTCTCCGCGAAGCCGACGATCCCGCCGTCGCGCTCGGCGACCCAGACGCGATCGCGTCGCCCGCGTCCGGCGATGACGTCCCGCCAGCGCGCGACCAGCGGCTCGTGGCGGAGCCGCCGCAAATACGCTGCGGGCAGGAGCCCGCGGTACGCCAGCCGCCACGTGACGCGGTGGACGATGGCGATGGGCTCGGCGTCAGCGGGCCGAGCGGGGCGCACGACGTCCATGGCCACGAGCCTACAGCGTGGTCAGCGCCTCGCACCAGCTCCGGCCGTCGGTCGGGTCCTCCGGGGACGGTGCGGCGAGGTAGCGCCGACAGAGCGCGAGCGCCCCCTCCCGCTCGCCGTCGGAGAGGCGCGTCCGGGCAAGCCACAGGAGCGCCAGCGGGTGGGGCGGGGAACAGCGGTCGAGGTAGCGCTCGAGCCCCTCGCGAGGGGAGCGGGCCGGGTCGCCCTCGGCCACCCCGACGGCGGCGAGGACCGCGCCGAGACGGGCTTCACAGCGCGGCTCGACGCCGATCTCGAGGGCGCCGGCGAAGACCTCCGCCGCTTCGGTGTAGCGGAGGCCTGCGAGCTCCTCCGCGCCCATCAGGATGGCGGCCTCCCCGGTTGGCTCCGCGGCCTCCGCGCCGCGCTCGAGGGCGTGCCGCTCGGCGAGCGAGAGCCCGAACGCCCGCTGCAGGCGCGCCTGTCGAAGCCAGAAGGCCTCGGTCGTGGCGACCCGCTGGATGGAGGAGAGATCCCACGCGCGCTGGGCGTAGTAGCGCGCGACCCGCTCGCGCCCCAAGGAGAGCTCGACCTCCGCGACGGCGAGGATGGCGCTCAGGTCGTCCGGATCGCGCCACAGGGCCTCCCGCGCCGCGGCCTCGTCCTCCGCCCCCGCCGGAGCCTCCGCCACCGCAGGCGCCAACGCCGCAACCCGCGCCACCGGGTAGCGGTCGGGCCGGAGCCGCATCAGCGCCCGGGCCGCCTCCGCCACCGCCGGCGACGGCCCCCGCACCCGCAGCGCGAACTCGTAGGCGGCGATGGCGCGCTCGCGGATCGGCTGCATCAGCTCCTCGAGCGCCGGCCGATAGGTGTCGTAGAGCGCGTCGTCGACGGGCCGCGCCGCGACCATCGCGTCGCAGAACGCCTCGTACAGGCGCCCGGTACCGGTCGCCGCCCGCGCCGCGGGGCCCGGCGCCTTCAGCTCGAAGACCGCCTCGTAGGCGCTCGCCGCCTCCCGGATGGCCTTCGCGCGGCGCTCGAGCGCCCGCTTCAACGTCGACAGGTCCCCCGCGAGCGGGATGGCGTTCGCGGCTTCGGCCCGCGCGTCCGCCCGCGAGAGCAGGATCTCCGCGGCCGCCTCCTGGAGGGCCCCAGGCTCCCGGGTCTGCCGCCACAGCGTCACGATCCGCTCCCGGGCCCGCGCGGCCGCCGCCCGTTGGCCCCGCGCCGTCGCGATCCGGGCGCTCGCCACGAGCGCCTCGCCCATCACGGCCGGAAGCGCGCGCGAGGCACGCAGGACCTCGCTCAGCTCCCGCTCCGCCTGGCGCAGCTGCCCCGCCCCTTCGAGGACCTCGACCGCGAGCAGACGCCACCGCGGCGTGCCGTCCGGGGCACGCGCCGCGAGCCGGCACGCCGGCACGGCGACGTACGCGTCCCCGACGACCCACGCCAGGTGGCAGGCCCGCCGCGCCGCGTCCCAATCCTGCCAGCGCGCGCCGTCTCGGACGAAGAGCTCGAGGCGCGCCACCGCCTCCTCGAGCCTCCCCCCCTCCTCGGCGAGGAGCGCCGCCGCGCTCGCCGCCTTGGGCGCCAGCTCGCTCGCGGGGTAGTCGTGCGCGACCGCCTGGAGCGCGTTGAGGGAGCGGTCCCGATCGCGCGCCTCGCCCCACGCGAAGCCGGCGTTGTACCAGGCGGAGTCGGCGGCCTCGTGCCCGGGCCAGCCGGTGGCGACCGCCTCGAAGACCGCGGCCGCGTCCCGCACGCGCCCCGCTTCGAGGAGGGCACGCGCCGACGCCCAGCCCGCCTCGAAGCTCCCAGGTGGCCGCGCGGCGAGGAGGTCGACCGCCCGCCTCGCGCGCGCGCTCTCGCCCTCCTCGAGGGCCCGCCGGGCGATCGCCGGCTCCCGCACGGGCGGCTCGTGCGGCGGCAGGCTGCCACAGCCCGCGATCATCAGGATCGCGACGGTCCCGAATCGCCACCGGGTCGTCCGCGCCACGCTCGCCTCCTCGTCGGGCGTACAGGATTCACCTGCCGCCCCGGTCTCGCAACCGATCGCAAGAGGCTTGCCCCGGATCGCCTCCTCCTGCGTCCAAGGATCGTACCCCGCGCCCGATCCCGGAGGTCGCGCCATGCGCCCGCTCCTCGCCGCCCTCGTCGCCGCCCTCACCGTCACCGCCGCCGGCCCCGCCTTCGCCAGCGAGTGCGGGCTCATACACGACCCCGACGCGCGCAACTTCTGCTACGCACGCGAGCGCGGCGACGCGTCCTCGTGCGGGCTCATCCACGACAGCGACCAGCGGCACTATTGCTACGCGACCGTCCGCAAGTCGGGCTCCGAGTGTGGCCTCATCCACGACTCCGATCTCCGCAACCGCTGCTACGGCGAGGCCGGCGGCTCGTCCTCCCAGTGCGGCCTGATCCACGACTCCGACGCCCGCAACCTCTGCTACGCCACGACCCGCGGGGAGAGCTCGCAGTGCGGCCTCATCCACGACTCGGACAAGCGCAACTACTGCTACGCCGTGGTGCGCGGCTCCCGCTCCGAGTGCGGGCTCATCCACGACGCCGACCTGCGAAACCGCTGCTATAGCGAGGCCGGCCGGTAGGACGCCGCCCGCGGCGACGAAAAAAAAGCGTGGCCCCCCGAATCCTTTTCGGCGGCATCCGGCTCTAGCGGACATCCCCGCGTCGCTCGGCGGCGCTTGCCACGGAATCCGCCATGCTGGACAAGATCCTCCCGAAGAACGAAGGCACCCTCGACCGCGCGCTGCGGGTCCTCGTGGGCATCGCCCTCATCCTGCTCGTCTTCGTCGGCCCCAAGACCCTGTGGGGCCTCGTGGGCATCGTCCCCCTCGCCACCGGCCTCCTCGGGAGCTGCCCGCTCTACACGCTGTTCGGACTGCGCACATGCCCGATGGAGAAGAACAAGACGACGTGAGGCTGCTCGCCCGCGCCGGCGACGGCGACCGCGCCGCCTTCGACACCCTCGTCACGCGTCATCAGGCGGCGGCGATGGCGGTGGCGCGGGCGCTCGCCCGGGACGCAGCCTGCGCCGAGGACGCCTTCCAGGAGGGCCTCCTCGCGGCCTATCGCGGCGCGCGCGGCTTTCGCGGCGAGGCGTCGGTGCGCACCTGGCTCGTCGGCATCGTGCGC
>SBGO01000174.1 GCA_006226565.1 Deltaproteobacteria bacterium | reverse complement strand
CGGCGGGTCGCCGCTGGGCGAGCGGCTCTTCCACACGGTGGCCCCCTGGCCGCGCCTGCCGCGCTTCCGACGCGGCCTCGCGCGGCTCTTCGCGCGCTTCGCGGCGCACGGGCTGGATGCCGCCACCGCGCTGGGCGCCCCGGACGTCGACGCCTACTGCGCGCGCTTCGCGACGGTCGCCGATTGGTACGTGACGACCTACTGGGGCGGCCTCGAGCCGATGTTTCAGGCGCTGCCCCACGACCTCGCCGCGTCGCTGCCGGCGGACGCGCCCGACGACGCCTTCTGGGCGGGGGTCGACCACCGGCTCGCGCAGCCGATGCTCCACGAGATCCTGCACTTCGCGCCGAGCCGGGAGACGCTCCTGCCGCCGTACCTCGACGAGGCGCTCGCCGGGTGGCTCGGGATCGTGCTCGACGAGACGGCGGCCTTCCCCGCGCCCGGCGACGACAACGGGCTCACGGGCTGGCCGTGGTTCGCCCAGGTCGGCGAGGCGCTGTGCCGGGCCTGCGGCGAGGGGCCGGTGCTGGCCGCCCAGGCCGGCCTGTCGTCGTGGGAGGAGGCGCTCCCGCGGGGGCTCGCCGCGGCCTGCGCGCGGCTCGGCTGGCGGGCCTACCGCACGGCGCCGGCCATCCACTTCCACCCCGACGTCACGCGGCCGGACCGCTGGGTGAAGCTCTTCTACGCGACCGCGGCGGGCCAGGATCCGGGGGCGTTCCAGGACCTCGCCGACCTCGACGCGGTGGCGTTCCCGGCGCTCCCGCCGCGCCCCGAGGAGGACGCGCGCATCGTCTACCACGCGCTGTCCGCGATGGCGCTCGAGGCGGTGCAGGTCGGCGCGAGCTGGCGTGTCCGGCGGGCCGCGCCGACCGGCCCGATCGTCGTCGACTTCGCGCGCGGCGAGGTCTCCGCGCCAGCCCGCGCGGGCGCGTACGAGCTCGCGCCCGCGCGCTACGCGCTGCCCCCGATCGGCCGCCAGGATCGGCACGAGCTGGTCCTCACCGACGTCTCCCCGGACGCGCTGGCACGCCTCGCGCGAGAGCTGGTGGGCTAGGTACAATACCGGTCACTTAGGGGCAACCCTCTGAGATCGAACACATCTTTCCACCACGGAGGCCACGGAGAGCACGGAGGATGTGTGGCCGCTCGAGCCGAAACTCCGGGCGCGACCCGCTCCCCCTCCGTGAGCTCCGTGCTCTCCGTGTTGAAAAAGACGTTCCGGTTCAGCGCCTTGTGGCCTATCTGATCGGCATTGGGACTAGGCAGCCACCGTCGCCGTCCTGGTGTATGCTCGTGCCCATGAAGGCGACCGACGGGCCCGGTTGGTTGTCATCCGGGTCGATGGTGGACCACTACCGCGTCGAGCGGCTGCTCGGCGCCGGCGGTACCGCCGAGGTGTACCTCGCGCGCGACACCCGGCTGAACCGGCGCGTCGCCCTCAAGCTCGTCCGCTCCGACGCGCTCGCGGACGGCGCGGACGCCGAGCGCTTCCTCGCCGAGGCGCGGACCACCGCCCGCTTCAACCACCCCCATATCGTCACGATCCACCACGTCGGCGAGCACGAGGGCCTGCCCTTCATCGCCCTGGAGCTCATCGACGGCGAGACGCTGCGGGACCGCATCGACGCCCGGCCGCCCGATCGGCACGAGACCCTGCGGATCGGCCGCGACATCGCCGACGCCCTGGTCGAGGCCCATCGGCACGGCGTGCTCCACCGCGACCTCAAGCCCCGAAACGTCATGTTCGGCCGCGACGGTCGCCTGCGCGTGCTCGACTTCGGGCTGGCGCGGCGGCTGCCCGACGGCCACCCCGCGCTGGCCGCCGCCGACCGCGCGGCGCGCCACAGCAACCTTGCGCTGCCGGTGCTGAAGAGCCAGCCGGCGCTCCAGGGCAGCCCGGCCTACATGGCGCCCGAGGTGTGGAAGCGCCAGATCCCCACGCCGGCCGCGGACGTGTGGGCCCTGGGCGTCGTCCTCTACGAGCTCATCGCCGGCCACCGCCCCTACCAGGCCGAGAGCGCCTGGGAGCTCGCGGCCGACGTCACCTCGGACGCCCCGGCGCCCGCGCTCTCCGAGGTGGCCGGTGTCCCGCCGCGTCTCGCCGCGCTCGTCGCCCGCTGCCTGGCGAAGGACCCGGCCGGCAGGCCCTCCGCCCAGGCGGCCATGGCCGAGCTCAGCGCGCTGATCTGCGCCGCGGGCGCCCGCATCTGCCCGGTGTGCCGGACCTACACCGACGCCGCCGTCTGCCCCGAGGACGGCTACGAGACCGTGGACGAGGCCGCGCTCGACACCCACGCGCGCGACGTGCTCCGCGACCAGCTCGCCGGGCGCTACCGCATCCTCGACGAGCTCGGCCAGGGGGGCATGAGCACCGTCTATCGGGCCGAGCAGATCGGCGTCGGGCGACTCGTCGCGCTCAAGGTCCTGCACCAGCCGCTGGCGGGCAAGCTGGAGCACATCGCCCGCTTCCAGCGCGAGGCCCGCGCCATCGCCTCGCTCTCGCACCCCAACGCGGTGAAGCTCATCGACTTCGGCCACCGCGAGCCGGGGACGCGCTTTCTGGTCATGGAGTATCTCTCCGGTGAGCCCCTCGACGCGCTCATCGCCCGCGACGCGCCCCTGCCGGCCGAGCGCGTCGCGCACATCGCCCATCAGGTGCTCGAGGTGCTCGCCGAGGCCCACGGCAAGGGCATCATCCACCGCGACCTGAAGCCCGAGAACGTGTTCATCGAGCAGATCGCCGGCAAGCGCGACTTCGTGAAGGTCCTCGACTTCGGGATCGCCAAGATGGCGGCGGACGAGGGGGCGACCACGCTGACCCGCACCGGCGCGGCCGTGGGATCGCCCCGCTACATCTCGCCAGAGCAGTCGGAGTCGCGGCCGGTCACCCCGCGGAGCGATCTCTACGCGCTCGGCGCGGTCATGTACGAGATGCTCACCGGGCGGCCCGTCTTCGAGGGGCGCACCGCCATCGACTACCTGGTCGCCCACGCGACCCAGCCGCCGCCCCCGCCGACGATCGGCGGCCGCGCCCTGACCGGCCCGCTGGTCGACCTCGTCATGCGGTGTCTGGCCAAGGACGCGGGCGCGCGCCCCGCCTCGGCCATCGCCATGGCCGAGGCGCTCGACGCCTGCTTCGCGGGACCCGCGGCGCCGACCACCCTGGTCGACGTCGCGCCGATCGCCACCGGCCTCGCGGACGCGGTGCCGAGGCGCCCGCGTCGCGCCGCACGCCTCGCCGCGGTAGCCGCCGGGCTGGCGGTGGTGGGGATCGGCGCGGCGCTGGCCGTGGGGGCCCTGGATTCTGACGATCCTGCCCCGACGGCGGTCGTGACGGCCGCGGCGCTCGAGTCGGTCGAGGTGGGCTCCATGCCGGCGGTTCCCGAGCTCGACGGGGAGGAGGTGGTGGACGCCTCGACGGACACCTCGGCTGCGACCGACGCCGTCATCGCCGCTCCGGCCGCGGACACCGACGGCCCGCAGGCGGGACCGGACACCGCGGAGGCGACGCCGGACCCGGCGGACACGGCGGCGTCGAATGAGGCGGCGCCGGTCGACTCGGCGACGCCGCGCTACGCGACCGCGACGATCGTCAGCGAGACGCCGGGCGCGACCATCAAGCGGGGCGACGCGGTGCTGGGGACCGGGCACGCCCACGTGCGCTGGCAGGTCGGCCGACGGCCGCCCGTGATCACCGTCGTCCGTGCGGGCTACCACGCGAAGGTCCTGCGTCTACGCGCCAGCGACGCGGGCCGGCGGCTCGTCGTCGAGCTCGCCCCGGACTACCTCGGCCACGAGCCCCAGGAGCCGTGATGCGATCCGCCGCACGGACCGTCGCTCTGCTGCTCGCCGTGTCGGCGCTGACGTTGGCGGGTGCCCCGTGGGGGCTCGCGACGACGCCCGACGAGCAGGTTCACGCCGTCGAGCTCGCCATCGCCGGGCGCGCCGCCGCGGCCGCCGGGCGGTTCGTCGACGCGGTGGACGCCTTCGAGGCCGCCTACGCCCTCGACCCGGCCCCGGCGCTGATCTGGCTCCGCGCCTCCGCCGAGGCCGGCGAGGGCGCGCGCCTGCGCGACGCTGCGCAGCTCGAGG
>SBGO01000082.1 GCA_006226565.1 Deltaproteobacteria bacterium | reverse complement strand
GCCGGCCCGGCTGCCGATGAGCGCGACCCCGACGCCCGCCGCGACAAGCTCCTCGCGCCGCGCCGCCGCGTCGGCGACCGCGACCACCTCGACCTCCGCGCACGGCGCGTAGTGCGACGCGAGCTGCCCCGGCGCCTTCACCGGGCCGTCCAGCGCGACGCGCACGTCCCGCCCGAGCACCTCGGAGAGATCGTCTCGGGTCACCGCCCCGAGCCGCAGGATGGCCGGCACGTCCTCACTCAGATCGATGATGGTCGACTCGATCCCGACCGGGCACGGCCCGCCGTCGAGGATGAGGTCGACGCGGTCCCCCAGGTCCTCGCGCACGTGCTCCGCGGTGGTCGGGCTGACGTGGCCGAAGCGGTTGGCCGACGGCGCCGCGAGCCCGCCGTCGAAGGCGCGCAGCAGCGCCAGGGTCATCGGGTGGCTCGGCACGCGCAGCCCGATGGAGTCGCGGCCCCCGGTGACGCACGGGTCGACCCAGTCGGCCTTCGGGAGGATCATCGTCAGCGGGCCCGGCCAGAACGCGTCGGCGAGCGCGACGGCCGCCGGCGGCACCTCGGCCGCCCAGCGCGACAGGGCGCTCGCCCCGGGCAGGTGGACGATGAGCGGGTGGTCCGCGGGGCGCCCCTTGGCGAGGAAGATGCGCAGCACCGCCTCCGGCTGCGACGCGTCGGCCGCGAGCCCGTAGACCGTCTCCGTCGGGACGGCCACCAGGCCTCCCCGCTCCAGCACTTTGACCGCCTCAGCGACTCTCTCCACCCTGACCTCCGACCACGCGATCCCGATGGGCGCGCAACAATGCCCTCGGCAACGCCTGATAACAAAAGGAAAACGCAAAAGTTCATCGTTGACGGTCCGGGGCCTATCCCCTACAACCCGCGCTGTCATGACTCACGACTCGAACGACACGGGCGGGCGCACCGCATGGATCGTTGTCGGCTCGGCGCTCCTCATCGGAACGCTGCTGGCCGTCTTCGTCGTTTATCCCAACATGAAGGCGTCCGCGATCTCGATCGGTCAGGACCTGGCGGAGCTCGACACCAAAGGCGCGTCGATGACCGCCGAGCAGTGCGTCGAGAACGCCGTCACCTGGTTCGAGAACTGTGACGTGATGCCGTCGATGTGCCTGCAGGAGGTGCCGACCTCGGTCGCGCGCTGCCTGCACGCCAAGGACCGCACCGCGGAGTGCAAGCCGTATCTGGAGATGCCGCCGCGCTCCCAGTGGACCTTCGAGCGCTGCAAGGAGCGCGGGATCGAGAAGAGCTCGAGCAAGGAGCTCACGAAGTCCTGCACCGCCGCCTGGCGGGCGCTCGACCAGTACTGCAAGACCGGTCAGAAGGGCGTCTTCTGGGGGGTGCGGTGAGCGACTCCAAGCGGCGCTTCTTCACGCCTCGGCGACTCTTCGGCCTCGCGGTCGCCGCCTCGATCCTGACCTGGGTGATGCTGCTCATCGGCGGCACCGTGAACCCGACCGGCTCCTCGCTGGCGTGCAAGGACTGGGCGTTCAACGCGCTCGGGATGCCGCTCTGTAACGGCGAGCTCCTCCCGTCCATGACCGACGGCGTCGAGTTCGAGCACGGCCACCGCCTCTGGGGCTGGCTCGTCGGCGTCTCCACCGTCGCCGTCGCCCTCTGGGCGCTCCTCGACAAGCGCCTCCCCAAGGCGACGCGCTGGCTCGCGGTCGGCGGCGTGTTCATGGTGCTCGCCCAGGGCGCGCTCGGCGGCATCACGGTGCTGCTCAAGCTCAACCCGGTCGTCTCCACCGGCCACCTGCTCCTCGGTTACACCTTCCTGTCGCTGATGATCTTCGTCGCCTGGCGCCTCCACCCGTCCCGGCGCGACGCGCCGTCGGCCGGCGCCCGCCTCCCCCGCGGCGCCCTCGGCCTCGCCATCGCCCTGGTGCTCGTCCAGGCGCTCCTCGGCGCGGCCATGCGCCACCTCGGCGGCGGCATGATCTGCGGCGACGACCCCATCAGCTGCGGCGGCCTCGGCTTCTGGCCGCTGATGGACCTCGGCAAGCTCCACATGACCCACCGCCTCTTCGGCTACGTGCTCTTGGTCGCGATCCTGGTGATCGCGTTCCGGGCCCGGAGCCAGGCCCGCGCCGCCGGCCGAACGCGCGCCGCGAAGCTGGCCCTGGTGCCGGCCACCCTGGTGGTCGTTCAGGTCGCTCTGGGGCTCATCACCGTGGTCACCGGCAAGATGGTCGTCGTCGTCACGTTACACACCGCGGTCGGTGGGCTCTTGATGGCATCCACCGTCATGCTGTATCTCGCCTTCGGTCCCCTCGGTGATCCGAGCCCGGACCGCCACGCGGCCAGCTCCGCGTCGGCACGCCCCGACCCCACCAGCAGCGCCTGGGAGGCGGCCTAGTGGCCCACAGCGCACCTCCGCTCGAGCGCATCGCCACCGAGGCGAACGCGCGACGCCCCATCGACGTCATTCGCGACTACGTCGCGCTCACGAAGCCGTCCATCAACCGGATGTGCCTCCTGATGACCGCCGGCGGGCTGGCGCTCGCGCCCGGCGCGGTCGACACCTGGCGCTTCGTCTGGGCGCTCGTCGGCACGGCCCTCGCGGTGGCCTCGGCCAACGCCCTCAACATGTGGTGGGAGCGCGACAGCGACCGCCTCATGAAGCGCACCGAGGACCGGCCGCTGGCCGCCGGGCGCATCTCCGACCACGGCGCGCTGACCTTCGGCATCGCCATCGGCGCCGCCTCCGTCGTCATCCTGGCCCTCGGCACCGACCCGCTGACGACGGCCCTCGGCGTCTTCGCGCTCGTCTCGTACGTGCTCGTCTACACGCCGCTCAAGTACCGCTCGCCGCTGGCGCTGGTCGTCGGCGCCATCCCCGGCGCCGTGCCGCCGCTGATGGGCTGGACGGCCGCGACGTCCACCCTCGAGCCGGCCGGCCTCGTCCTCTTCGCGACGCTCCTCGTCTGGCAGATGCCGCACTTCATCGCGATCGCGATGTTCCGCAAGCACGACTACGCCGCCGCCGGCATCCGCGTCGTCACCGTCGTCCGCGGCAACCGCGTGGCGAAGTGGCAGGCCATCGCCTGGGCCGTCGCGCTGCTGCCCATCAGCCTGCTCCTGACCCCGCTCGGCGTCACCGGCTGGCTCTACGCCGCCGTCGCCGCCGTCGCCGGCCTCGCGTTCCTGGCCATCACCGTGCGCGGCCTCTTCGCCAAGAACGACGCGCGCTGGGCCTACCGCCTCTTCTTCGCCTCGCTCCTCTATCTGCCGGTCGTGGTGGCCGGGCTGATCCTGGACGTGACGCTGTCATGACGGACGCCAATGCCCTTTCGGCCAGCGGCGCGCGGCGTCGCCTGGTCGTGCGCGGGCTCCGACACGTGTACCGCGCCCGGCGCGGCGGGCGTGAGGTGCTCCGCGGTCTCGACCTCACGGTCGAGCCAGGCGAGCTCGTGGGCATCCTCGGCCCCAACGGCAGCGGCAAGTCCACGGCGCTCGCGCTCGTCGGCGGGCTCGCGCGGCTCCAGGCCGGCGAGGTCGTCTGGCACGACCGCGACGGCGTCGCCCACCCGGTCGACACCGTCGGCTACCGCGCCCGCATGGGCATGGTCTTCCAGAGCCCGAGCCTCGATCGATCGCTCACCGCCCGCCAGAACCTGACCCTGGCCGCGCAGATGCAGGGGCTCGACCGCCGCTGGTCGCTGGACCGCGCCGAGGCGCTGCTCACCTGGGCCGACCTCGCCGAGCGCGGCGACGACGCCGTCAGCACCTACTCCGGCGGCATGGCGCGGCGCCTCGAGTTCGCCCGCGCCGTGGTCCACACCCCCGAGCTGCTCCTGCTCGACGAGCCCACCACCGGCCTCGACGCCTCGAGCTTCGAGCGCACCTGGGCGCTGGTCGAGAACCTCCGGAAGAGCCACGACACGAGCGTGCTCCTCGCGACCCACCGCCCCGAGGAGGCCGCCCGCTGCGACCGCCTCGTCATCATCGACCACGGGCGCGCCGTCCGGGTCGACACCCCGGACCACCTCGTGAGCGAGCTGGCCGACGACCTCGTCGTCGTCGAGACCCGCGACCCCGCCGGCCTCGCGGCCACCATCACCGAGCGCTTCGCCCTGCCCGCCCGGGTCGACGGCGCCGCCGCCCGCGTCCTCGTCGAGTGCGCCCGCGGCCACGAGGTCATCGTCCGCCTCGTCGAGGGGCTCCCCAAGGGCAGCGTGGACGCCATCAGCCTCCGCCGCCCCACCCTCGCCGACGTCTTCCTCAAGATCACCGGCGCCGCGCTCGACGCCGACCTGAACGTGCCGGAGGCCGCATGAACACGCGCGTCGCCAGCGCCGAGCAGGCCCCCGTGAGCGCGGCCGCCGCGTCGCCCCGCGCCCGCACCCGCGTCGCGATGGAGCTCGGCCTCGCGCTGGCGATGTGGCGCCGCGACATGCTGCGCCTCGTCCGCGACCGCGCCCGCTGGATCGGCGTGGTCATCCAGCCGCTCCTGTTCTGGCTCCTCCTCGGGAGCGGGATGGGCTCGGTCTTCACGATCGAGGGGCTCAACGGCCTCGGCTACCTCCAGTTCTTCTTCCCCGGCCTCCTCGTCATGGTCGTCCTCTTCACGACCATCTTCGCGATGATGGCCGTCATCGAGGACCGCCAGCACGGCTTCCTCCAGCAGGTGATGACGGCGCCCGGCTCGCGCGCCGGCCTCGTCCTCGGCAAGACCGCCGGCGTCGCCACCGTCGCCCTGGTCCAGGTGCTCCTGACCCTCGTCGCCGCGCCGCTGGCCGGCTTCGACCTCGCCGCCGTCCACTGGCCGCTGCTCGCGGCGGTCTTCGCGACCGGCACCGTCGGCCTCACGGCGCTCAGCTTCACCCTCGCCTGGCTCCTCCGCTCGACCGGCGGCTACCACGCCATCATGGCCGTCTTCCTGCTGCCGCTGTGGCTCGTCTCGGGCGCCATGTTCCCGCCCACGGGCGGCTGGCTCGACGTCCTGATGACGGTCAACCCGATGACCTACATGGTCGACGGCTTCCGCCACGCGCTCCACGGCGGCCTGGCCCCGGTCGGCTTCTCGGGCCCGCTCACGGCCACCCTGGTCCTGACCGGCGTCGCCGTCGCGACGGTGCTGCTGGCCATCGTCGTCGCCCGCCGCGTCCCGGGGGCCACCCGATGACGGCGCACGGGGCCCCGAGCGGCATGGCGGCGGCGTCCGAGGCGCGGCCGTTCTACAAGAACCCGTGGCTGTGGGCGGCGCTCTTCGGCATGGCCGTCCTGACGGTCCTGAAGACCTGCTCGGGGCAGCAGCTCGTGCCGCTCCCGCGCTCCGAGGCGCCGGTCCCGGCGTTCACCCTCGTGAGCGAGGCCGGCGAGCCCTTCGGCTCCGCCGAGCTGAAGGGCCACGTCTGGGTCGCGAGCTTCATCTTCACGACCTGCACGACGGCCTGCCCGCCCATCTCCGAGGCGAACGCCGACCTCCAGCGCCTCCTCGACGCCGCCGGCCCCGAGCTGGCCGGGACGCGCCTGGTCACCTTCACCGTCGACCCCGAGATGGACCGCCCCGAGGTCCTCGCCGCCTACGCGAAGCGCTACGGCGCCGAGCCCGCGCGCTGGACCTTCCTGACCAGCGCCGACGGGACCGTCGAGCCGCTCCAGCAGCTCGTCCGCGGCGGCTTCGATCTCGCGATGGGGACGCGCCGCGCCGACGACGCCGGCGCCGTCGACATCACGCACTCCAAGAAGCTCGTCCTCGTCGATACCGAAGGCTACATCCGCAACTACTTCGACGCCGACGCGAACCAGCGCCCCCTGATCGTCGCCTACGCCCGCGAGCTCACGGCCGAGGCCGCGAAGAAGGCCCGCGAAGGGGGCGCCCAGTGAGTCCCCGTGGCACTCTCGCCGTCCTGACGACGCCGCTCGCCGCGATGTGCGCCGCATCATGCGCCGGCCACTCGCCGACCGCCGCGGATCGCGCGCGCCCCATCTGGGATAGCGTCTCCCGCACCGCTGTGCCACCTTGGCGTGGCTCGAGCGACCGCGGGAGGACCGCGGTCATCCAAGACATCAAGGCTTTCTCGCCCCGATTCCGGCCATTGGGCCGCAACAATGAATCAGGGCCCCAAACGGTATTGCCAGCCAGGGGAACGGCTGCTAGCGTCCGCGCCGGCCAGCCATGGCGGGAGGACGCCACCCCACCCCCGCACGCCCGGCTGGCACAGCGCACCGCAGGCGTTCTGTCTGCCGCTGCCCGAGGAGAGAGGTAAGACGTGGCCCAAATCTTCCCTCGCTGGACGAACAAGATCCCACTCGCCGTTGGCGTCACAGCACCGGTGGTGCTCGTCAGTGTGGTCTTCGCCATCTGGTACTGGTTCTCACCGAAGTTCACCGACGTCGGCTATCAGCCCGAGCAGCCGGTCCCGTTCAGCCACAAGCTGCACGCGGGGTCGCTGGGGTTGGACTGTCGGTACTGCCACAACACCGTCGAGCAGGCGGCCGCCGCCGCGCTGCCGCCGGCGGGCACGTGCATGAACTGCCACGCCAACCTGAACCTCGGCGACCACGAGAACCGCATCAAGCCGATCAAGGACGCCTTCGCGGGCGGCCCGCCGGTGGAGTGGATCCGGGTGCACATGCTCCCGGACTACGCCTACTTCAACCACAGCGTGCACCTCGCGGCCGGCGTCGGCTGCTCGAGCTGCCACGGCCGCATCGATCAGATGGAGACGGTCTTCCAGGACCAGCCGCTGTCGATGAGCTGGTGCCTCGACTGCCACCGCGACCCCGAGCCGAACCTGCGCCCGCGTGACCAGATCACGAACATGGCGTGGGGCCCGGAGGACGCGGCCGCTTACGACCCGAACACCGACCCGACGCGTACGCGCGCGGTCGCTCCCCCCGAACACTGCTCCGGGTGCCATCGATGAGCATGAATCACGACGACCGCGGACACTGGATGGACTACGCGGACCTGCGGCCCGAATCGCCGGAGATGGACTCGCCGTCGCATGACGACGGGGAGTTCGGCGAGGACGCGGCGACCCTCGAGCTCGACGGCGTCAGCCGCCGCAAGTTCATGGGCGTCATGGGCGCCGGCGCGGCGCTCGCGGGTGTGGGCCTGAGCGGCTGCTGGCGCAAGGGCGTGCAGAAGCTCGTCCCCTACGCCGAGCGCCCCGAGGACCTCGTCCCGGGCGTGCCGCTGCACTTCGCGACCACCTGGCAGCAGGGCACCAGCGTCCTCGGCGTGCTCGCCGAGAGCCACGAGGGGCGCCCGACCAAGCTCGAGGGCAACCCGACGCACCCCGACTCGCTCGGCGCGCTGAGCGGCGTCGCCCAGGCCTCGGTCCTCGACCTCTACGACCTCGATCGGTCGGAGACGCCGCGGAACAAGGCCGGCGAGCTGCTGAGCTGGGAGCAGGCGTGGAGCGACGTCGACGGCTTCGCCGCGAAGGCCAGGGCCGCCGGCGGCGAGGGCCTCGCGCTCGTCCTCGACACGGTCATGTCGCCGACGCTGCGCGCCCAGGTCGCGAAGCTCCGCGCCGACTACCCGAAGGCGCGCGTCTTCATCGGCGACCCGCTCTACCCGTGGAACCAGCTCGAGGCGGCCGCGGCCGTCGGCGGCGCTGGCGCCTACGCCCTGAGCGATCCCGGCAAGGCCACCGTCATCGCGGCCCTCGACAGCGACTTCCTCGGCGCGGACCCGGCGATGGTCCGCAACGCCAAGGGCTTCGCCGCCGGCCGCCGCGTCGACAAGCCCTCCGACGAGATGAACCGGCTCTACGTGGTCGAGCCGGCCTTCTCGACGACCGGCACCGTCGCCGACCACCGCCTCCGCGCGCGTGGCGCCGACGTCGGCCCCATCCTGAAGGCGATCGCGAAGGGCCTCGCCGCGGGCGGCGTCTCGGTCACGGCCGAGATGTTCGCCGGCGCCCCGACCCTCGACGGCGCCTCGGCGAAGTTCGTCGACGGCCTCGTCGCCGACCTCGTCAAGGCCGGCAAGGCGGGCCTCGTCCTCGTCGGTGAGCGGCAGCCCGCCTGGGTCCACGCCCTCGGCTACGCCATCAACGCGGCGCTCGCGAGCGGCGCGCAGAGCTGGCACCAGGACGCGACCTGGGTCGCCGGCGAGCCCGTCGAGGCCCTCGCCGCGGCCAACGCCAAGATGGTCTTCATCGTCGGCGGCAACATCGCCTTCACCGCCCCCGCGACGCAGGCGGCGCTGTCGGCGGCCGAGACGGTCGTCCACTTCGGCCTCTTCTACGACGAGACGGCCAAGCTCGCGACGGTCCACGTCCCGGTGAGCCACTACCTCGAGGCCTGGGGCGACCTGAAGTCCCTCAGCGGCTCGGTCTCGCTCGTCCAGCCGCTCATCGCGCCGCTCTACTTCACCCCGAGCGTGCTCGAGGTGGTGGCGCGCATCGCCCACGGCAAGGCCAAGAACGGCTTCGGCCTGGTGCGCGACAGCTACCGGATGGCGGCCGGCTTCTCCGAGAAGCGCTGGCGCAAGTGGCTCCACGACGGCGTCATCACCGTCGAGGCCCCGCCCGCCCCGCCCTCCCTCGCGTGGAACGACGCGGCCGCCCTCGTCGCCAAGGCGGCGCCCGCCGCGGCCGGCACCGAGGTCGACCTCTACCTCCACTACTGGCTCCTCGACGGCCGCCTCGCCAACAACGGCTGGCTCATGGAGGCTCCCGAGCCCATGAGCAAGCTCACGTGGGGCAACGCCGCGCTGATGACCAAGAAGACGGCCGAGAAGCTCGGCCTGTCGGTCACCAACGGCGACCACGTCAGCGTCACCGTCGGTGGCAAGGCCATCGAGATCCCGGTGAAGCTCACCCCGGGCCTCGCCGACGACGTCGTCAGCGTCACCGTCGGCCACGGCCGGAAGTTCGGCGGCCTCGCCGAGGGCGTCGGCACCGACACCTTCCCGCTCCAGGCGGCCTCGAACAGCTGGTTCGCGCCGGCGACCGTCGCCGCGGCCAACGGGTCGAGCGCCCTCGCCGACACCCAGACCTACGGCAACAACCAGGTGCCGCGCTCGGGGATGCGCAAGCGCAACCTCGCCATGGAGGCGCCGGCGGCCGACTACGCCAAGCACCCGGAGCTCTTCAACGAGGAGCTCGACAAGACCTTCCCGGCGCACGAGATCAAGTCCTGGGTCTACCCGGACATGGTCCTGACCGGCAAGCAGCAGTGGGGCATGGCGATCGACCTCAACGCCTGCACCGGCTGCAACGCCTGTGTCATCGCGTGCCAGGCCGAGAACAACATCCCCGTCGTCGGTCGTGACCGCGTCCTCAAGGGCCGCGAGATGGCCTGGATTCGCCTCGACCGCTACTACGTGGGCGACGAGGAGGATCCCGAGGCGATCTTCCAGCCGATGGGCTGCCAGCAGTGCGAGACGGCGCCGTGTGAGGCGGTCTGCCCGGTCAAGGCGACCTCGCACAGCCCGGACGGCCTCAACGACATGGCCTACAACCGCTGCATCGGCACGCGGTACTGCTCGAACAACTGCCCCTACAAGGTGCGGCGGTTCAACTTCTTCAACTACAACACCAACATCCACCCGCTGCAGCAGATGCAGAAGAACCCGGACGTCACCATCCGGTTCCGCGGTGTGATGGAGAAGTGCACCTACTGCGTCCAGCGCATCAACGCCGCCAAGATCGACGCCAAGGTCAACGGCGACGGCATCGTGCCCGACGGCACGATCACCCCGGCCTGCGCGCAGACCTGCCCCGCCGACGCCATCGTCTTCGGCGACATCCTCGACCCCCACTCGGCCGTCTCGAAGCAGCGCGAGCAGCCGCGTAACTACCAGGTCCTGCGCGAGTTCAACACGCGCCCGCGGACCACCTACCTCGCGAAGCTCCGGAACCAGAACCCCGATCTCAAGAAGGAGCAGGGCTAGCCCATGGTCGCAAAGAACGACGCGCTCGATCCGCTTGCCGGACGCGCCCCGCTCGTCCTGGACAACCCGTCCTTCAAGGACATCACCGACGCGGTCCTCGCGCCGACCGAGCGGTCGAGCTACCGCGGTTGGTGGGTCGGCTTCCTCGTCGCCGTCATGTTCCTCGGTGTGCTCCTGGTCTCCATCGCCTGGCTCTTCTGGGAGGGCACGGGCATCTGGGGCATCAACAACCCCGTCGGCTGGGGCTGGGCCATCGTCAACTTCGTGTTCTGGGTCGGCATCGGACACGCAGGAACGCTCATCTCGGCGGTCCTCTTCCTGTTCCGACAGAAGTGGCGGACCTCGATCAACCGGTTCAGTGAGGCGATGACCATCTTCGCGGTCATCTGCGCCCTCATCTTCCCGGGCATCCACGTCGGCCGCGTCTGGGCCGTCTACTGGATGTTCCCGGTGCCGAACCAGATGGGCACCTGGCCGAACTTCATGTCCCCGCTGCTCTGGGACGTGTTCGCCGTCAGCACCTACTTCACGGTCTCCCTCATGTTCTGGTACGTCGGCCTCATCCCCGACTTCGCCACCATGCGCGACCGCGCGCTGACCAAGGGCCGCCGCCTGGCCTACGCCATCTTCGCCCTCGGCTGGCGTGGCTCGATGCGCCACTGGCTCAACTACGAGAAGGCCTACCTCCTCCTCGCCGCCATCGCGACCCCGCTCGTGCTGTCGGTGCACTCGGTCGTGTCCTTCGACTTCGCCGTCGCCACCCTGCCCGGCTGGCACACCACCATCTTCCCGCCGTACTTCGTCGCGGGCGCCATCTTCAGTGGCTTCGCGATGGTGCTGACGCTCGCCATCCCCGCGCGGAAGATCTTCAAGCTCGAGCACATCATCCACGAGAAGCACCTCGAGAACATGGCGAAGGTCATCCTCTTGACCGGCTCCCTCGTGGGCTACGCCTACGCGATGGAGTTCTTCGTCGCCTGGTACTCGGGCAACCCCTACGAGCAGTTCACCTTCGTCAACCGCGCCTTCGGCGACTACGCCTGGGCCTACTGGATCATGGTGAGCTGCAACGTCATCACGCCGCAGTTCTTCTGGTTCAAGAAGCTCCGCCGCAACGTGACGGTGCTCTTCATCCTGTCGATCTTCGTGAACATCGGCATGTGGTTCGAGCGCTTCGTCATCACGATGTCGCTCCACGCCGACTTCCTGCCGAGCTCGTGGGACTACTTCACGCCGACCTTCTGGGACATCTCGACCCTGCTCGGCAGCTTCGGGCTGTTCTTCACCCTCTTCTTCCTCTTCGTGCGCTGGGTGCCGATGATCGCCATGGCCGAGATCAAGGCCGTGCTACCCCAGGCCGACCCGCACTACGACGAGCATCACGCGACCACACCCGACAAGACCGAGGAGGCCGTCGCTCATGGCTGAAACGAAAGACTGGGGCATGTTGGCCGAGTTCGACACGCCCAAGGACATCTATCACGCCTGTGAGGCCATCCGTGACGAGGGCTTCAAGCACTGGGACGCGCACACGCCGTTCCCCGTGCACGGCCTCGAGGGCGCCATGGGCCTGCGCCCGTCGAAGGTGCCGTGGATCGCGCTGGCCGGCATGATCTTCGGCGCGACGGTCGGCTTCACCCTGCAGTGGTGGTCGATGGCGGTGGAGTACCCCGGCATCATCGCCGGCAAGCCCTTCTTCTCGTGGCCGGCCTTCGTGCCGGTGACCTTCGAGCTGGGCGTGCTCTTCGCGTCGTTCGGGACGGTCTTCGGGATGCTCGCCATCAACAAGCTCCCGACCTTCCACCACCCGCTCTTCAACAGCGAGCGCTTCAAGGGTCACTCGGACGACAAGTTCTACGTGTCGATCGAGTCCCGCGACCCGCTGTTCGACAAGAAGAAGACCAAGAAGATGCTCAAGCAGCTCGGGGCGACGCACATCGAAGTCGTCGCAGAGGAGGCCTGAGGTGACCGCACAGCGCTCCAACACGCTCGTGGTGGCGGTCGGGCTGCTCGCCACCCTCGCGCTCAGCGCCGGGTGCCGCGGGAACAAGTCCAAGGACCCGCCGATCCACCCGAACTGGAACATGGACGACCAGCAGTACTTCCAGGCTCAGGAAGACAACGACTGGTTCCCCGACCACCGCGCCCAGCGACCGCTCGTCGCCGGGACCGTCGCCCGCGGGCTGCTCAAGGCCGACGACCACCTCTACCGGGGTCGCGGCGCGGACGGCCGCCTCGTGGACACGCTCCCGCCGAGCATCACCCTGGACGAGGCGCTCCTCGACCGCGGTGAGCGCCGCTACGCCATCTACTGCGCGCCCTGCCACGAGCAGAACGGCCGCGGGAACGGCATCATCGCCCAGCCGGGCAGCGTCGCCACCGGCCTCCTCGTGAAGCCGCCGAGCTACATGGACCCGCGCCTCCAGGCGATGCCGCTCGGCTACTTCTTCGACGTCATCTCCAACGGCAAGGCGACCATGCGCCCCTACGCCGCGCAGATCCCGGTCGAGGACCGCTGGGCCATCGCGGCCTGGGTGCGCGTCCTGCAGGTCAGCGAGCGCGCCGCCAAGGCCGACATCCCGCCCGCCGAGCTGGGCAAGCTGAACAGCGGAGGTGCCCAGTGAGCGCCCACGTCAAGGCCATCGACCTGTCGGATGCGCAGGTCCCCGCCGGCAGCATCTGGAAGAAGCTGCCCCTCGTCTTCGCCGTCCTGGGCATCGCGGGCCTCGCGCTGGCCTTCGTGACGGCGGGCGAGGACCACAAGCAGTTCTGGTACAGCTACCTGACCAGCTTCATGTTCTGGCTGTCGCTGGGCCTGGGCTCGCTCTTCTTCGTGATCATCCACCACGCCACCCGCGCCGGGTGGAGCACGGTGGTCCGGCGCATCGCCGAGAACTACATGATCACGCTGCCGGTCATCGGGCTGCTCGCGCTGCCCATCGTCTTCGGCGGCATGGACGACCTCTACCACGTGTGGGTCCACCCCGGTGAGACGGACCTCTTCGTCCAGGCGAAGACCGGCTTCCTGAACACCGACTTCTTCACCATCCGCGTCATCGGCTACATCGCCATCTGGACGCTGTTCGCGGGGTTCTTCTACGTCTCGTCCGTCAAGCAGGACACGAGCGGCGACCCGCGCCTGGCCCACCGGATGCGCCGCATCGCGCCGGTCGCGCTCATCCTCTTCGCCCTGACCATCACCTTCGCGGCCATCGACTTCATGATGAGCCTCGACCCGCACTGGTACTCGACCATCTTCGGCGTCGTGTACTTCGGCGGCAGCGCCATGATGACCTACGCCATCCTCGCGCTGACCTCGATGGGCCTGCAGAAGGGCGGCATCCTCAAGAACGCCATCACCACCGAGCACTACCACGACTTCGGCAAGATGGCCTTCGGCTTCATGGTCTTCTGGTCCTACACCGCGTTCAGCCAGTTCATGCTCATCTGGTACGCGAACATCCCCGAGGAGACCATCTGGTACTACTACCGCTCGACGGGCGGCTGGGAGGTCATCGCGGCGCTGCTGTTCATCCTCCACTTCGTGGTGCCGTTCTTCTTCCTGATGTCGCGCCACATCAAGCGTCGCAACCTGACGCTGGCCGTCGGCGCCATCATCCTGCTCGTCGCGCACTACCTCGACATGCTGTGGCTCATCCAGCCGACGATGCACCAGCACGGCGAGCCGCACTTCGCCATGCACATCGCCGACATCCTGGCCTTCGTCGGCATCGGCGGCGTGGTCCTCGCGGTCTTCTCGTGGCGCCTCGGCGCGGCGGCGGCGGCCCCGATGAAGGACCCGCGCCTGGCCGAGTCGCTCGAGTTCGAGAACTTCTAAGCCGGCGCTCGCGGCCCCGCGCCGCACGCGCCAGGAGATGACGACGTGTCAGACACCCACGACAAGAACGCCCCGGCCGAGCTGAACATCGTCAGCGAGTACACCGACGGCGGCCACGAGATCGACCGTCCCCCCGCCATCACCCTCTTCGGGTTCCTCGTGGCGATGGGCGTCATCATCGTGATCTCCGCCATCTTCGTCTTCCAGCTCTTCGCGTCGCAGTCCGACGACGAGCAGGCGAAGCTCGGCAGCGAGCCCATCGCGAAGCAGGTCGCCCAGGCCGAGCGCGACGCGATGTTCAAGACGACCTACGGCATCGTCACCGACGCCGAGGGCCAGCAGACCGGCTACCGCATGCCGATCGACGTCGCCAAGAAGCTCGTCCTCGAGCAGCCGGCGCGCTTCGCCCCGGCCCCGCCGCCGATCGGCTGGGTCCACCCCGACGACGCCGTGGCCCCCGCCCCGGCCCCCGACCAGAAGTAGCCAGAGGAGTCGGCCCCGAGCCTTTTCGATGATGAAGACGTCCTCCCATAACGCCCTCCGCTCCGCCTCGCTGCGTGCGCGGACGCTCTCCCCCGCCCGGGCCCTCGCGCTCGCGGCCGGGGTGACCGTCCTGCTCGCGGGCGCGTCGGCGTGGGCGGGCGCCGGGCTCCCCGCGGAGTTCGAGGGCGTCGACGTCAAGAACAAGCTCGGCGCGAAGATGGACCTCGACGTGTCCCTCACCGACCACGAGGGCCACGCGGTGAAGCTGTCGAAGTATTTCGACGGCAAGCGCCCGGTGCTCCTGACGCTGAACTACTTCCGCTGCGAGTCCCTCTGCAGCACCCAGCTCAACGAGCTCCTCAAGGCCGTCCGCAAGCTCGACTGGGTCCCCGGCGGGGACGAGTTCCAGATGGTCACCATCAGCTTCGACCCGCGGGACGACACCGAGACCGCGGCCGGCAAGCGCACGACCTACGCCAAGGAGCTCATGCGCCTGCGGGCGCAGGACGCCGGCGAGCAGCTGAGCGAGGCCGACCTGACCGCCCGCGCCGACACCGTCGGCTGGGAGTTCATGACCGGTGAGCACGACGTCATCAAGGCGCTCACCGACGACCTCGGCTACACCTACAAGTTCGACGAGGCGAGCGGCCAGTACGCCCACTCCCCGGTGGTCTACATCATGTCCCCGGACGGCGTGATCAGCCGCTACCTCTTCGGCATCACCTACCAGACCCAGGACCTGAAGTTCGCGCTGATGGACGCCTCCAACGGCGAGATCGGCGACTTCGGCGAGAAGGTGCTCCTGAGCTGCTTCGCCTTCGACCCCGATGGCGGCGGCTACGCGGCGTCCGCCTTCGGGATCATGCGCCTCGGGGCGGTCTTCTTCGCCTTCCTCCTGGCCGTCTATCTCCTGTTCCACTTCCGACGCGAGCGCCGCGCCCGGCGCGCGCGCGCGACGTCTCACACCCCGTCGGCGGTCTGAACGCCCGATGTTGTCGATTCTTGGAGCGCACTCCATGACCGGACTGAACCACACCCTGCTCGCGGCCGCGTCGGACACCGCTGAGCGTTACGACTCGCTCGTGATGTTCATCAACATCCTCGTGGTCCTGTTCTTCGTCCTGGTGATCGGGGCCACCGTGTACTTCATGTTCAAGTACCGGCGCCGTCACGAGGGCCAGCGCACGAGCCCGGTGAAGCACAACTTCAAGCTCGAGTTCCTGTGGTCGGCGGTGCCGACGGTGCTGCTCATCGTGATGTTCGCGTGGGGCTTCAACGACTTCACGGCGCTCTCGCAGACGCCGTCGAACGCCCTGCCCATCCGCGTCATCGGCAAGCAGTGGAACTGGACGGTGAGCTACCCCGGCCTCGACCGCGAGTGCACCGCCGAGATGACGGACGACGGCGGCGCCGAGACCGAGTTCGTGGTGCCCGTGAACCGGCCCTTCACCCTGAAGCTCTCCAGCGAGGACGTGCTGCACTCCTTCTGGATCCCGGACTTCAAGGTCAAGAAGGACGCGCTCCCCAACCGCTACACCGGCTACACCGTCACCCCGACCGAGGTCGGCTCCCACCGCTTCTACTGCGCCGAGTACTGCGGCGCGAACCACTCGCGCATGGCGGGCACCGTCCACGTCTTGTCCGAGGCCGACTGGCAGCTCTGGCTCGACGGCAAGCTCGAGGGGATGCCGAACTGCAAGGTCGACCCGAGCGCCCCGGACTACGCGCCGAAGCTCTTCGTGAAGTACGGCTGCGCCGGCTGCCACTCGACGACCGCCGACCAGGCCGTCCTCATCGGCCCGCCGCTCTACGGCCTCGACACCAAGGGCGAGGAGACCATGGAGGACGGCTCCAAGGTCGCGACCGACGACAACTACATCCGCGAGTCCATCGAGTACGCGGAGAAGAAGCGCGTCGCGGGCTACGCCGGCAAGAACATGCCGGTCTTCCGCGGCCGCATCAGCGAGGTCGAGCTCGACGCGCTGGTCAACTACATCAAGGGCCTCGACGACGCCGACAACGGCCCGACGAACGACGGAACCGACAGCGAGTGAGGACGGGCGCACGGGCGGCGCTGATCGGCGGCGCCCGCGGTCCCAGCACGGATTAGTCAGCGGAGGACGATAAGACATGGCGACGACGACCGTCGAAGGCGCGACCACCGCGCACGACCACTCCGAGGATGTGGACTTCTACCGCTCCAGCCGCGGTATCAAGTCGTGGCTCCTCACCCTGGACCACAAGCGCATCGGCCTGATGTACCTCGCGGGCGTCCTCCTCGCGTTCTTCGCGGCGGGGCTCATCGCGATCATCTTCCGCGCCGAGCTGCTGACTCCGCAGATCGATCTGCTCGCGCCCGCCACCGAGGGCGGCGCGACGGTCGGGCGTGAGCTCTTCAACAAGCTCTTCACGCTCCACGGCGCGATGATGGTGTTCGTCTTCATCATCCCGGCCATCCCGGCGGCGCTCGGCAACTTCCTGCTGCCGCTGATGCTCGGGGCGAAGGACGTGGCCTTCCCGCGGCTCAACCTGCTGTCGTTCTACGTCTGGTTGGTCGGCACCTCGATCCTCGTGGTCGCCGTCCTCGTCGGCCAGCTCGACACCGGCTGGACCTTCTACACGCCGTACTCGACCAGCACCCACGGCGCCGCCCCGGTCATCCTCGCCGTGACGGGCGCCTTCGTCCTCGGGTTCTCGTCGATCCTGACCGGCCTGAACTTCGTCGTGACGGTCCACAAGATGCGCGCTCCGGGCCTCACCTGGAACCGCATGCCGCTGATGATCTGGGCGCTCTACTCGACCGCCGTCATTCAGATCCTGGCGACCCCGGTGCTCGCCATCACGCTGCTGCTCCTCATCTTCGAGAACACCTTCAACGTCGGCATCTTCAACCCGGCGATGGGCGGCGACCCGGTCCTGTTCCAGCACTTCTTCTGGTTCTACAGCCACCCGGCCGTCTACATCATGATTCTCCCGGGCTTCGGCGTGATCAGCGAGGTCATCGCCATCCACTCGCGGAAGCACATCTTCGGCTACAAGGCCATCGCGCTCTCGTCGGTGTCCATCGCCATCATCAGCTTCCTCGTCTGGGGCCATCACATGTTCGTGTCCGGCCAGTCCGAGTTCGCGAGCGCGCTGTTCAGCTTCCTGACCTTCGCGGTGGCGGTCCCGACGGCCATCAAGGTGTTCAGCTGGGTGGCGACGCTGTACGGCGGCTCCATCGCCTTCACGACGCCGATGCTCTACGGCCTCATCTTCATCTTCACGTTCACCATCGGCGGCCTGACCGGCCTCTACCTCGGCACCCTGTCGACGGACGTGCACTTCCACGACAGCTACTTCGTCGTGGCCCACTTCCACTACGTGATGATGGGCGGCACGGTCATCGCCTTCATCGCCGGCCTCCACCACTGGTTCCCGAAGATGTTCGGCAAGATGTACAACGAGACCCACGGCAAGATCGGCGCGGTCCTCGTCTTCATCGGCTTCAACCTGACCTTCTTCAGCCAGTTCCTCCTCGGCGCCAACGGCATGCCCCGTCGCTACGCCGAGTACGACCCGCACTTCCAGCCCCTCCACGTCGCCTCGTCGATCGGCTCGTTCATCCTCGCCGCGGGGCTCATGTGGATCGCCATCTACCTGGTTCGGGCGCTGATCAGCGGGCCGAAGGCGACGGCGAACCCGTGGGGTGGCGCGTCGCTCGAGTGGGCCACCACCAGCCCGCCGATCACGCACAACTTCCACGACACGCCGCACGTGGACTCCGACCCCTACAACTTCCCCGAGATCGACCACAGCATCAAGACGGGTCACCACTGATTCGATCGCGCCGCCCCCGCAGAGCGCGCGGGCGGCACCGATTCAGCCTAGAGACACCGAACGACAGGTCAGGAGCACTCCTCGATGAGCACAGCTGTCGACGCAGGGCAACACGCTGAGGCTGGACACAGCCACGAAGCCCACCCCAGCTACCTCCAGCACCACTTCGACAACCCTCAGCAGCAAGAGGGTGCCGCCAAGCTCGGCATGTGGCTCTTCCTGGCCACCGAGCTGCTCATGTTCAGCGGGCTCTTCCTGGCCTACTTCTACATGCGCAGCCAGTACCCCGACATGGTTCAGGAGTACCACGAGCACCTGAACAAGTGGCTCGGGGGCCTGAACACGGTGTTCCTCATCACCTCGAGCTTCACGATGGCGATGGCGGTGCGCGCCGCGCAGATCGGCAAGCCGCGTCAGTCGGCGTCGATGCTGCTCATCACCATCGTCTTCGCGATCGGCTTCATGGTGGTGAAGTACTTCGAGTACAGCGCCAAGATCGAGCACGGCCTGCTCCCGGGCGACCTCTTCGCCGAGCACGTCGCCGGCGGCGTGCAGAGCGGCTGGTACGGCGGTCCGCAGCTCTTCTTCGGCATCTACTTCCTGATGACCGGGCTCCACGGCCTGCACGTGGTCATCGGCATCGGTCTCCTCTTCTGGATCTACCTGAAGACCAAGCGGGGCGCCTTCAGCGGCAACTACTACACCCCCGTCGAGAACGTCGGCCTGTACTGGCACCTGGTCGACCTCATCTGGATCTTCCTGTTCCCGCTGCTCTACCTCGTGAAGTAAGGAGGCGCGCAAGATGGCCAAGGGATACATCCGCGGACGCGAGGCGGCCGGAGTTCACGAGACGCATCACCACGTGATGCCGCTCCGGACCTACATCGGCGTCTTTGGCGCGCTGCTGGTCCTCACCGTCCTCACGGTCCTCGTCTCCGAGGCGGACCTGGGCAGCGCCGCGCTGCCGGTCGCGATGGTCGTGGCGACCATCAAGGCCGGGTTCGTCATCGGCTTCTTCATGCACCTGAAGTACGACACGCGCTTCCACAGCTTCGTGTTCTTCGGGACCCTGCTCTTCGTCGGCATCTTCTTCCTGATCACCTTCCTCGACATCAACACCCGCGGGATGATCACGAAGGAGTGGGGCAACACCGCCTGGGTCCTCGACCACGGCGTCAACGTCCCGCCCGAGCCCGTCCCCCACGAGGGTGAGGCCCACGAGGGCGGCGACGCGGCCGCTCACGAAGCCGCCGAGGCCAAGCCCGCCGACGAGGCCAAGCCCGCCGCCGACGAGGCCAAGCCCGCCGCCGACGAGGCCAAGCCCGCCGCCGACGAGGCCAAGCCCGCCGCCGACGAGGCTGCCCCCGCCGCCGACGAGGCCAAGCCCGCGGCTGACGAGGCTGCCCCCGCGGCTGACGAGGCTGCCCCCGCCGAAGAGGCCAAGCCCGCTGACGAGGCCGCGCCGGAGGGTGAGGGCGCGCCCTGAACGACCTCTCCCCGCTGAACGACGAGCTAGCGCTCGCCCTGCGCCTCGCGCGCACGGCGGGCGCTGCCATTGAGGGGGTCCGTCAACGCGGCTTCGACGCCCGCGAGAAGGCGGACCGCACCCCGGTCACCGAGGCCGACCTGGCCTCGGACCGCGTCATCCGCGCGGGCCTCGCCGCGGGCTTCCCCGACGACGGGGTCTTGAGCGAGGAGTCCGGCCGGAGCCCCGGCCCGCCGCGGGCCCGCACCTGGGTCATCGATCCGCTCGACGGGACCGAGGCCTTCGTGGACGGCAAGGCCCGCGGCTACGCGGTCCAGATCGGCCTGCTCGTCGGCGAGACGCCGGTGCTCGGCGTCGTCTACGAGCCGCGCGAGGACCGCATCACCTGGGCCGTCCGCGGCCACGGCGCCTTCCAGGACGACGGCTCCGGCGTCGTCGGCCCCCTCCGCGTGAGTGATCGCGACGACCTCGCCGCCATGCCACTCCTGACCTCCTCCCGCATCGACCCGCAGCGGCGCCAGCGCCTGGTCGCGGTCGGGCTCCGGGACGCCGGCCGCCTGCGCTCGGTCGGGGTCAAGGTGGGCGAGCTCGTCACCGGACGTGCCGACGTCTACGTCAGCGAGCACCCCATCAGCTACTGGGACAGCTGTGCGCCCCTCGTCGTCCTCGAGGAGGCCGGGGGCGTCATCACGCACCTCGACGGCTCGCCCTTCGACTACGTCCTCGACCCGGCTCGCCGCGCCCGTCACCCCGGGCCGCTCGTCGCGAGCAACGGGACGCGCCACAGCGAGCTCTGCGCCGCGTTCGGCGCCGCCTGGGGACCGCCCCCGCAGAGGTAGCGCCCGCGCGCCGGTCTGCTATCGTGGCGACGCATTGCGCCGTGGAGGGCTCATGGATGCGCTGATCGTCGACACGCTACCCGCCGAAGCCAAAGCCGGCCTGGAGGCGCTCGGCCTGCGGGTCTCCGAGGACACGAGCCTCGGCAGCCACAACCTGCCGGGCGCGATCGGGGACACGCAGATCCTCATCGTCGGCCGCACGCGCGTCACGCGCCGGACCATCGAGGCCGCGCCGAAGCTCCGCGTCATCATCCGGGCCGGCTCGGGAACCGACACCATCGACCTGGCCGCGGCCAGCGAGCGCGGGGTCTTCGTCTCCCACTGCCCGACGGCCGACGCCTCGGCGCGGGCCGAGCTGGTCTTCGGCCTCGTCCTCGGCCTCGACCGCGGCCTCCATCACCCCTATCCCCAGGCTTCGCGGGCGCCGGCGCACGGGCTCCGCGGCAAGACCCTCGGCCTCTTCGGCTACGACGCGACCGCCAGGAAGGTCCAGGAGATCGCGGTCGGCCTCGGGATGCGGGTCCAGGTCCACAGCGACGACCTCACCACGGCGCTCGCCGCCGAGGCGCGGGTCCGGCGGGTCGACTCGGCCGACACGCTCTTCGCGACCTCGGACGTCGTGAGCCTCCACCCGGCGGCGGCCAACGGCGGCGTCGTCGCAACCGCCGCGCGGATCGCCGCCATGCAGCCGGGCGCGACCCTCGTCAACATCTCGCGCCGGCAGCTCATCGACATGAGCGCCGCCAAGGCCGCCCTCGAGGCGGGCACCCTGCGGCTCGGCCTCGACGTCTACGACGCCGACGACTACGGCGATGAGGTGCCCTTCGCGGCCGACGCCTACCCGACGCTCCTGGCGACGGACCGTCTGGCCGGGGCGACCGCCGAGGCCGCCGACGCCATCGCCAGCACCGTGCTCGGCCACGTCGAGCAGTTCCTGCTCACCGACCTCATCCCCGACTGCGTGAACCTCGGGGCGACCGACAGCGACGCGAGCACCCTCATCATCCGCTTCCGCCAGAGCGAGGGCGTCCTGGCCGCAGTCTTCGAGGCCTTCCGCGACGCCGGGGTGCACGTGCTCGCCGTCCACACGGGCACCTTCCGGGGGCAGGTCGCCTCCTACGCGCACATCGTCGTCGACCGGACGCCGACCCCGGCGCTCGTCGCGGCCATCACGCGCAACCCCCACGTCATCCGCCTCGACTACCGCTAAAATGTGAAGTCGCGGGGTCAGACCCCCTCACTTCACACTTTCGGCCCCGGCGCGGAAAAGTGTGAAGTCGCGGGGTCAGACCCCCTCACTTCACACTTT
>SBGO01000066.1 GCA_006226565.1 Deltaproteobacteria bacterium | reverse complement strand
GTCGGGTCGCCCTCGGTGGGCGCGGGCTCCGAAGGTGCGGACGGCGTCGGCGTCGGGAGGGGCTCCGACGGCGTGGGCGTCACGCCCGGGACGGGCTCGCGCGGCGCCTCGTCGCTGGGCTTCGCCGCGGGCGCGCGCAGCCGTAGCGCCTCGACGATGGCCTGGCGGCTGTAGTCGATGGACTCACCCAGCAGCCGCGCGGCCTCCTGATCGGCGTGGAAGCCCTTCGAGTTCTCGCTGCTGATGTAGTCGAGCCGCCACATCGCCTTCCGCTGGAGCTCGAAGGCCCGGGCGAGCTGGGCGTCGCTCGCGCCGGCGGCCTTGGCCTCGAGGATGGCGTCGAGCATGTCGGTCATCGCCACGGCCGCCCGCTCCATGAGGGCGGTGGTGCGCTGCTGGATGGTGGCGACCCGCCCGCGGAGCTCGGCCTCCTCGACCCGGTGGCAGTTCTGGCAGGAGGCGGCGACGTTCTCCATCGGGCTGCGCACGTTGTGGCTGCTCATCTTGGTGGCGCCCTGACGCACGTACGGCATGTGGCAGTCGGCGCAGGCGACGCCGCTCTGCGCGTGGATGCCCTGGCTCCAGAGCTCGAACTCGGGGTGCTGGACCTTGTAGACGTGCGCGCCGGTCTCGCCGTGCGCGTAGTCGTAGAAGTCCCCGCCGTCCGGGAACTTCAGCTCGTCCCAGTAGCGCTCGAGGTCCTCGGCCTTCAGCCCGTTGCCCCACGGGAAGGTCAGGACCATCTTGTTGGCGCAGTAGTACTCGACGTGGCACTGCCCGCAGACGAACGAGCGCATCTCCTGGCGGGTCGCGTCCAGGTTCGGGTCGTAGGGCCGCTCGCGGTCACCGCGGCGCCAGCGCTCGACGCTCGGCAGGTGGGGGACCGGCGCGTCGCCGGCCGCCAGCGCCGCCATGCCCAGCACGAAGCCCGGCCGCGTGACCCGGCTCTGCATGGTCTTGGGATCGTGGCAGTCGATGCAGCCGACCGGGTGGGCCTCGTTGTGGACCCCGTCGGGGGTCGGCGCCTTCGGGGCGTCCCCTTCGGGGAACATCGGCGTGTTCTCGCCCGGCGTACCGTCGGGCGCCGCCTTCACCAGCGCCAGGACCTCCTCGTAGGGCTTGCGGCTGACCGCCTTGAAGCCCTCGATGACGGCGGGCATGTCGAACCCGGCCGCCAGCGCGGCGTCGTCGGCGGGCTTGCCCATGGCCTCGAGGCCGGCCTTGCGCCACATGACCGTCGCCGAGGCGTGGCAGTGGATGCATGCGCCGGCCTGCTTGCGCTTGGTCACGCGCTCGGTGACGCCCTGGTCGTAGAGCATGTAGGCGTGCCCGCGCGCTTCGCGGTAGTCGATGCTGAAGGCGTAGCCGGCGTAGAGCCGCTTGAGCCACGGGCTCTGCTCGAGCTTGCTCGCGGGCATCGCGCTCGAGCCGCCGTAGAAGCGGTCCCCGGCGGTGGCCTTGTAGCCCTCGAACTGGTGCGGCCAGTTCTGGCCCCAGGGCTCGGGATCGGTGCTGATCTCGCCGACCTCGACGACCCGCACGAAGGGCGTTCGGGCCTCCTGCTTGTGCTCGAAGATCGACACCAGCACGGCGGCCACGACGAGGGTCGCGACCGCGGTCCCGAGGACCAGGGCCAGATAGAGGAGCCTGCGGCGCCGGCGTGCGCGTCGGGCGTCTTCGGGCGTGGCGGGCGGGGGGCCGGGTTCGGTGGAGGCGGTTTGGCTCATGTCGTCCTCTCGCGTCAGCGGGGGCGTCGAAGGGCGTCAGCGACCGGCGTGGCCGACGTCGCGATGGCAGTGCACGCACAGCTGCATCTCGCCATCCTCGTCGGGGGGGAGCAGGTGGTTGACGAGGTCCTGATGGCAGTGGACACACGCGCGCTGCGTCACGCGTCGGTTGCGGGCCTTGATCTGGATGGGCTCGTGGAAGTCACCGGTGGTGAACGCCAGCGAGTGAAAGAAGCCGTTGTCCATCTTGGTCACCCACTTGCTGACGAAGTCGGGGGGCAGGTGACAGTCGTTGCAGACCGCGACGTGGCGATGGCCGGAGCTCTGCCACGAGTCGTAGTGGCCGCGCATGACGTGGCAGTTGGCGCAGGCCGCGGGGTCGTTCGACAGGTAGGCCGCACCCTCCCCGTAGCCGAACGTGAAGAGCCCCAGCCCAGCCAGCGTGCCAATGCCCAGGGAGAGGGCGATTGGGAGCAGGGTGACGCCGGAGAACCAGCGCTTCAGCGCGCGCAAGCGCCGACGTCCGGCGGAGCCGCGATTCGAGCTCATGGTTGGGTGCCCAGTGCCGCGGGCGCCCCCGTCCGGCGCCCTGGTTCGTGGGAGGAACGTAGCACATCAACACACGGAGGCAACCCGACCCGCGACGGCGACCGAGCGCTCACCGGGAGGAAATGTTGTGGTGGCGACAAGTTGCTGAAATTCAACTACTACTCTGGTTCGGTATGGCGGAGGCGCCGCTCTACGCGAGCGCGCCGGCCACGAGGTAGGCGACGATGGAGACGCCGGCGACGGTCAGGGCGTAGGGGAGCTGCGTGTTGACGTGGTCGATGTGGTCGGTCCCGGCCGCCATCGACGCGATGATGGTCGTGTCGGAGATGGGCGAGGCGTGGTCGCCGAAGACGCCGCCGCCGAGGACCGCGCCGACGGCCAGCTCGATCGGGACGCCGAGGGCCGTCGCGGTCGGGATGGCGATGGGGAGCATGATGGCGAAGGTGCCCCAGGAGGTGCCGGTCGAGAACGCGATGAAGCTGGCGACGGCGAAGAGCAGCGCGGGCACGACGGCCGGGCCGAGGGAGCCGGCCGCGAGCTGGGCGACGTAGGCGCCGGTCCCGAGCTGCTTGGTGACGGCGCCGATGGCGAAGGCGAAGACCATCAGCATCGCCAGCGGGATGAGGCCGCCGAAGCCCTTGAAGAAGAGGTCGATCGACTGGCGGGGCGTCATGATGCGCTGGCCGATGGCGAGCGCCGCGGCGACGAAGGTCGCGGCCAGGACGGCCCAGAGGACCGAGGTCGAGCCCGAGCCCGCCAGCAGGTCCCCGTCGCCCGTGATCCACAGCCCGATCGGCATCATCACGACCATGACCGCGATGGGCAGGAGGAAGTTGATGGCCCGGCGCGGGGCGCCGTCGGGCGGCTCGATGGCGGTGACCTCGGTCGAGACGACCGGCTCGGCTCCCGGGCGGAGCAGCTGCCCGGTCTCCCTGACCCGCCGCTCGGCGGTGCGCATCGGCCCGAAGTCGCGACGCATCAGCACGACGAAGACGAGGGAGAAGGCGACGGTGAAGAGCGCGTAGAAGTTGAGGGGGATGGCGCCGACGAGCACGCCGACGGGCTCGTCGAGGCCCTCGTCGCCGAGGATCTTGGAGATGTAGGCGCCCCAGGCGTTGAGCGGGACGAGCACGCAGATGGGCGCGGCGGTGGCGTCGCAGAGGTAGGCCAGCTTCTCGCGCGAGATGCGCAGCTTGTCGAAGACCGGTCGGCAGACCGCGCCGTTGACGAGCGAGGTGATCGAGGACTCGACGAAGACGACGAGCCCAATGGCCCAGCTCACCAGCATCGCGCGCCGCGGGGTGGTGACGAGGCCGCGCCGCGCGATGGCGTCGACGAAGCCACGCACGCCGCCGGCGTACTGCGTGATGGCGATGAGCGCGCCGATCATCGCGCTGAAGATGATGACGCGGGTGTTGCCGGCGTCGGTGAAGACCTGGACGCAGGCCTCGATGGCGTCGGCGAGGCCCTCGAGGGGGTTGCCGTCGGCCAGGAGCGTCGTCCCCGCCCAGATGCCGAGGAAGAGCGAGACGTAGACCTGGCGGGTGGCGATGGCGAGGGCGATGGCCAGGACGGGGGGCAGGACGCTGAGCCAGTCAGGAGCGTGCTCCATGGGTCACTTCCCGATGCAGAACGAGGAGAAGAGGCGGTCGAGGACGTCCTCGAGGGTCGTGAGGCCGACCAGCTCGGCCAGGGCGTCGGTCGCCTCCTGGACGTCCACGCAGGCGAGCTCGGTCGGGGCGCCGGCGTCGAGGGCGTCGGCGGCCGCGGTGAGGCTCGTCGCGGCGCGGTCCAGGGCGGCGCGCTGGCGCTCGCGGGCGATGAC
>SBGO01000199.1 GCA_006226565.1 Deltaproteobacteria bacterium | reverse complement strand
GCGAGCCGCGCACCGTCGCTCCGCTCGTCCCGGTGATCGCCCGGATGGTCGCCGCGCGCGCGCTCTACGCGGCCTACCCCGGCGACCCCGGCCGCGTCGGGGCCTGGCGGCGCGCCGTGGCGATCGCGCTCGGCGACTGACGCGCCCGCGGCCCCCCTCCGTGAAGACTCGGCGGCCCGGGTTCCCCGCGGCCTGCGGCGCCATGTCGCAGCGCCGAAGCGTGCCGGAATGGCGGCTCCGCCCACGCGGCTTCGTATTCTGAGCCCAACCCCTTCGACCGGACGGCGCAGGAAAGTCGATTTCTTGCGAAGGATCAGTTGTGCAACGGCCACCAAGCCCGTGTTAAGTAGTGCCCACGCCCGCAGCCAGCCGGACCCAGGAGGCGTAGAACGATGAAGTCGTTGTCGAAGCTCGTGCTCGTCGCCGTCGCGGCGCTGTGGGTCGGCTGCGCGAGCGCGCCCGACACCACCGCACCGCCGAGCTCCACCGACTTGGGCGCCGTCCAGCTGACCGACCTCGTCGGGGGCCGTCACACCCTGTCGGAGTACCAGGGCAAGGTCGTCCTGCTCGACTTCTGGGCGACCTGGTGCGCCCCGTGCGTCGCGTCCCTGCCGCTCTACGACAGGTGGCAGCAGGAGCTCGGGCCGCAGGGCTTCGTCGTCGTCGCCGCCAGCGTCGACGAGGAGGACGCCCCGGTCGCGGACTTCGCGGTCAAGTACGCCCCGAACATCACCGTCATGCGTGACGCCGAGGGCGCCGCCGCCGGACAGCTCGGCCTCCCGAAGATGCCGACCGCCTTCCTCATCGGGCGCGACGGTCGCCTCATCGAGCGCCACGCGGGCTTCGACGATGCGGGCGCCGCGACGCTGCGGGACCGGATCATGGCGGCCCTGGCGAGCCCGTGATGCGCCGTCCCCTCCAGAGGGCGTCGGCCGCGCTGGCGCTCGCGCTCGTCGCGCTGACGGCGCCGGCGCACGCCGAGGACGCGCCGGCCGGGCCGCACTTCGCGTACCGGGCCCGCGGCGTGATGGGGACGCGCTTCCAGATCATGGCCTACGTCCCGGACGTGGCCTCGGAGGCGGTCCTCGACCGCGCCCTCGACCGCGTGGTGGAGCTCGACGAGCTCCTGAGCCCGTGGATCGCCGGGTCCGACGTCCAGAAGATCAACGCCGCGGCGGGCGGCGAGCCGGTCAAGGTCGCCCCGCTCACCCTGGCGCTGATGCAGCGCACGCGGGCCTTCTGCGAGGCGACCGGGCGCGCCTTCGACCCGACCTTCTTCCCGCTCTCGCCGCTCTACGACTTCCGCGACCCCGCACACTTCCGCCCCCCGCTCGAGGCCGACATCGCGCGCGTCCTGCCGCTCATCGACTGCCGCGACATCGCCATCGACGTCGCCGCCGGGACCGTCGGCCTGAAGCGGCACGGGATGGGCCTCCACCTCGGCGGCAACGCCAAGGGCACGGCGCTCGACGAGGCCGCCAAGGTGCTCGAGGCGGCCGGGGTGACGCGCTACTACGTCGACGGCGGCGGGGACATCGTCGTCCACGGCGACGGCCCGAAGGGCCCGTGGCGCGTCGGCATCCAGGCCCCCCGCGCGGCGCGCGGCGAGGCCGCCGGCGTCATCAAGGCCAGCGGCGGCGCGGTCGTGACCAGCGGCGACTACGAGCGCTTCGTGGTGGTCGACGGCGTCCGCTACAGCCACATCGTCGACCCGCGCACCGGCAAGCCCGCGACCGGCTGCATGTCGGCGACGGTCAAGGTGCCGCCGATGCCGCGCGCCGGCGAGGTCGCCGACGGCTGGGCGACCACCGTGTGCGTCCTCGGCGCCGAGCGCGGGTTCGCGCTCCTGCTCGAGCACCTCCCGGGCGCCGGCGCCGCGGTGATCGATCTCGACGGGAAGGTCCACGAGACGCCGGGCTTCGGCGTCCCGATCGCGCCGGTGCCCACGGAGGGATCCCCGCATGAGCGTTGAGCTGCGCCGGCTGGTGACGGCGCTGTCGTGCGTGGTCGCCGTGGGCGGCTGCGCCGTCGACAACCCCGTCGCGCCGCTCCCGCAACCGAGCTTCGAGTACTTCGCGTGCGCCGTGCAGCCGGTGCTCGACCGCAACTGCTCCTTCGGCGGCTGTCACGGCAACGTGCAGCGCGGGATGCAGGTGCTGTCGCCGAGCCGGATGCGGATCGCCTCCGAGTACGCCATCGCGCGGCTGCAGACGACCGACGAGGAGGTCGAGGAGGGGATCCACCCGGCCCTGACCAACGTCGAGCTGTCGTTCAACTACGAGCAGGCCCGCGGCTGGTCGCGGGCGTCCTCGCCGGACCGGCCGGCGCCGATCCTCGACAAGCCGCTCGCCGTCGCGGCCGGCGGCCTCTACCACACCACCCACGGGGACCTCTTCGCGTCGAAGGACGACGACGGCTACAAGGTCATCGAGGCGTGGCTGCACGGCGCGACCGCGGCGGAGTGTCCCTGATGGCGCAGTGGAAAGGGCGATCCGGCGCGGCGCCGCTCGTGCTCCTCGCGTTGATGTTGGCGCCCGCGCTCGTGGGCTTCTCGTCGGCGCCCTCCTTCGATCTCGCGGCCGACGTCGGCGGCGGCGGCGGCTACACCTTCACCGGCTCGCCGGTGAGCCACGGGATGAGCTGCCTCGAGTGCCACCAGAGCGACGGCCGCACGCCCCAGGCTGCGGTCTACGTGCACGCCGAGCCCGACACGCTCTTCGAGGAGGGCTACGTCGCGGGTCAGGTCTACGAGATCACCGTGCACCTCACCCACGAGGAGCGCGGGCTCGACCGGAACGGGGGCTGCACCGGTGGCCTCGCCGGGTGCAACCGCAACCTCTTCGTGGCCGAGCTGCTCGATGGCGGCGGCACCTCCGCCGGGGTGCTGTGCCCCGACGGCATCGGCTTCGACGCCGCGGGCGCCTGCGAGGACCAGGCCGGGCGGCGCACGTCGCTCCTGCACGGCGGCGCGGCGGTGGCGGGGCAGTCGCTCGTCGCGCCCCTCGACTGCTCGGCGGCCGGCGCGGTGCCCGGGGCGTGCGTCGACCTCGTGGCGCTCCAGGCGTCCGGCGCGAGCCAGGAGCAGATCGCCCAGGCGATCAGCGAGAAGGTGCGCGGCTCGACGGTGTGGAGCTTCCAGTGGCGCGCGCCCGACCCGCCGATCGGGACGATCGATCTGTGGCTCGGCGCCGTCGACGGGGACGGCGGGACGACGGTCGACCCGCGCTACGCCGACTTTGCCGGCGACGTCGCGGTGGTCGAGCGCTTCGCCATCGCGCCGAACGGCGTATCGCTGGGTTCGAGCGGGGGGGGCTGCGTCGGCGGGGGCGTCGGCGTCGGCCTGTGGATGTTGTTCGTGGGGCTCGTAGGCGTGCGGCGCCTCAGGAGGGGGACGGTATGAAGCAGGCGGTGACCCTCTTCGCGGTGCTCGTGGCGGCCGCGCTCGCGGTGCCGGCGGCCCAGGCCGGCCCGACGTCGTGCGACATCACGACCGGCGCCTCGTGCTTCTGGAACGAGGGCTGCGACTGCGACCACGACGGCTACGTCCGCGAGAACGGCAAGGCCTACAAGTACTGCCACTGGACGAAGTGCCCGATCGACAAGAACGACAACGACGCCAGCGTGCTCGGCAAGCCGTCGCAGTACAACGCCGACGGCGACGGCTGGACGACCGACTACGACTGCGACGACAACGACGCCTGCGTCATCAACGACTGCTCCAACGTCTGCGGTCCGACCCCGACCGATGACGACGGCGACGGCTACCCCGTCGGCGAGGACTGCGACGACACGAACCCCTACGTCAAGCCGCAGGCGACCCTGGCGTGCTGCTCCTGCGACGTCCTGACGGTCCCCTCCCAGGTCGCGGCCTTCGGGTGCGCCGCCAACCCGTGCCCGTTCGGCGGCACCACGGCCGACACGACGCCCACGGACACGTCGACGGCGGCCGACACCTGGGCGGCGGGCACGGACGCCACCGGCAGGGACCCGGGCGCGGACGCGCTGGCCTCCGACGCGCTGGGCAACACCGGCGCGACCCACTACGCCACGCCGCCCAGCGACCCCGGCCTGGTGGGCAGCGGCACCGTCGTCCACGCGGAG
>SBGO01000160.1 GCA_006226565.1 Deltaproteobacteria bacterium | reverse complement strand
GGCCGACGCCCGGGCCGCGCTCGAGGCGGCGCAGACGCGGCTCGCCGACACGCGCATCGCCTCGCCCGCGGCGGGGGTGGTGCTGGCGCGCAAGGTCGAGCCCGGGGACGCCGTGCAGCCGGGCGTTCCCTTGCTGGTGGTGGCCCGCGAGGGCGCGCGGGAGCTGGTCATCGAGCCGGACGAGAAGAACCTGGGGATGCTGGCGCTCGGCCAGCACGCGGTCGCCTCCGCCGACGCCTTCCCGGAGCGGCGCTTCGACGCCGAGGTCGCGTGGATCGCGCCCGCGGTCGACCCGCGGCGGGGGACCATCGAGGTGCGGCTGACGGTCCCGCGCCCCGACGACACGCTCAAGCCGGACATGACGGTCTCGGTCGAGGTCGAGGTGGCGCGGGTCGCCGAGGCGCTGACGGTTCCGCGCGCCGCGGTGCGCGACCTGGCCGGGGCGAAGCCCTGGGCGCTGGTCGTCGTCGACGGGCACGCCGCGCGGCGGGAGCTCACGCTGGGCCTCCGCGGGGACGCGGCGCTCGAGGTGCGAGCCGGGCTCGCGGCCGACGACCGCATCATCCTGCCCGAGCGGGGCGGCCCCGAGCCGGGCGCCAAGGTGCGGCTCGGCGAGACGGGAGGCGGCTGAGGTGCCGACGGAGTGGTTCCTCGCGCTGCGCTTCCTCCGGGAGGGGCGCAGCCAGACGGCGCTCATCATCACCGGCGTCGGGGTGGGCGTCGGCGTCATCGTGTTCCTGACGGCGCTCATCAGCGGGCTCCAGGCGAACCTCATCGCCCAGACCCTCGGCTCCCAGGCCCACATCGTCGTGCGCCCGCCCGAGGAGGTGGCCCGGCCTCAGCTCGACCCGGCCCCCGCCGCCGGGCTGACCGTGCTCAGCCGCGTCGAGCGCCGCCCCCAGCGGGTCCGCTCGATCGTGCGCTGGCAGCAGGAGCTCCGCGCGGTGTCCCAGCTCCCGGGCGTCGTGGCGGTCGCGCCGGTGGTGTCCGGGCCGGCCTTCGCGACCCGCGGCACGGCCTCGCGCGCGGTGCTGGTGCGCGGCAGCGACCTCGACCAGCTCGAGCCCATCCTGCCCGTCCGCCGCCGCCTGGTGGCGGGCCACGCGCCCCCGGTTGGGGCGGAGGCGCTGGTCGGGGCGCAGCTCGCGACCGACCTCGGCCTCGGCGTGGGCGATCGCGTCCGGCTCGGCCTCGACGCCGACTCCGGCGAGGTCTTCACGGTGGTCGGGGTCTTCGACCTCGGCAACAAGGACGTCAACGGGCGCTGGGTGCTGGTCCCGCTGCGGGCGGCCCAGACCCTCCACGGCGTCGTCGGCGGGGCGACCGAGATCGAGGTCGCGGTGAGCCAGGTCTTCGACGCCGAGGCCATCGCCGAGCGGGTGACCGCCGAGACCGGGCTCGTGGCGGAGAGCTGGATGGAGCGCAACGCGCAGCTCCTGGTCGGCCTGCGGTCGCAGTCGAGCTCGAGCCTGATGATCCAGGTCTTCGTCATCCTCGCCGTGGTGATGGGCATCGCGAGCGTGCTCATCGTCTCGGTGGTGCAGCGCTCGCGGGAGATCGGCATCCTGCGGGCGATGGGGACCAGCCGCGCCCGGGTGCTGCGGGTCTTCCTCATCCAGGGCGGCATCGTCGGCGGCGTCGGGGCGGTGCTCGGGTCGGCGCTCGGCGGGGCGCTCGCGAAGTTCTTCGAGACGCTGGCGCGAAACGCCGACGGCAGCCCCACCTTCCCGGTGCAGCTCGACGCCGCGCTCTTCCTCCGGACCGCGGCGCTGGCCGTGCTCATCGGGATCGTCGCGGCGGCGCTCCCAGCGCGCCGGGCGGCCCGGCTCGACCCCGCGGTGGCGATCCGCCATGACTGACGCCGCCCCGCTGCTGCGCCTCGAGGGCGTGATCAAGGACTACGGCGAGGAGGTCGTGACCCGCGTCCTCCACGGCGTCGACCTGACCGTCACGCGCGGCGAGTTCGTCGCCCTCGAGGGGCGCTCCGGCTCAGGCAAGAGCACGCTCCTCAACATCCTCGGGCTCCTCGACCGCGCGACGGCCGGGGAGGTGTGGCTCGACGGGAGCCGCGTCTCCGACCTCGACGACGCCGGCCTGACCGAGCTCCGCGCCCGATCCCTGGGCTTCATCTTCCAGTTCCACCACCTCATCAACGCCCTCTCGGCGGTCGAGAACGTGATGATGCCGCTCGCCGCCCGGGCCGGGCGCGTCAAGCGCGACATGCGCGCCCGCGCCCTGGCCGCCCTCGCCGACGTCGGGCTCGCCGACCGCGCCGACGAGAGCCCGCGGCGCCTCTCCGGCGGACAGCAGCAGCGCGTCGCCATCGCCCGCGCCCTGGTCGCCGACCCGCCGCTCATCCTGGCCGACGAGCCCACCGGCAACCTCGACTCCACCACCGCCGACGAGGTCTTCGCGCTCCTCCGCCGCGCCACCCGCGACAAGGGCGTCGCCGTCCTCATGGTGACCCACGACATGGACCTGGCGCGCCGCTGCGACCGCGTGGTCGAGCTGCTCGACGGCCGCATCGTCGACCACTGACCGGGCGCGCGGTCAGCGCCCTTCGCGGGCGAAGCGCCGGAGCGCCGCGGCGATCGCCGCGAGCGGGTCGTCGTCGTCGCGCCCCTCCCCGTTGGCGAGGACGACGAGGCCGAGGCCGTCGCGCGGGCGGAGCGCGATGAGGGTGGCGACGCCGTCCTCGCCCCCGGTGTGGCCGACCCAGCGGTCGCCGTCGATCCGCTCGACCGCCCAGACGAGGCCCTGCTCGGGGTCGAGGCTCGGGACCGCCGGGCGGAACATCGCCGCGAGGGTCTCGGCCTTCAGGAGCCGGCCGCCGCGGGCGTGGGCCGCGAGGAAGCGCGCCATGTCGCGGGCGCTCGCGCGGAGCCCGCCGTCGGGATAGTCCGCGAAGGTGTAGTGCCCCGCGGCCTCGTAGCGCCCGCCCTCGTCCCGGTAGGGCATCGCCAGGCGGTCCCGGTCGGGGAAGTCCGCCAGCCGCCACGACGTGCGCGTCATCCCGAGCGGCGCGAAGATGCGGCGCCGACACAGCGCCGCGAAGTCGCTCCCGGAGACGACCTCCGCGACGTATCCGGCGAGCGCGATGCCCATGTTGCTGTACTCCGACCGCCGCCCCGGGCCGCCGCGGAGGAAGTTGTCGCCCGCCGAGTACCAGCGCCCCTCGGGGGTGAAGTACCGGCGCATCAGCGTCCCGAGGGCCACCGAGGGGTCGCGGTCGACGGCGTAGAGGCCGTCCATCGTCTCGTCGGCGTCGGCGACGCCCGCGCTGTGGGTCATCAGCCGCCGGAGCGTGATCGGCGTCGCGCTCGTCGGGTGGCGCACCGGGAAGGGCAGGAGCTCGCTCACGTCCGCGTCCAGGGACACGCGCCCGGCCTCGACGAGCTGCATCAGCGCCGCGGCCGTCACGGTCTTCGACACCGAGGCCAGGAGAAACGGTGTCTCCGCCGTCGCGGGCACGCGCTTCTCCCGGTTCGCCCAGCCGAAGCCGTCGCACCAGGTGACGGCGCCGGCCTCGACGAGACAGGCGGCGATCCCGGGGAGCCGCTCCGCGCGCATCGCCTCGGCGATCGCCTCACGCAGCCACGGCGGCGTCGCGCGGGAGCCCTCTCCCGGCGGCGGGCCGGGCGCCCGGGCGCCGAGCGCCACGAAGACCATCGTCATCAGAACGGAGACCATGGGTTGCAGACGGCGCCCGCGCCGACGACATTCGATCTGAACTCGATCGGCCGCTCCGCCGCGGCCCCGCTGGTCTTCGCCCTCGACTCGGAGCCTCCTCGCCGTGGAAGCGTTGCTCGCCCTCGCCGTCGCCGCCGCGCTCATCGCCGTCGCCGTGCGCCTCCAGCGTCGGAGCGACGACCGCTGGTCGCGCCGCCTCCAGGCGCTCGCCGCCGCGCACGACGGGCTCGAGCACCACCGCGCCGGGGGCGAGGTCCGCGCCGCCGGCGTCGTCGACGGCGTGGCGATCGCGGTCGACGCCACCCTCGCGCTCCCCGGCAAGCCCGCCTCGGTCACGACCCGGGTCCGCGTCGACACCGCGCTCCCGCCGTCGCTCACCCTCGGCCGCGAGGGGCTCGGCGCGTCCCTCGCC
>SBGO01000709.1 GCA_006226565.1 Deltaproteobacteria bacterium | reverse complement strand
GTCTCCACCGCCGCGGCGTCCCCGCCCGCGAGCGCCTCACGCGCCCGGGCGACGGCGCCCGCGATCCCGACCGCGTCCCCGTCGAGCGTCCCCATCACACCCCGCGCGAGTCGTCTTCGAGCATCAGGGCCAGCCGCCCCGCGTAGTCGACGCTCCGGTCGTACTGAGCGCCCCAGACCGCCTCGACGCGGTCGAGGACGAAGTCGCCGTAGAGGAGCACGCGGTGGATCTGCTCGTCCAGCGTGTTCCGGAGGTCGGTGACGACGTCGTCGCCGACGACCTCGACGAGCCCCAGGTCGTCGAGGCGCTGCCAGCCCTTGGGGGCCGCCTCCCACGGGGTCGTCCCGAAGAGCGCGTCGAACTCGCTGAGCTTGAAGCCGGTCCGCAGGTTGTGGACGAGGTAGCGGTGCCGCTCCTCGACGTCGTCCACCGCCAGCGCCCGGTAGCGCCGCGGCTGCGTCCGGTCGCGTTCGAGGGTGCCGGCGATGTCGTCCCCGTCGATCGCCGCCTCGTAGTAGTAGCTGCCGAAGGCGTGGCTCCGCGCGGGGACCCCGAGGCCGAGCAGCGAGCTGTTCTGCCGCCGGAGATCGTACTCCTGGATGTTGGCCGCGTTCTTCGTCTTCGACGCCGTCTGGCCGAGCGGCGTGGAGAAGCCGTGCTCCCGCATCATGAGCCGCCCCCAGCGCAGCATCTCGTCGCGCAGGCGCCGCTGCTCGGGCAGGATCGTCTGCCCGCGGCGCCCGTAGGGGCTCCACCCCTGGACCCGGAACGGGTTGACGTGGATGGACTCGGGCTGGAGCGAGAGGATGAAGCGCACGTCCTCCTGGAAGCCCTCGAGGGTCTGCCCGTCGAGGCCGGTCATCAGGTCGACGTTGACGTGCTCGATGCCGGCGGCGTGGGCGGCCTCGACCGCGGAGCGGACCTCCTCCGGGCGGTTGAAGCGGCGCGCGCGGCGCTGGGCTTCCATCTCGAGCGCCTGGACGCCGATGGTCAGCCGCGACACCCGGCCGACCGAGCCGAGGACCTGGATCTTCGCCGGGTTGAGCGAGTCCGGGTTGCCCTCGTAGATGACCTGGGTGCCGAGCGGCACGTTGAACGCGCCGTAGAGCGTCTCGAACATCCGCTCCATCTGGTCGGCGCGGAGCAGCGACGGCGTCCCGCCGCCGACGTAGACCGACGTGATGGCGCGCCCGCCGAAGAGCGCCCCGAAGCGCTCGAGCTCGGCGTACATCTTCGCCATGTAGTCGTCGATGGCGCCCTTCTTGAACTTCGAGGTCTTGCTGCAGAAGCAGTAGGTGCACTCGACCGCGCAGAAGGGGATGTGGATGTAGAGCCCGAGCCGGTCGGGGGCCGTGGTCCCGTCGATGCGGGCGAGCGAGCGCCGCCAGCCGGCCTCGATGTCCTCGATGGGCGTGTCGACGCCGAGCTCCGGCGAGTGCGGGTAGAGGTCCGAGCGGGTGTTGACCTTCCACGCGATGAAGGCCGCGCGATGGAGCTCGTCCTCGAGCGCCGCGCGCGCCCGCTGGGCGGCGGGGGCGTCCCGGCGCGCGACGGGCTTGCTGCCCCCGACGCCGTGGCTCAGGGGGAGCGTGAGCTGGCCGTGGTCGCCGCGCTCGAGCACCGAGCGGAGGTGCCGGATGAAGGCCTGGACGGCGTCCGAGGTGGCGGCGTCGCCGCCGAGGTCGACGTTCCAGGCGGCCGAGCGGGTCCGGAGCCAGGCCCGCGCCTCGTCCGGAACCCGGCCCGCCAGCGTCAGCGTCGCCCCGGCGTAGGTCGCTCGAGCGATCACGCGGCCGGGCTCGGCCCGGACCTCCCAGTCCGCCAGCCGCGGGTCGCTGCCCGCGAGCAGCACCCCGAGCCGGCGAAGCCAGCGCAAGGCGGTCCCGCGCGTCGCGTCGACCGACTCGCTCGGGGTCGGCTCGCGTCCGCTCTGGGCCTCGTACATCGCCTCTCCTCGGCTACGGCCTGACCCGGAGTCGGCCGGAAGACTGGAACGAAAACAACTGGATGCTACCCATCGTGCCCCGAGACGGCAACGCCGGAGCGCCGTTGCGTCTCAGCGACACTGGGCGCGGAGCGCGGAGCGGTACCAGGCGGCGCAGTCGAAGTCGGGGTCGGTCGCGGCCCACATCGACACCGCGAGCGGCGTCTCGGGGTCGATCTCGACGTCGGGCAGCGGCGGCAGCTTCCGCACCGTGCGCAGGAGGATGGCGAGGTTCGGGCACTCCTCGCGGGTCTCGGGATCCTTGATGGACGCGCACTCGCTCAGCTCCGGCGTCGCCAGGAGCTGGCAGTACCAGCGGTACTCGGGCTGGCGGAAGGACTCGCAGACGCCCTTGTCGCCCGCGGCCGCGCGGCAGATCTGGCGCATCAGGAGGCGATCGCGCTTGGACTCGATGAAGCCGGCCACGTCCTTCTCGCACTGCGCGGCGTCGGTGGCGAGCGCCAGGCGGTAGACGAGGAGGTTGTCCTCGCAGCGCTGCGGCATCGTGACGCCGGCCGTCTCGTGGCACGGCGCCAGGTCGTTCTTCTTCACCGCCAGGCAGCTCGCGTAGGTCCAGGTCTCCTGGTCGAGCATGTGGTTGCGCGGGTGGTGGGCGCGCGCGGTGGCGATCTGCGCGGAGATCTCCTCGGGCGTGGCCGGCGTCGCGCCGACGATCATCTCCGCCAGCGGCTTACATGGGTTGGCCTCCCACGCCTCGTCCGAGATCGGCGCGGCCGGGTCCAGGTCGAAGGCGTCGGGCTCGGGCCAGCTCTCGACCACCTCGCCGAGGAGCTGCTTGGCGCCCCCGGCGTCGGGGACCTCGGCGGTGGCGTCGGGCGCCCCGTCGGTGGCGTCGAGGTCGTCGCTCGCGGTGGGCGACGGGGGCGCTGGCGGCGGCGTGGGGGCGTCGGGCTCGCGGCCGATGCCCAGGGCGATGATCGTGACGACAGCGGCGATGGCGACGCCCACGGCGATCAGGACGCTCGCTCGCTTCGCGCTGGCTCGGCTCATGGGTGCTCCTCGGGGCCGGGCACGGGAGGGGGAGGCGTCGGCAGGCGCGCCGACCGCTGTCGCTCGATCTCGGCGTCGACCCGCGCGGCGATCTCGGGCTGCTCGGGGATGGAGAGGCGGATCGGCGCCAGGTGGTAGCGGATGAGCGCGCGACCGCTCGGCGGCGCGGGGACGTTCTCGAGGTCGAGCGCGAGGAGGCCGCGCTCGGCGCGCGCCTTGCCGATGAGCTCGACGTTGCCGGGGCGCTTCATCGCCTCGAGGCGCGCGATCCGCTCGTCGAGCCGGGCGATGCGCTCGCGCAGGCGGTCGGCCGCGTTCCCGTCGGAGAAGCCGGCGGCGAGGGACACGCCCGCGGGGATCGTGAGCTGGATGACGGCGACGTTCTCGCCGCGCCCGGCCGGGTACACGACCCAGCCCTTGTCCTTCACCTGGCGCAGCGGCAGGGCGTCCTCCGGCCCGGAGCCCTGGAGCACGAGGTCGACCCCCGGCGTCCGGGCGAGGCGCTCGATCTCCTCGTCGCGCAGCTGGGCGAGGACGATGACGAGCTCGGCGCCGCGCTTGCGCATCTGGTCGACCTGGTCGCGCACCACCCGGAGCGGCGCGCGGTAGCGCCAGCGGGTGCCCGTCGGCCGGTCCTCCTCGGCGCCGTAGGCGGCGTCCATCACGCCGACGACGCCGATCTTGACGCCGTCGAGGGCGAACAGCAGCCCCTGCTGGAAGGGCGGCCGGGGGCTGTCGGTCATGAACAGGTTGGCCGACGACACGGCGAAGCGGTGGCTCCGGCTCATCTCGAGGAGCGCCTCGGGGCCGAGGTCGAGGTCGCGCGGGGCCAGGGCGACGACGTCGTAGCGGAGCTGATCGTAGACGTCGGCGACGATCGCCGCGGCCGCCTGCTGCGCCGGCGTGGGCGGCTCCGAGGGCGACGGCAGGAACGCGTCGCCCCCCGACAGGAGCAGGCGGTGGTCAGGGTCGCCGGCCAGCGGATCGGTGCTCAGCCAGGTGGCCAGGCGGGCGAGCCCCCCGAGCGGGTCCCGCCGGCAGCCGCTCTCTTCGAGCTGACCGCGGCGCCCGGTGGTGAAGAGGAGCGTGATGGTGCGGTCGCGCGCGGGCGCCTCGGGGGGCGACG
>SBGO01000230.1 GCA_006226565.1 Deltaproteobacteria bacterium | reverse complement strand
CGCGGTAAGCACCCGCGGGTGCGTCACCCTGCGCCAGTCTCGGGAGCCCACGGTCGGGCCGCGGTCGCGTCCACGCGTGCGTGGCGCCTCGGGCTGATCGCGTCGATCGCGCTCGCCGCGTCCGGCGCGCGCGCCGCCGATCCCCCGCCGCCCCCCGCCGCGCCCGCCGCGCCGGAGCTCACCTCGGTGAGCGGCGACCCGTGCTGCTACGACCTGACGCCCTTCGCCGTGAGCCACCCGGCGCTCGCGAGCGCGTGGCAGACGGTGACCAAGGAGGCGGGGGCCCTCGGCGCGGGGACCGCGCTCACCGGGCTCCGCGCGTGGCGCGAGGCCCACCCCGGAGACGTCGACAGCGTCGAGGGGCGGGCGGCCCTGTGGGTCATCGCCCGGCTCGAGCGCGAGCTCAAGCGCGACGCCGAGGCGGACGCGGCGCTGCGCGAGCTGACGGCGCTGCCCTACGGGGCTTTCTCGGACCTCGCCCGGGGGGCGCTGGCGGATCGTCTCGTCCGGGCCAAGGACGCCGTGGGCGCCGCGGAGCTCCGGCTGACCCGTCTCCCGGCGACGCCCGGCTTCACCAAGGACGCGCTGAAGGCCGTGACGGCCCTCGAGCGCGCCGGCAAGGCGGCCCGGGCCGCCGAGCTCCTCGCCGACGTCCTCGAGCGCTCCCTCGACGGCGCCGATCGGGCGGCGCTGGTCGAGCGCCTCGCCGAGCTGCGCTGGCGCCTCGGCGACAAGGCGGAGGCGCGTCGCCTGGCCGGGGACCTGTGGTGGCGCGCGAAGGGCGACGCCGACCGCGGGCGCGCCGAGGCGCTCCTCAAGCGCTTCAAGGCGCCCGTCGACGCGTACGATCGGCTCGCGCGCGACGTGATCGACACCGGGCGCCCCTCCCGGAAGGACCGCCGCAAGCTCAAGAAGACGCGGATCGGCGGCCGCCTGAAGGCGACCGTCCGGGTCTGGGCCGAGGCCCTCTTCGACCGCTACGAGGACCCCGCGGCGGCCCTCAAACGGCTCCAGCGCTACGCGCGCTACGTGAAGAAGGCGAGCGCGTTCGCCCCGTGGTTCCGCTTCGGTGAGGCGGAGCTCCTGCGCAAGCTCGACCGGGACGCCGAGGCCGTCGACGCCTACCTCGAGGTCGCCGAGCGCTGGCCCGAGCACCCGGTGGTGGTCGAGGCCCTCGAGCGCGCCAGCGGCCTCCTCCGCTACCTCGAGCGCGCCGCCGACGCCAACGCCGTCGACCAGCGCCTGGTCGCTCGCGGCGGGCACGACGAGGCCCACCGCAAGGCTCTCTGGCGGGTCGGCTTCGACGCGTGGCTGGCCGGTAACCCGTCGGGCGCGGCCATCGCCCTGGGCCGCCTCTCGGACCGCTACGGTGGCGAGCCCGACGTCTGGGCGATGATGTGGGGCGAGCGCGCCGACTACTGGCGCGCCCGGGCCGCCGAGGCGCAAGGGGATCGGGCGGGCGCGCACGCCCTCTACACCAACGTCTGCCTCCGCTTCCCGACCAGCTGGTACGCGCTCCTCGCCCGCGACCGCCTCGGCGCCGACGCGCCCGACGACGCGCTGACCCGCGCCCTGCCGCGCACGCCCTGGCTCGACACGGCGGTCGCGCTGACGCGGCTCGGCGACCGCGACGGCGCCATCGACGCCCTCGAGGCGCTCCTCGCCGCCGACTATCTGCCCGGCCGCGGGCGCGCCCTGCTCGCGGAGCTCCTCACCCAGCGCGGCGACGCCTCGCGGGCGGCGCGGATCGCCAAGAAGAGCTTCGTCCCGCCGTTCCCCATCGACGACGGCAGCGCCGAGACCCTCCGCGCCTGGTTCCCCTTCGACTTCGCCGAGGCGGTCCAGGGCGCCTCCGCCGAGCACGCCGTCCCGGCCTCGCTGCTCGCCGGCATCGCCAGCGTCGAGACCGGCTTCCACCCGCGCGCGACCAGCGCCCCCGGGGCCATCGGCCTGTGCCAGCTCATGCCGCGCACCGGGACGGCCCTCGGCCGCCGGCTCTACGGGCGGAGCTTCAGCACCCGGCAGCTCTACGAGCCCGAGACGAACCTCCGGGTCGCCGCCTACCTGCTCTCGCTCCTGCGCGAGCGCTGGGGCGACCAGCCGGCGGTCCTCGCCGCCGCCTACAACGCCGGCAACGGCCCCGTGCGCCGCTGGATCGCCGCCCACGGGCACCTCGACACCGACGCCTTCGTCGAGCTCATCCCCTACCGCCAGGCGCGTCGCTACGTGAAGCGCGTGATGGCGACGTCCGAGATCTATCGCCGCCTCTACGGCCTCGACGTCGCCCCGCTGCCGCTGCCGCGGATGGTCCAGCCCCCGCTGGCCGACCCCCTCGAGGGCGCCGAGGACCCCGCGCCGCGGTCCGACCCGGGGACCCCGGGGGACGACGACGACGACGACGACACGAGCGACGAGGAGACGCCATGAACGCCACGCCCAGCCCGCTCATCCTGGTCTTCGACGACGACCTCATCGCGCACCAGGACTTCCTCGGCGGGCTGCCGGCGCGCTTCGTCTACCGCGCCAACGCCGACGACGCCGTGTCCGACGTCGCCGCGCTGAAGCCGGACTGCGTGTTCATGGACTTCAGCATGAACGCGCGCCTGTCCGGGGCGCAGGCGACCGAGCGCCTCCGCGCGGCCCACGCCTACGACGCGCTGCCGATCGTCGCCATCAGCTCGGACACCCGGCTCAACCGTAAGATCGTCATGGCCGGGGCCACCTACAGCGTGGCCAAGATGGCGATCCCCGATTACTTCGGGCACATCCTCCGCTACGTCATCACCAAGTAGCTCGCTGGAACCCCCATGAAGACCGCCGTCCACTCCGAGATCGCCCCGCTCGAGCTCATCGTCACGAGCCCGCCGGGCCCCGAGTTCGACCTCATGCTGCCCGAGAACCTCGAGGCCCACCGCCCGGGTCCCGACGGCCACCTGGTGCCGAGCCCGGACTACCTGCTCTTCGACGACCTGGTCCTCCTGAGCGCCATGCAGGCCGAGCACAAGCAGCTCGTCGACGTGGTGAGCGCGGTCACCGGCCACCGCGGCCACTTCACCTGGCGGCAGCTGCTGGTCGAGACCCTGGGCGAGCCCGAGGTGCGCCGCGAGGTGATCCACCGCACCCTCGAGCTCGAGGACCGCCTCTACCCGCACAAGGCGGCCGAGCGCGACGCCATCCACGGCGCCCTGACCGAGCTCGACGCGCCGCGCCTGGCGGAGGCGCTCATCCTCGGGCGCCACCCCAACGACGGCCGCCCGCTCTTCCGCTGGCCGGCCCCCAACGCGCTCTTCGCCCGCGACCTCATGGCCGTCGTCGGCGACGCCGTCGTGATGACCTACGCCGCCGAGCCGGCGCGCGGCCGCGAGATGCTGCTCTCGCGCATGATCCTGCGCCACCACCAGGCCTTCCGCGGCGTGGACAAGGTGGACATCGGCGACGACGCCCACGGGCGCCCGAAGCTCTCCATCGAGGGCGGCGACGTCCAGGTGCTCGACGACAAGACCGTGCTCGTCGGGGTCGGCATCCGCACCACCATGGACGCCGTGGAGACCCTCGCGCCCAAGCTCTTCGAGCGCGGGATCGAGACGGTGCTCTGCTACGAGATGCCGCGCCGCCGTGCCGCGATGCACATCGACACGCTCTTCACGCGCATCGACGAGAGCCACTGCCTCATCTACCCGCCGCTCGTCGAGGATCCCCAGCGCCTCGGGGCGCGCGTCCACCGGATCACGGCCGCCGAAGGGCGCGTCGACGCAGGCGCCTCCCTGCTCCCCGTGCTCGCCTACCACGGCATCAACCTGCAGCCGGTGTACTGCGGCGGCAACAACCCCGTCATGCAGGCCCGCGAGCAGTGGTCCGACGGCGCCAACGCCTTCGCCCTCGCCCCCGGCGTCATCGTCTGCTACGGGCGCAACCGCTACACCCTGCGCCAGCTCAACCGCATCGGCTACGAGGTCGTCTCGCCGGCGCAGTTCGTCGACAACGCCCTCTACTACGTCAGCCAGGGGCGCAAGATCGTCGTCGCCCTCCACGGCCACGAGCTCGTCCGCGGCCGCGGCGGCCCGCGCTGCCTCACCCTGCCGCTCCGGCGCCGGGCCCACGAGGCCTGAGCCGCGGCCCAGGCCTCC
>SBGO01000553.1 GCA_006226565.1 Deltaproteobacteria bacterium | reverse complement strand
CTTCCCGGACGACGCGGAGGTCGCGGCCGCGCGCGCGGCCGTCCTGGGCGGGGCCGAGGCGGTGACGCCCGACGCGGTGACGACCCTCGAGCGGCTGGTCGTCGCGAACCCGAGCGCGCCGCGGAAGCTCGCCGCGCTGGCCGAGCTCATCGCCCGCCTCCCCGAGGCGGAGCGCGACGCCCGGCGGGCGCGCGACCGTGACGCGCAGGCGCGCGATCCCCGGGACGTGGTCGCGCGCTACCTCGTCGGTGTGGAGGCCCTCGCGCTCGGCGACTTCGCGCGCGCGCAGGAGGTCCTCGAGCCACTCGAGGAGGGGCTCCCCGACGTCCCCGAGGTCCCGGTGGCGCTCGCGGTCGCGCGCTTCGAGCAGGGCGACGCCGACGCTGCGCTGAAGCTCCTCGACGCGGCCGAGGCGATGCCGACGCTGGCCCCCGACCTCTTCTACGAGCGGGCGGAGATCCTGCGCGAGCGCGATCTCACGGGGGCGCGGGACGCGCTGCAGAGCTACCTCGGCGCCTGTGAGAGCGTCGGCTGTCAGGACGTCGCGCGGCAGGAGCGGGCCGGGACGCTGCTCCAGCTCGTCACGCGCTGCCTCGAGGAGCGCGCGCAGGTCTGCGACGGGGACTGGGAGCACCCCCGGCCCAAGGGCAAGGCGCCGGTCGCCACGCCGCCGCCCGCGCCCGCACCCGCACCCGCACCCGCTGCGACGAGCGCCCCCGCGACGCCGACCGGCGAAGGCGGGAGCGCGCTGCTGCCGATCCTCGTCGGGCTCGGCGCGCTGGCCGCCCTCGGCCTCCTCGCCCTGCTCCTCCGCCGCCGGAAGAAAATGTGAACATCTGGGGTCAGACCCCACCTCATCACACTTTCCCGCGACGTCGACGATAAAGTGTGATGCATCGGGGTCAGACCCCACCTCATCACACTTTCCCGCGGGCGCCGGAGGGCTCAGACTCCGCGGACGTCCCGCCAGGCCAAGCGCGTCTTGCCGTAGAAGCGCACGCGCCGCAGCAGCACGTCGAGCAGCAGGAGCCCGAGCGCCGCGTAGAGCGGGTACGGCCAGAGCGGCGTGCGCGTCTCGGTCTTCGCGTCGCCGACGTCGAAGAGCTGCGCGTCGGTCGGGTTCAGCGCCCCCCCGGTCGCCCGCGCCAGCTCGGACACCCGCGAGAGATCCGGCTCGCCCGCGAGGTACTCGGCCGGGAAGGGCCAGGCCACCGTCGCGAAGCTCTTGAAGACCGGCCCCTCCGCGTCCTCGTCGTCGCCGCCCGCGGTCGTGACCGGCCGGTGCGTCCCCTCGATCTCGTAGGGCCCGTACTGGGTCAGCGCGAGGCGCCCCTCGTAGCGCCCCGCCGCCGTCTGGGTCAGCGCCACCGGGCGCTCGCTGCCGTCGGGCGCGAGGACCTTCACGTCGCTGACCAGCCCGTCGATGAAGTGGTCTTCCTCGTCCACCGCGTCGACCCCGACGGTCAGCACCCCATCGGCCACGTCGGCGACCATCTGGTAGCTCGGATCCTCCTTCTCGACCCGCATCGTGTCCCGGATGATCTGCCGCCAGAGCTTCGCGTAGCCCGGCCAGCGCAACCAGAAGTGCGCCCACTTGTTCTTCACGTCGCTCGTCCAGACCATCACCGTCCCGAGCCCGAGGCGCCACCGCGCCAGCACCGGCTCGCCGAGGTCCGAGCGCATGATGACCTCGGCCCGCGGCTTCGCCGTCGTGGACACGTAGCCGACCAGCACCGGCAGCCGCCCCGTGTCGATGCCCTTGAACATCTGCAGGGTCCGGTAGCGCCGGTCGACGCGCGGCGAGAACGCGTGCTCGACCAGCGCCCGCCGGCTCACCTCGGTCGTCTCCTTGAGGAAGAGCTTCGGGATGTTCTCGGGGCTGTTGGTGAAGTAGTAGCGCCCGCGCCCGGCCACCGCGACGCGCCTCAGCAGATCCTGGTCGCTGCCCATGCCCACCGCGACCGTGGAGATGGTGATCTTGTCGTCGTCGCTGCCCGCCACGAGCTCGAGGATGCCGTTCTGGTTCGACTGCCCGTCGGTGAGCAGGATGATGTGCTTCACCTTCGCCTGGGTCCGGACGAGCTCCGCGTAGGCCCGGTCGAGCGCCGCGAAGATGTTCGTCCCGCCGCCGGGGCGGAGGCGGCTGACGTTGTCGACGATGGTGAAGCGGTTCGACGCCCGCAGCATGTGGACGAGGAGCTCGGCCTTCGAGTCGAAGGCGACGATCCCCAGCTTGTCGCTCGGCTGCAGCACGTCGAGGGTCGCGATGGCCGCCTGCTTCGCGAGCTCGATCTTCGGCCCCGTCATCGATCCCGAGCGGTCGATCACCAGCATCAGCGCGACGCCGGGCATGTCCTCCTTCCGCTGCACGTCGAGCCGCACCGGCAGCACCTTGCGCTCGAGGTAGGTGTCGCCGTAGCCGCCCGGACCGAAGCTCGCCTCACCGCCGGCGAAGATGAGCCCGCCCCCCGCCCGCGCGTAGCGCTCGAGCACCTGCATCTGCCCGGTCGTCACGTTCTGGTAGCCCATGTCGCCGGCCCGCGGGACGTCGCTGATGAAGATGAGGTCGAACTTCTGCGCGTCCGCGAGGCTCGACGGCACCCCGCGCGCCCCGCGGTACTCGACGTCGAAGTCCTTGTCGAGCGCGGCCGCCAGGTTCTTCGTGTACTGCCGCTCGCCCTCGACGTAGAGGATGCGCGGCTTCTCGGGCACCTTCACCGGCAGCTCGAAGCGGTTGTTGGACGCGAAGCGGTCGTTCGCGGCGTCGGCGGCGTGGCAGTCGAGCGCGATCCGCTTGTCGCCCCCGTCGGACACGCGCGTCTCGATCTCCACCTCGCTCGCCCCCCGCGGCGCCTGGTGCATCACCGTCTCGGCCACCACCCCGTCGATCAGCAGGTCGCAGCTCGCGGCCATGTCGGCGGTCGCCTCGACCTTCCCCTTCACCGTGAAGGGCACGTTGGGCTTGATGTCGTCCGGGACCTCCAGCCCCACCACCATCAGCTCCGCCGGCCGGGGGACGTCGGTGTAGTCGCGGTAGTGGATGGGCACCCCGAAGCGCCGCGCCGCCTCGACCTCGGAGGCCAGGCTCCCCCGCGTCTCGAGCCCGTCGGTCACCAGCACGACCCGCGGCAGGTAGCCGTCCGGGAGCAGCGTCACCGCCAGCCGCAGCGCCTGCTGCACGTCGCTCCCCTGCCCCGACGCCGCGACCTCGGCCGAGTCCGCTCCCGCCTCCATCAACGCCGCCATCCGCGGGATCGGCGGCAGCGACTTCGCGCGCGCCTCGCCCTCGGGCGCCACCGCGGCCGCCTCCTCGCCCTCGGCCGCGTCCGCCCCCTCTCCGGTGCCGAGCGGCTCCGGGAGCGGCACCTCGCGCGCGTCGCGGGCGAAGACCACGAGGCGCACGACGTTGTCGCCCTTGCCGCGCCAGGTCGCCTCGACGGCCTCGTGGGCCTTGGCGAGCACCGCGTCGGGGATCGAGTCCGACACGTCGACGACGTAGACGGTCGCGCTCTTCCGCGGCTCCTCGTCCACCGCCTGCGGGTTCACGAGCGCGGCCGCCACGGCCACCACGAAGGCGCTCTTCACGAGCAGCGACAGCCCCTGCTGGACCCGCGGCAGGTCGCTCAGGGTGTGGGCGCGGATCGCGACGAGCGCCGGGATCGCCAGCAGCACCGCCACGAAGACCGGCCGCTCCAGCACGTAGCCGGCCTCGGCCAGCGCCGCGAGCCAGCCCGGGCCGAGCTCGTGCACGGCCACGGCGCCGCCCACGCCCAGCGCGACGGCGGCCGCGTAGTGCAGGAGCCGCGCGATCATACGGTCACCCGGCGGTGGTAGGTGAGCCACTCGAGCAGCACCAGCGCCAGCGCCGCGAGCAGCAGGATCCGCCACACGCTCGACAGCCACGGGTCCTCGTCGAGGACGACGGGCGCCGGCGCCTCCCACACCGGGTACTCGACCTCGCGCGGCGAGACGCGGCTCTCCGCGGGGTCCATCAGGTTGATCGCCACCGGGAACCGCGCGCCGTCCGCCTCGGTGCTCAGCTCGTAGACGCCGACCCGATCCGCCGCGAGGTGCACGCGCCCCCCGACCACGCGGGCGTCGACGTGCCCCGCGTCCGCCGGACCGACCACGCTCACCGCGCTCCCCGGGAGCGGGAAGGCCAGGCTCAGCTCGGTCCCGGCGCGGTTCGGCTGCAGGAGCCCCGCCGCCTCCTGGTGGAACCACGAGAGCACGTTCACGACCAGCAGCGGAAAGGCATAGTTCATCGGCAGGAGGCTCTGCCGGAGGTCGAAGCTCAGGACGACGAAGCGCCGCTCGCCGCCCTCGACCGCCTCGGTCCGCGTGAAGAGGATCGGCGCCGCCCCTGCGCTCGCGACCCGCTCATCGCCGCGCTCGCGCGTGATCTTCGTCGCCCGCTGGATGTTCAGATCGACGAAGGCCAGGTGCCGCGCGATGGGGTGCTTGGCGTTCACGCGGTCGACCTGCGGCTCCGCCACCTCGCCGGTGATCTCGAAGGGCCCACCGGGCTGCGGGTTCACGACGAAGTAGCTGCCGGGCCGCGACATGTCGACGTTCACGTTGGCGACGATGGTCACGTCGAAGCCCTCGGGGCCGGTGTACTCGGCGGGCGTCCGGGTCACGAGGTCGACGTTCTCGCGCACGAGCAGCGCGGCGTTGAGGAAGAGGTCGCCGTCGCTGACGAGCTGCACCTTCAGGACCTTGCGCTCGGGCACCAGGGCGAAGGCGACGTCGTCCCGCGGGAACACGTCCCGCGTCGGGTCGTTCGGGTCGATGTGGACGCGCGCCGCGAGCCGGCTACCGCTGAACTTCACGTCGTCGATGACCGCCTCGACGGCCCCGTGGGGCGGCAGCTCCAGCGCGTAGCTGCCGACGACGCGCGCCGGGTCGACGAAGTCGTCGACCGAGCGCCCGGCGTCGTTGGCGTAGAGGAAGAGCGTCGCCTTCAGCGGCCGGTCGGCGTCGCTCTGGACCTTGTAGAAGATCGCGTAGGTGAGGCTGTCGTCGAGGTACGGCCGCACGTTGAACGCCGCGATGCCCACGTTCGCGCCCGGCGCCCCCACGGGGACCACGCGCAGGCGCACCGCCTCGGCCTGCTCGACCGGGATCGGCGTGAAGGCGCGGTCGGTCACGAAGACCGCCTCGGCCCCCTCCCGCCCGCGCAGCGCGGACGTCGCGAGCCGCAGCGCGTCGTCGACGTCGGTCGGCGTGTCGAGAGCCCCGCGCGGCGCGACGGCGTCCACGGCGGCGTGGAGCGCCTTGGCGTCGCTGCTCCAGAGCGACAGCGGGCGCGTCGTGGCGTCCACCTGCACCACCATCACCCGGTGGTTCGGGTTCGACGCGATGCGGTCGATGGCCTCGTGCGCCTTGGCCCGGGCCGCGTCGAGCCGCGTCTCCCCCTGCTCGAGGGTCGCCATCGAGGCCGACGCGTCGATCATCAGCAGCGTGTGGCGCACGGGCGGCGGCGCGGGCGCCTGGTAGCCGCAGCCGGCCGCGCCCGAGAGCTTGGGATCCCCCAGGGCCACGACCACGAGCCCGATGACGGCGAGCTGGACGAGCAGGCTCAGGAGGCGCTTGAGGCGCCGAAACAGCGAGGTGGACTGCCGCTCCTCGACGACCCGCGCCCAGAGCGGCGAGAACGGCACCTCGACGCGGCGCCGCCGCAGCTTCAGCACGTAGAGCAGCGCCATCCCCCCGCCGAAGGCGGAGAACAGCGTCAGCAGCTCGCTCGTGCCGAGGCCCGCGAAGGTCACGTCAGGAAGCCTCCCGCGCGGAAGATGCGCAGCATCAGGTCATCGAAGGGCACCTGCACCGGCGTCCGGAAGTAGCTCACCTGGCGCTTCTTGCAGAAGGCCTCGAGCTCGTCGCACCACGCCGCGTGGGCCGCCCGATACTTCGACAGCAGCCGCGGCGTGACGGTCATCTCCTTCTGGAGCCCCGTCTCGCAGTCGACGAGCAGCACGTCGCCGCGCAGCGACGGCTCGAGCTCGCGGTCGTCGGTGAGCTGGATGACGAAGGGCTCGAACTTGTTGTAGCGGAGGTAGTTGAGGCCGTCCTCGTAGCCGTCCTGGGCGTAGAAGTCGCTGATGACGACGGCCAGCCCGCGGCGCCGCGTCTGGTGGACGAAGGCCTTGAAGGCGTCGGTCATGCTCGTCCGCCCGCCCGGCCGGACCCCGCCGAGGAAATCGAAGACCCGGAAGATCTGCGCCTTTCCGCGCGCCGGCACGAGCTGCTGCCCGAGCTCGGCCGAGAACGGCAGGACGCTGACCCGGTCGAGGCTCGACAGCGTGATGTAGGCCAGCGCCGCCGCGAGCTTGCGCGCGTAGTCGAACTTCGTCTGGTCGCCCACGGCCATCGACGCCGAGCTGTCGACGAGCAGGTAGACGTAGAGGTCCTCCTCCTCCTCGTACAGCCGCACGAGGAGCCGCCCCATGCGCGCGTAGACGTTCCAGTCGATGTTCTTGAAGTCGTCGCCGGGCGAGTAGCGGCGGTGGTCGGCGAACTCGAGCCCGGCGCCGATGCGCTTGCTGCGCCGCTCGCCGCGCTGCTGCGAGACGAAGCGCTTCTTGGCGACGATGTCGAGGTACTCGAGCTTCGCCATGAACGCCTCGTCGAAGAGCACCTCGCTCTTCGCCTCCCCCCGCGCCGCCTTGCGCGCGGCGCCGCGGCCCACCGCCATCACCCGCTCTCCTTGATGACGCGCAGGATGTCGTCGAGGATCGAGTCGGTGGACACCCCCTCCGCCTCGCCCTCGAAGTTGCGGATGATGCGGTGGCGCAGCGCCGGCCGCGCCACCGCGCGCACGTCCTGTGCGCTCACGGCGAAGCGGCCGTCGAGCACCGCCCGGACCTTGGACGCCACGATGATGGCCTGCGCCCCGCGCGGCGACGCCCCGATGCGGATGTAGCGGCACGCGATCTCCGGCGCCTCCTTGTGGGTCGGGTGGGTCGCCATGACGATGCGGACGGCGTAGTCCTGCACGTGCCGCGCGACCGGCACGTCCATCGCCAGGTGGCGCAGCTCCATCACGCCCTGCTGGTCCATGACCTGCTCGATCTTCGGCGCGTCCCAGCCGGTCGTCCGGTCGAGGATCGTGTGCAGCTCGTCGGCGCTCGGGTAGGTCACGTGGAGCTTGAAGAGGAAGCGGTCGAGCTGCGCCTCGGGGAGCGGGTAGGTCCCGTCCATCTCGAGCGGGTTCTGGGTCGCGAGGACGAAGAACGGGTGGGCCAGCTCGTACGTCTGGCGCCCGACCGTGACCGAGCGCTCCTGCATCGCCTCGAGCATCGCCGACTGGGTCCGCGGGGTGGCGCGGTTGATCTCGTCGGCGAGCACGATGTTGGCGAAGATCGGCCCCTTCTGGAAGTCGAGCACGGTGTGGCCCGCGTCGTCCTGAATCGCAACCTTGGTGCCGGTGATGTCGCTCGGCATCAGGTCCGGGGTGAACTGGACCCGCGAGAACTCCAGGTCGAGCGCGTCGGCCAGGGTCCGCACGAGGCGCGTCTTGCCGAGACCGGGCACGCCCTCGAGGAGCGCGTGGCCGCCGGCGAGCAGCGCCGTGACGACGCCGTCGACGATCTCGCCCTGGCCGACGATGATCTTGCCGACCTCGTTCTTGAGCCGGTCGGTCGCCCGCTTGAAGTGGGCCACCCTCTCCTTCACGTCCATCTCGCCTCCGTCGCGCGCTCGCGTCACCGCGGCCGAATCAGGTCGAAGTAGCGGCGCACGTAGGTGCGCTGCCCGGGCGGGATCTTCTGGCGGTCGAGATCGTCCTCGACCACCTCGCTGTAGTCCTGGTGCACGTCGCGGTAGGCCGTCGACGCGAAGCCCTTCGACGCCGCCGCGTAGACCACGCGGCTCGCGCTCTCGCCGGCCCCCTGCTGGCCCGCGACGAAGTCCTCCTGCGTCTTCACGGCCATCTTCGTGCGCTCGCCGAGGAGGCGGCTGTCGTGCCCCTCGCCGATGCCCTCGCCCTCCTGGGGCGAGCCGGCGTCGCCGCCGCGGCCGGGCATCGGCATCGTCCCGCCCTGCCCGTTGCCCGGCCCCTGGCCGAGGCCGACGAGGGTGAGCTTGTCCTGCCCACCGCCCTTGCCGTCGCCGAGCATCAGGGCCTCCTTGCCGCCCTTGCCCCCCGCGCCTTCCTTCCCCTCGGCGCCGCCCTTGGGGTCACCGTCCTTGCCGGCCCCCTGCGGCTGGCCGCCGGCGCGGGCGTAGAAGCGCTCCATCTCGCTCTCGCCGCCGGCGCCGCCCTTCTTCGAGCCGCCGCGCTGGCGCTCCCCGGCGCGCCGGAGCAGCTCGCGCAGGTCGCCCATCCGGCTCTTGGCGGTGCGCATCTGCTGGCGCCCCTGGGCCTGCTCCTGCATCCGCCGCAGCATCTCCGCGGCGCGGCGCAGCTCCTCGCTCGACATCGACTCGGCGTTCTCCATCAGGCGCCGGAGCAGGTCCGCGGCCGCCTGGTCGAGGTCGCGCTGGAGCCGCTCGAGCTGCCGGCGGGCCTCGCTGAGCTGCTCCTGCTCGCGCCGCAGCTGCTCGAGCTCCCGCTCGCGCTTCTTCAGCCGGTCCCGGTCGCGCTTCGAGAAGCGGTCCTTGTCCCGCTCCTCCTTCTTCTTCAGCCGGTCGCGGTCGCGCCGCGCCTCGCGCTCACGCTCCTGGCGGTCGCTCTCGAGGGACTTGGCGAGCTTCTGCAGGTCCCGCGAGAGCTGCTGGCGCTCCCGCTCGCTCATCCCCTTGTCGACCTTGTCCGCCGCGGACTCGAGGGTCTTGGCCGCCTCCTCGAGGGCCTGCTTCCGGAGCGCCTCGAGGAGCGCCTCGGCGTCCTCGTGGGCGCCACGGCGCTGCTTCTCCGCCGCCTCCTTCAGCGCCTGCCGCACCTCGTCGAGGTCCTCGGCGTGCGTCTCGCTCCACGCCTCCTCGGCCTTCTCGAGGGCCGCGAGCTTGGCGAAGGCCTCGTCGGCGCCGATCTTGCCCTCCTTGAGCGCCTTGACGAGCTCGTCGAGGGCGTCGAGGAAGCCCTTCACCTCGGGGTCGGCCGCCGTCGCGCGGTGGTTGGCGACCGCCTCGTCGAGGACCTCGAGCTGCGCGAGCTCGACCCGGTCGAGCCCGAGCTTGCCGCGCGTGAAGACCTCGGGGACCGCGCCGAGCGGAGCGACGCCGACCGCCGCGACGCGCCCCACCGGGAAGCGCACGACGAAGACGCTCGGGACGCTCACCGCCAGCGCGACGGCCGCGACCCCGGCGCCGACGGCGAAGGCCGCCCACTGCCAGGGCGAGGCCGCCTTCGGGCTCGCCCGCTCGACGACGGAGACGGCGTCCTCGATGGCGGCGCGCTGAAACGCCGTGGGGTTCGGCTCGCGGGCGAAGGCGAGCGCCGTGCCGAGGCGGGAGTGAAGCCCGCCAGCCTCGTCGAGGAGCGCCGCCAAGCGGACGTCGTCGAGGCGCCGGAGGAGCCCCGAGAGCACGCCGAGCGCGGCGAGCCCGATGGCGACCCCGCCGCCGACGTAGGTCCACGAGGTCGGCAGCGCCCGCGCCTTCACCAGGAGGACGAGGACGCCGAAGACCAGCAGCCCCACGCCGCCGAGGACCAGCAGCCGCCGCAGCGCGAGCTGCCCGCGCAGGCGCCAGCGCACGCGGCGCACCAGCGTGCCGATCCTCTTCAGGGGCCGGGTCAGGGGGTCCAATCGCCTCCTCGAGCGCGCGGAGCAAGGATGAGGGCCTCTGGGACGAACGCCGCGCGATTTCGGTTCATTCCGCGCCCGCCCCGACTGGAAACGGACGCACCGGGTCTCCAGAAGTACAGGGGAACGGCCCCTCGGCACAATGAGACGGCCCCAACATGCGCGGGCGCGAAGCCGCCCACCCGCCTGGGCGCAGGGCGAGGGCCGAGGGGACCGACGATCGCCCCGCCGAAGCCGCCCGACCTATCGGGGACGCCCATCCGGCGGTACCGTCTCCCCCCGTGAAGCACGTGACGACGCTGATGTGGGTGGGCGCGCTCCTCGCCGGCTGTGGAGCGGGTGTACCGAACCTGGCCCCCTCCGACGCCGCGGCGCCCGCGGCGCGACACCTGCGCGGCTGGACCAGCGCCAGCCACGACGAGCCCTTCCGGCCGCAGCTCGGCTACTCGCCGCGCCGCAACTGGATGAACGATCCCAACGGCCTCATCTACGTCGACGGCGTCTGGCACCTCTACTACCAGCACAACCCGCGCGGCGATCAGTGGGGCAACATGTCGTGGGGGCACGCGACCAGCCGCGACGCCGTTCACTGGCAGGAGCAGCCCGTCGCCCTCGCGGAGTGGCTCGACCCCAACGAGCCGCTCCACGCGGAGTCCGTCTTCTCGGGCTGCGCGGTCGTCGACCCGCTGAACCGCTCCGGCCTCGCGGGCGGCGCGCCCACGCCCATCTTCGCCTTCTACACGGCCGCCTACTCGTGGCTCGTCCCGACGCGCGGGCGGCAGGCGCAGTCGCTGGCGATCAGCCGCGACGGCGGGGCGTCCTTCGAGCGCTACCCGCACAACCCGCTCGTGGCGCTGCCGCCCCGAAACCCCGAGCACCTCAACGGCGACGAGTTCCGCGACCCGAAGGTCCTGTGGCACGCGCCCACCGGCCGCTGGGTGATGCTCGTGACCCTGTCCGAGGGGCGGCAGGTGCGCTTCTACACCTCCGCGGACCTCTTGACCTGGGTCCACGCGTCGGACTTCGGCCCGGCCAACACCTACGCCGGCATCTGGGAGGTCCCGGACCTCGTCGAGGTCCCCGTCGAGGGACACCCGGGCGAGCGGCGCTGGGTGCTCTTCGTCAGCGTCAACGGCGGCACCCCCTGGGGCGGCTCCGGCGTCCAGTACTTCGTCGGCGACTTCGACGGCGAGCGCTTCGTGACCGAGGACCGCTGGACGCCCGGCGGCCCCGGCGCGGTGGTCTTCGAGGACTTCGAGTCCGGCTACGGCGCCTGGACCGTCGAGGGCGACGCCTTCGGTGACGCGCCGGCGACCGGCGCCCTCCCCGCCCCTCCGGGAACGCGGCCCCAGCGCCCCGTCCGCGGCTTCGAGGGCGCTCGCGTCGTCAACACCTTCGTCGGCGGCGACGCCGCGGTGGGCGTCGCGACCTCACGGCCCTTCACGATCGACCACGACTACGTGCAGCTCCTCGTCGGGGGCGGCCGAGCGGCGCCCCCGGCAGACGACGGCGAGGACGACGGCGGAGCGCCCGACCTCGGCGTCGTCCTGCGGGTCGACGGCGCCGTGGTGCGGTCGGCGTCGGGCGACCGCAGCGAGACCCTCGCCTGGCACGCGTGGGATGTCCGCGAGCTGCGCGGCCGCGAGGCCACGCTCCAGATCGTGGACCGCAGCGCCGCGCCCGACGGCCACGTGCTGGTCGACCACATCCTCTTCAGCGACGCGCCGCTGCCCGAGCCCGCCGCCCGCGCGCGCTGGGTCGACTGGGGGATGGACTTCTACGCCCCCACGACCTTCTTCGGGGCGCCGGGGGAGCGGCCCGTGTGGCTCGGCTGGGTCAGCAACTGGCTCTACGCCGGCGCGACCCCGACCCGAGGGTTCCGCGGCGCGCAGAGCTTCGTGCGCGCCCTGAGCCTGAGGCCGCGCCTCACCGGCGGCGGCTGGGACCTGACGCAGGCGCCGGTGGGCCTGGACGCGCTACGTCTCCCTGGGCATCTCGGGTGGGGTGAGCCGCGACGCCTCGACGACACGCGCCTCGCGCTGCCCCACGCCTTCGAGGCCGGGACCCTGCTCGAGGTCACGGCCGAGGTGACGCCCGAGGGCGCCGAGCGCGTCGGTGTCGACGTCCGCTTTGGCCGCGACGACGTCGTGCGCGTCTTCTACGACGTCGCCGGCGCGCGCCTCGCCGTCGATCGGCGCGAGGCCGGCGTCGTCGATCTCTCCAAGCGCTTCGCCGGGGTCCACGCGGCCCCGCTGGCGCTCGACGGCGGCCGCGTCCGGGTGCGCTTCTTCGTCGACTGGTCGGTCCTCACGGTCTTCGGCGGCGACGGCCGGGCCGTCGTCACCGATCGCATCTTCCCCGACCCGACGGGCGACCTCACCCTCACCGCCTGGGCCGAGGGCGGCCCGGCGCGCTTCGAGGCGCTCGACGTGCGGCGGCTCCGCTCGATCTGGGCCGACGACCCGGCGCCCGCCGGTCAGTCGGGCGCGCCCGGCGGCGACAGGTCGAGCACCAGCATCCGCCCCTGATAGAGCCAGGTGTAGCGCGCCACCGAGCGGGTCACGCGCTTCGCGTAGCCGCGCGCCTCGTGATAGCTGATGCGCTCGACGAACTCGTCGAGCTCGCGGTCGCCGAACTCGCGCCGCCAGCGGTTCACCGACCCGCCGCCGGCGTTGTAGCCGGCGCTCGCGAGCGGGATGACCGGGTGCTGGCCGAGGAGCTTGGCGAGGTACTTGCTCCCGAGCTCGATGGCGACGGCCGGATCCTGCAGCGCCGCCCGGGTCGGCTCGATGTCGGTGCCGCGGGCGAGCATCTTGGCCGTCGGCATGATGATCTGCATGAGCCCGATGGCGTTGGCCCAGCTCTCGATGGCGGGGTTGAAGCCCGACTCCTCGCGGGCGATGGAGTAGACCCAGGCCGAAGGGATCTCGCGCGCGGTGGCCCAGCGCTCGACGAGCTCGGCGAAGGCGCGCGGGTGCGCGAGGCGCCACACCTCGACGTGATCGCCGTGGGGCCACGCCTGGCCGAAGGTCGGCTCCTGGCCGCGCGCGAGGCGCATCCCGAGGTGCCACGCGCCGGCGGTGTAGAAGAGCTTCACCTTCGTCCAGAGCCAGGTGCGCGCCTCGGGGCCGCTGGGGTCGGGGGTGTCGTCGAGCTCGCGGCGGGCGCTGGCGGAGAGGCCCATCCGGGCGAGCTCGAGGCCCCGGCGGAAGCGCGCGTCGCGCCAGAGCCGCTCCGGGATGCGGCCGAGCGGGTCCGGCGGGCCCTCCGAGGCAGCGACGATGCGCGCCAGCTCCTCGGGCGCCCCGACGGGATCGCGCTCGACGAAGCGCGCGTAGGCGAGGACCGCGTACCAGCTGAGCGGGTGCTCGACCAGGACGCGCTCGAAGTCGGCGTACGCCTCGTCGTCGCGCCCCAGGGTCAGGAGGAGCCGGCCGCGCCAGTAGCGCACGCGGCCCTCGGCCCGGTAGTGGGTCTCGCGCGGCGCGACCGCGAGGATCTGGTCGGCGAGGGCGAGGGCCTCGTCGACCTTCCCGGCCTCGATGCGGGGCCACAGGAGGTCCCAGCTCGCCTCGTCCACCTGGTCGCCGTGGTGGCCCTCGACGAGCTTCATGAGGATGTCGTCGGCGCCGGCCTCGTCGCCCCGCTGGCGCGCGACGTCGGCGAGCATCACGAGGCAGTCGTCGACGGTCGAGCGCTCGGGGAAGCGCGCGACGTGCGCCTTCAGGAGGCGCTCGGCGGCGTCGAGGTCGCCCGCCTTGAGGCGGTTGCGCCCGCCGGAGAAGGTGGCGTCGGCGTAGACGCCGGCGTCGTCCTCGCAGGAGAGCGCCTTCTCGAGCTGCTCCCAGGCGGCCGCGAACTGCTTCTTCTTCTCGCGGGTCCGGCCCTCGAGGTAGCGCGCGCGGCACCACTGCGGGTCGTCCCGGCCGACGCCGGCGAGGATCGCGAGCGCCTCGTCGTGCCGGTGGGCGTCGTACAGGGCCTGGCCGAGGCGGAAGCGCTGGCGCGCGTCGAGCTTCGGCTTGCGCCCGAGATCGCGGTAGGCGCCGCGCCCCGCGGAGCTGCTCGCGAAGCGCACCGCCTCCTCGACGAGCGCGTCCCGCGCGCCGGCGCGGTCCTTGGCCTCGCGCCGGAGCTTCGCGAGGAGCTCCCAGGCGCTCGAGCGGAGCTCCCCGGGGCGCTTGGCCGCGACGGCGTCGAGGGTCGCGACGGCGTCGGCGGCCCGGTCGGCCCCGACGTCGGCGCGCGCACGCAGCTCTCGGGCGCGCCCCCACAGGGTCGAGTCCTCGGCGATGCGGTCCGCGGCGGCGATGGCCTCGTCCCAGCGGCGGCCCAGGACGTGCGCGGACGCGGCGTAGTACCAGCCGTAGTCGGCGAGCTCCGGCCACGCGGCGGCCAGGGCCTCGAGGTCGGCGGCGACGTCGTCCTCGCCGGCGTCGTGGAGGGCGAGGAGGCGCAGGAAGCGGGCCGGGCGCGCGCGGACGTCGTCGGCCGCGCCTTCGACGAAGGCGCCGAAGAGGCGCGCGGCCTTGCTGTTCTCGCCCGCGAGGTAGGCGGCGAGCGCCTCGGAGAGCGGCGGCTCGGCGAAGTACGGCCCGAGGTCGTCGATGGACGGCGGCTCGGCGCTGGCCGCCGGGGTCGCGATCAGGGGCGGCAGGCGCGTCGGGCCCGCGGGCTCGAGGCCGGGGATCCGGCCGGGATCGGCCTCGTCGGCGCTCGTCGGCGTCGCGACCGCGGCGGCGGCGGCGTGGACCTCCTCCTCCTCCTCGGTGTCATCGGGGCGGGTCTCGGCCGGCCCGTCCACCTGCCGGGGCTCGGCGCACGCGCCCAGCGACATCGCCACCGCCACCGTCAGGCTTCCCCACCACAATCGTCGCACGCCACGCTCCTCGGCCCGAGTCAACTCCGGGAGAACGTCGGGCCAACGGCCAGCCGAGGCAACATATTCGGTTTCGCTGCCGGCGCGGTGGCGGGGTCCGGGCCTCGACCGGGGCGGCATGGTACGCTGCTGGGCGCCAGCCCGGGGGACCGCGATGAGCAAATATTACGAAGGAGCCTTCTACGCCCGCGTGATGGAGCCGATGCAGCGCAAGCTGCACGCGGTCGTCGCCAAGCGGGTCGCCGCCGGGGAGCGCGTCCTCGACGCCGGCTGCGGCGCGGGCGGGCTCGCGTTCCTCCTCGCGCGGCGGGCGAGCGAGGTCGTCGGGGTCGACCTCGCCCCCCGCATGGTCGCGTACGCCGAGCGGCGGCGGCAGCGCGACGGGGTCGCCAACCTCCGCTTCGTGGCGGGCGACGTCAGCGAGGCCCTTGCGGACCACCCGGAGGGGCACTTCGACGCGGCGACGCTGGTGCTGGCCCTCCACGAGATGCCGACGGCCGCGCGCGGCCCGGTGCTCCGCGAGCTGTGCCGGCTGGCGCGGCGCGTGGAGTGCGTGGACTTCCGCATCCCCATGCCGCGCAACCTCGCCGGGCTGCGCAACCGCTTCTTCGAGGTCGCGGCGGGGCCCGAGCACTTCCGCGCCTTTCGCGACTTCAAGGCGCGCGGCGGGGTCTTCGGCGTCGCCGAGGAGGCCGGCGTGACCTGCGCCCACGTGCGCGACATCGACAGCGGCGCCCTGACCGTCGTCACGCTGACCGCGCGGGGTTGACGCCGGGTCCGCGTGGCAGGCGGCTCCGAACGTGGTAGATCGGAGGCATGGATGCAACCGTCGCCACCGCGCTCGCCGAAGGGGACTTTCGCACGGCACTCGAGGCCTCCGTCGGCGGGCCCCCGCCGGTCGAGGCCCTCGCGCTCGAGCGGCTCGGACGAATCGACGAGGCGCTCGCGCTCTGCGACGCCTACCTCGCGACGGCGCCGGGCGACGCGCTCGCGCTGCTCGTGAAGAGCGCCGTGCACGCGCGCCGCGGCGAGCGGATGGGCGCCCTCGAGGCGGCCCAGCGGCTCGCGGAGGTCTCCCCGGATCGCGCCGTGGCCCACCAGCTCGTCACGAGCCTCGGCGGCGGCAGCTTCGAGGCCCCCCTCCGCGGCGAGGTCGTCACGCTCTTCGACGCCTACGCCGACAGCTTCGACGCCCACCTCGTCGAGGTCCTCGGCTATCGCGGCCACGAGGCGGTGGCCGACGCGCTGGCGGCCGCGGGCGCCGGCAACCCGCCCGGGGTCATCGTCGACCTGGGCTGCGGCACCGGGCTCTGCGGGCCGATGCTGCGGCCCCTCGCGCGGCGCCTCATCGGCGTGGACCTGTCGTCCGGGATGCTGGCCGCGGCCCGCATGCGCGGCGTGTACGACGCCCTGCTCGAGGCCGACCTGCTCTACGCCCTGGCGACGTGGCCCGACGCGTCGGTGGACGCCTTCGCCGCGGCGGACGTGCTCGGCTACATCGGCGCGCTCTCGGGCGTCTTCGCCGAGGCCGCGCGGGTCCTGCGCCCCGGCGGGCACTTCGTCTTCACGGTCGAGGCGACGACCAAGGGCGCGTGGCGCCTCGGGCCGTCCCGGCGCGTGGCCTACACGGAGCCGTACGTGCGCGAGACGGCCGCCGCGAACGGGTTGGTCGTTCGCCGGCACGAGGCGGTGACGCTGCGGCGCGAGGAGCGAGTCGGCGTGGCCGCCTGGCTCACCGCGCTCGAGCGCCCCGCCTAGCCTCGATGCCGATCAGAGAGGCCACAAGGCGCTGAACCGGCACGTCTTTTCTTGCCACGGAGAGCACGGAGCTCACGGAGGGGGGAGCGGGTCGCGCCCGGAGTTTCGGTTCGAGCGGCCGCACATCCTCCGTGCCCGCCGTGGCCTCGGTGGTAGAAAGATGTGTTCGATCGCAGATGGTTATCCCTATGTGACCGGTATCGCGCCTGGCCTGCCCGCTCAGCGGTCGTGCCGCAGGTCGCGCTCGAGCTCGGAGGGGTCGATCTCGAGGTCCTTGAGGTCGAGATCCGGGCCGAGCACGTCGAACCACCGCGACCAGAGGGCGGAGGGCCGCCAGCTCTGCGGCCGCTCCGGGGGCGGCTCGGGCGCGGTGGACGGGACGAAGCGCTGGAGGGTCGCGCGCGGGCCCGCCGGGAGGCGGCTCACGAGCTGCTGGATCGGATGAAACATGACATCTCCTGGGCTTCGGGGGACCTACTTACCAATAAGTAAGTAAGGGGCAAAAAAAGAGAGAGAAAGAGAGCGCGTGCTCCTCAGGCGTCGACGGTCGGCTCGCGCCGCCGAAGCTGGAGCTTCAAGTGGTCGATGGTGAGGTGGAAGCTGCCGCGCCCCACCGCGCGGGCGATCTGGAGGGCGCCTTGGACCGTGGCGCCGACCACGGCCGCGACGCCGTCGGGCTCGCCGCGGAAGCAGACGTCGCCCTTCTCGCGGCCGTCGCGGAAGAGCGTGGTGAGCCACCCGTGCATCTCGCGGGTCAGCTCCCGCGCCGACCGCCGCATCTCGTCGGAGATGGTGTGGAACTCGGCGTCGAGGATCCCGGTCGGGCAGACCTTGCTGTCGTCGTCGAGGTAGACCTGATGGATGGCGATGTAGGCGTCGAGCTTCGGCCAGAAGCCGTCGAGCTCGGCGGTCCGGACCACCCAGCGGGCGAATCGCCGGCGCATCCGCTCGACGAGCGCGACGCCGAGGTCCTGCTTCGCCGGGTAGTGGTAGTGGACGGCCGCGCTCTTGATGCCGAGCTGCTTGGCGATGTGCTGGTAGCTGAAGCCGTTGTAGCCGCGGTGGAGCCAGAGCTGCTCGGCGACGTCGAGGATCTCTCGTTTGGTGTCGGTGCGTCCGGCCATGATCGAACCTTACTTACTAATTAGTAAGGAGGCAAGGGGGATGCGTGGGGCGCGCGACGAGCGCGGCCCGAACAGAAACGGGCCGGGTACCCGATGGCACCCGGCCCGTGCGTCGTCAGCGCGTCACACGGCTCAGGCGTTGAGCACCGCGTCGCGGCCGGCGGCGAAGGCCGCCTCGTTGCTCGCGAGGAGCGCGCACTTGTCCTTGAGCGCCTGCCGCAGCGTCGTCAGGAGCGCCTCGTCCGGCAGCAGCTTCGCCGCCGCGTTGACCGCGCCCAGCGCCACCACGTTCTTCACCAGCGGCACGCCCAGGTCGCGCGCGATCGAGGCGAGCGGCACGCCGTAGGCGCGGACGTCGTCGCGGAGCGGCGGCACGTCGGTGATCACGCTCGAGTCGTAGACGATCACGCCCCCGGCCCTCACGGTGGGCCCGAACTTCTTGAGGCTCGGCGCGTTGAACGCCACCAGGACGTGCGGCGAGGCCGCGCCCGGCGAGAGCACCTCGTTCTTGGCGATGTGCAGGTCCGCGTAGCTCGTCCCGCCGCGCGACTCCGGCCCGTAGCTCGGGATGTGGGTCGCGTCGTGCCCCTCGCGGATCGCGGCCCGCGCGATCAGCATCGCCGCGGTCTGCGCCCCGTCGCCACCGGCTCCGGCCAGCTTGAGCGCGACGTCCTCGGGGTCGAGGTGCGTCGGGAACCCGCCGCCGAAGCGCGGGGGCGCCTTGTCGGTCGGGATCGCCTCGATCATGTCGACCATCTGCGACACGTCGAACTTCGGCCGCGGCCCCTCGAACCACGGGTCCCGCTCGACCTCCTTCAGCACGCCCAGCGGGTAGGTCTTCGTCATCGTGTCGCGGACCCAGTGCTCGGCGTCCTCGGGCGTCATCTTCAGGTGCGTCGGGCACTCGCTGAGCACCTCGACGAACGCGAAGCCGCGCCCCTCGACCTGCAGGCGCAGCGCCTTCTCGATGGCCTTGTGGGCGGCCTTCCGGCGGCGCTGGTCGTAGAGCGCCACGCGCTCCACGTAGATCGGCCCGTCGAGCCCGGCGATGAGCTCGGCGACCTTCAGCGGCGCGCCCTCCATGACCCCGCGCCCCGTCGGGCACGTCGTCGACCACTGGCCCGGCAGGGTCGTCGGCGCCATCTGGCCGCCGGTCATCCCGTAGATGGCGTTGTTGACGAAGATGACCGTGATCGGCACGCCGAGCTGCGCCGCGTGCATGATCTCGGCGAGCCCGATCGACGCCAGGTCACCGTCGCCCTGGTAGCTCACGACGATCGAGTCGGGGTTGGCCATCTTGTGCCCGAGGGCGACGGCCGGCGCCCGCCCGTGGGCGGCCTGCGTATTGCCGACGTCGAAGTAGTAGTAGAGGAAGACGCTGCAGCCGACCGGCGAGACCGCCACGGTCCGGTCCTGGACCCCCAGCGTGGTGATGGCGTCCGAGAGGAACTTGTGCGCCAGCCCGTGCCCGCAGCCGGCGCAGTAGTGCGTCGACGCGCCCTTGAGGCCCTTGCCGTGGGCGTGACGATCGAAGTGCTCGAAGAACGCCGAGCTCTCGTGGGTGCTGTTCATCACGCCGCCTCCGCGATGATCGCGTGGATCCGCTCGCGGATCTCGGGCTCCTGCGGCAGCAGGCCGCCCATCCGCCGAAGGTTGTGAATCCGGACGCCGGCGAGGCCGGCGTGGCTCAGGGCGAGCCGCAGCTCGTCCTCGAGCTGCCCGGCGCTCGCCTCGACGACGACGATGTCCTCGACGTGGTCGAGCTGCGCTCGGAGCGCGTCGATGGGGAACGGCCAGAGCGTGACCGGGCTGAAGAGCCCGACCTTGTGCCCCTCCTGCCGCAGGTGCTCGATGGCGCTCTTGGCCATCCGCGCCGGCGTCGACGCCGCCACGACCAGCACCTTCGCGTCCTCGGCCCGGTAGGTCGTCGCGCGCTGCTCGTTCGCGGTGATGAGCGCGTACTTCTCCTGGAGCTTCTCGTTGTGGGCGTGGAGGTCGGTCTCGGCGAGGTAGATGGAGTTGATGAGGTTGCCGCGGTGCACCTCGTCGCCGAAGACGGCCCAGCTCGGGACGCCGGGCACGATCATCTCCTCGGGGAGCTGGACGCGGCCCGTCATCTGCCCGAGGTAGCCGTCGGGGGCGACGAAGACGGGGTTGCGGTACTTGAAGGCCAGCCGGAAGGCCTCCATCGTCAGGTCGAGCATCTCCTGGGGCGTGGACGGCGCGAGCACGATGGCGTGCGTGTTGCCGTGCCCGAGCCCGCGGCACAGGAGCTTGATGTCCGCCTGGCTCGGCCCGATGTTGCCGAGCCCCGGCCCGCCGCGCATCACGTTGACGAAGACCGCCGGGACCTCGGCGCCGATCATGTACGAGATGCCCTCGAGCATCAGGCTCAGGCCGGGCGAGCTGGTGAAGGTCATGCACGGGAGCCCCGCGCCGCCACAGCCGTACATGTGGTTGACGGTCGCGACCTCGCTGACCGCCTGCATGAAGACGCCGTCGAGCTTCGGCAGGAACTTCGCCATCAGCTCCGCGCCCTCGGTCGACGGCGTAATCGGGTAGCCGAAGACGTGGCGGCAGCCCGCGAGGAGCGCGCCGACCGCCGCGGCGTAGTTGCCCTTCAGGACGAGCGGCTCGCACTTCGGCAGCGGCAGGGTCCGCCCCTCGACCGCCGCCGGCGAGCGCCCGTGATGCGCTGCCGCCCCGAAGAGCTTGGCCGGGTCCTCGAGCTCATAGCCGTCCGTCGTGAGCCCGTAGGGCTCGGGGCAGGCCGAGATACACAGCCCACACCCATTGCAGACGTCGTAGTCGATTACGACCGGCACGAGGCCGGAGGTCTGATTGATCTCCTCGCCGAGCGTGATGCAGTGCTTCGGACACGCCTCGATGCAGCGTCCGCAGCCCTTGCAAAGCTCTGGAAGGAGGACCGGCTTCGGACGGTCCTTCACAGTCGTCATGCGCCCCTCGCTTCTCGATAGACCACACGCCGGCCCTGCTCGCACCCGAAGTGCCAGAGCTCGAGCCGTTGGTGATTCGTCGCGTTCATCCAGCCCCGCCGTAGCGCGCGCGAGCATATTGCGGCAGATCAAGGGACCGCCGCGCGCACCAATGCGTAGGCCTGACGTTGGCCTGAGGGCCGTGCGACGCTCCTCGTCGAGCTAGCCAACCGGGGACATAGCGCAGAATCGCCCACTGGTCACGCAGTACACGATCCCGAGACGGCGATTTTTGTTGCGCGGCGTCAAACACCACAGCCAGGCGTCACATTGGTGTCAAATAGCACCAAGCACGCCTGTTGCTGGGTCAAAACGCCCAGGTCGCCCCGAGCTCGGTCACGTACATCAGCCGCTCAGGAAGCACCGGGAAGTCCGCGAACTTCTGGTACATGAAGTCGAACTTGAGATCGATCGAGAGCTTCTGGGTGCGCCCGACGCTCGGCTCGAAAGAGGCGCGCAGACCGACCAGGTTGCCCCAGAAGGAGCCGAGCTCGCGGTCGGCCGTCATGTAGCGGCGCGGGGAGTCGTAGGTCCAGGCGTAGAAGTCGGCGCCGGACTGCAGGTAGACGCGGTCCCGGAGGCGCCACGAGAGCCACGGCGTGGCCTGCCAGGTGTAGCCGACCTCGGCCGTGTGGCTGACGAGGCCCCAGTCGTCGAGGTAGGCGCGGTAGTCGCCCGAGAGGAAGTGCTCGGGCGCCAGGGCCGCCCGGAGCCGCAGCGCGAGGGCGTTCCGGAGCCGCGTGCCGGGGGTGGACTCCGGCGTCGTGACGCCGCTGGCCACGCGCACGCGGCGATACGGGCTCGACTGGAAGCCGTCGAGGTAGCCGAGGAAGTAGGACACCTGGCCCACGAGCGACCTCGACAGCACCTGGGTGACGCTGGCCGTGACCGTGTGGCTGTCGAGGTCCTCGTCGAAGGTCGGGTCGTGGGAGCGGCCGACGTTCGAGTCGGTGAAGCTGTACCCCAGCGCGACCGTGGTGTTCTTCTGGAACAGCTCCTTGGTGACGCCGAAGTTGCCGCTGATGGAGCTGTAGTCGTTCTCCTCGGAGTAGACCGCGCCCGCGGACAGCAGCACGCCGGCCACGTCCACCGACGCGTCGCCGCCCGCCTCCTTGCGGACCTCCTGGAAGTACCCGCGGGGGGTCGCGGCGCTCAGGACGTCGACCGACGCGCAGGTCATGATGTCCACGGAGCCGTGGGCGTCGAGGATGACCTTGCCCTCGTCCAGGGTCGCGGTCACGGCCGTGAGCGGCGTGACGATCCGGTTGCCGTCGTTGTCGACGTAGACGTTGACGCGCCCGACCGCCTCGACCCCGACGGGGCCGTCGGGCTCGGCCGAGGGCTTGGCCACGGCCGTCGCCGCGGGTCCGGGCGTGGCGCCC
>SBGO01000654.1 GCA_006226565.1 Deltaproteobacteria bacterium | reverse complement strand
GTCGGTCTGCCGGAGCCACGCGCCGAGCGCGGCCTCGTCGCACACCATCGGCAGCAGCACCTGGAGCCCGGCTGCGGTGCACGCGGCGTAGGCCGTGGCGACGACGACCTCGCTCGTCGCGGGCAGCCGGACGAGCGCGACGGTGTCCCCCGGCGCGAGCCCGCGCGCGCTCAGGGCGTCGACGAGCCCGGCGACGGCGTGGCGGAGGTGCGCAAGCGAGACCGCGGCGTGGGTGCCACCCAGCGTGCCGAGGAGCACGGCGCGCTCGTCCGGGTGCGGGACGTGGAAGAGCAGGTCCGCGAGGTTCCGGTAGGCCGGCGCGGGCGCCTCACCCCACGGTGAGGTGAGGACGCTCGCGAAACGCGGCGTCTCGGGGTGGCTGCTCTGGGTCCAGGCACGCGCCATGCGGGCCCTCCGGTGACGGGCGGTCCTCGAAGGGACGAAGCATATCCCATGCCACCCGTCTCGGGCGCGCGTTCACGCCATAGACGGCGACGGCGAAGCGATGGCGCCCGCACGACCGCCGCCGCCGGGGGAGTACCGCCCCTCCTCCGACGGAGCACCCGTGCGCCACCTCACTCGTCGTGGCCGCCGACGACCGTGAACGTGTGGAGGAGCCCGCCGTCGACGTCGATGGCCTCGATCCGGAGCGCGTCGCCGTCGAGGGTCCCGCGGAGGAAGTGGTGCTCGTGGATCGTCGTCTCGATCTCCGACCACGTCGCCACGCGCCACAGGAAGAAGTCGGTGTCGATCGAGCCGCCCCCGCCGCCGGTCGTCACCCAGGTGATGCCGCCCGCCGTCTCGGGGGTGTAGGCGTAGAGGTGGTTGTGCCCGTTGAAGACGATGTCTACGCCGTAGCTCTCGAGGAGCGGCTCGAGGTCCTCGCGCACCCAGGCCGCCTTCATGGACGGCGTGAAGGCGATGAGCCCGCCCGCCCACCACTCGATGCGCGGCGGCTTGTGGAAGGCGGCCGCCCGGATGCGCGCCGTCTGCGCCGCCTCCGACGAGAGCGCCGCCTCGACGCAGGCGCGCTGCCCCGAGTCGCCGTCGAGGCCGAGGTCGGTGTCGAGGAACAGCACGAAGATCCGGCCGTAGCGCCAGCCGAAGCAGTGCTCGTCGCCGGGCTGCGAGAAGTACTCGTCGAAGAGCGAGTCGTCGCTGTCGAGGTAGCGCTCGTGGTTGCCCGCCGCCACCAGGAACGGCACCTCGTCGGCGAAGCCCGCCAGCGGCGCGAAGAGCTGCGAGCGGTACTCGCCGCGCGTGCCGTTCTGGACGACGTCGCCGACCGAGATGGCGAAGTCGGGATCGAAGTCCGCCATCCAAGGAACGAGGGACGAGAAGACGTCGGGCCCGTTCTGGTTGTCGCCCCAGACGACGAACTGCAGCGTCCGCGGGTCGTCGTCGGGCGGCGCCGTGCGGAAGTGCCGGATCGGCAGCGCCCCGCCGCCGTAGACGACGCGGTAGCTCTGCTCCTCGCCGGGGGCGAGCCCGGTGAGCCGGAGCTCGTGGGTCGTCCGCGGCGAGTCCTCGACCACCGTCCACGGCAGGCTGTCGTCGGGCCCGAAGTCGACGCGGCCGACGACCGCCTCGGTGGTCTCCCAGCGGACGCTCACCTCGGTCTGCGTGACCCAGTTCAGGTAGGGCGGGCCGGACAGGAGGCCCGTGTCCGCCGGGGGGAGCTCCTCGGGGCCGACGACGGCGGTGTCCTCGTCGAGCGCATCGCCGAGCACATCGGCCGGCATGGTGTCCGCGGGCGCGGTGTCCGCGGGCTCCACGTCGTCGGCGACAGCGTCGTCGACCGGGGCCGCGCTGTCCGCCGCCGTGAACGTGTCCTCGACGACCGCGGTGTCCTCGGCGAGCGCCGTGTCGTCCGCGACCGCCGTGTCGCCCGCGACCGTGTCCACCGAGACCGCATCGTCTGCGACCGCCGTGTCCGCCGTCGCGGTGTCGTTCGCGACGACACCGTCGGCGACGCCCCCCGCGTCGACGTCCTCGGCGGCCACGTCGTCCGCGGCGACGGCCCCGTCGGTCGCGCCGACCCCGGCGTCGGACCCGCACGCGCTCCACGGCGCGACGATGAGGAGCGCGATGAGCGCGTGAGGAAGCAGGTCTCTTCGGTGTCGACTGGCCACGGCACATCATAGCGGCGGCAAGGGGAACGGCAACGCCGTCGTTTCGTGACGAACGCCGCCCCTGCTGTGCGAGGCGACGGGCCTCCGCCTCGCCGTCGCCCCTCGGCGCGGGCGCGCCCGGCCTGTCAGGCGCCCGGGACCGCCACCGGCCGCGTCCGCTGGCGCAGGTGCGCGACGATCTCCTCGACGCTGCGTGGCTCGGCGCGAAGCTCCACGTAGCGCCGCGCGAGCGCGTCGTAGCGCTTCAGCATCAGCAGCGCCCAGATCTGGAAGTAGTCGATGCCGTCGAAGACGACGGCGCCCTCGTCGCGGTAGCGGTCGAGGTTGCGGGCGAAGTCCGACGGCATGTCGGCCCAGTGGCGGTTGGCCTTCACGTGGTGGCCGATGTGGTAGCCGTCGTTGTAGCAGCGCCGGTTGTAGCGCGTGTTGATGCAGGTGATGCTGTTCTTGTACGGGTTCGCGGCGTCGGCGCCGTCGATGAAGGCGTGCTGGCTCCAGTTGCCGGCCATCATCAGGAAGCGCACCAGGACCAGCGGGATGACGAGGACGACCAGGGTCGCCCAGACGTTGACCAGCGCGAGCCCGACGACCATCAGGTACCAGGACAGCTCCCCGAGGACCGCCATCCGCGCGAGCTTCATCTGCTTGCGGCGCAGGTGGTAGCGCGTCAGCTGGAAGATCCCGAGGAAGATGAAGGTCCCGAAGTAGTGGAGGAAGTGGGCGAAGCTGTCGCGGCGGTACGCCAGCGTCGAGCTGAGGTCGTCGGGGAGGTTGTTCTCCGGGTGGTGCATCCCCACGTGATGCGCGAAGTACGTGTACGGCGACTGCCCCATGAGCGGCGCGAGCACGGCCGGGATGACGTGGTTGAGCGGCGCGAGCCGGCGCGCGAACAGCCGGCGGTGGCTCGTGCAGTGGAGCATCAGGATGTAGCGGTCGACGAAGACCCCGAAGAGCACCGCGAGGTAGGCCAGCGCGTACCACGGCGACAGGACGCCGGGGACGTAGGCGAGCACGGCGAGCGTGAGCATCACGCCGAGGGCGGCGGCGGTCAGCCCGACGAAGGTCGCGTCGCGCGGGTCTCGGACCAGGCGCACCGCCCAGCGCGTGAACGCCCCCGGCGTCGCGGCGGGGCTGTCATCCCGGATCTCGATCGAGACCCCATCGTTCGTCGTCGCCGTCATGCTCACTTCGCGCTCCCTGCTGCTGCGCCGCCGTGGACGCAGCGGAGAGTATCGGCGCGATGTGGACATTGAGCCGTGTCAATCTTCGGTCAACCGCCGTTCGGGCGCGTCCGCGAGGCGAGCTGGAACGCCGTTCTCATCCGGCTGGAGCGTGCTTCGTGGCGACGGCCCGGCCGCGAGGAAAAATCACCTCGGCGCCCGCCCGCCCCGAGCCATGGCCACCATCACCGTCCCCGCACGATCCACGAGGTGTCGCTTGCCTTCGTCGCCGGGCCCGGGTGTCTCTCGAGTACGCAGACGTCGCCCCGCGGAGCTCCCCCATGAACACGAACGCCCCCGCGCTCTCCAAGAACGAGCGCACCCTCGGCTACCTCGTCGCCGCCCTGGCGGGGGTCTACGTGCTGTCACTGCTCACGGTGCAGCTCACGACCGCGCTCGACCTCGGCGCGACCCCGCAGCTCGTCGTCGACATGATCGTGTCGACCGTCCACTACGGCGTCCTGGTCCTGCTCGCCCTGCGGATCCCCCAGCCCGCGCTGCGCGTCCTGGCCATCACCGTCTTCGCGATCTTCTTCGTGGACGGGATCCTAGCGCGGCTCGGCGTCTTCTCGCTGTTCGCGCCGTGGTTCGCCGACCCGCCGCCGTACCAGTACTTCCAGTTCTGACCCGCTTCGGGGCCGGCGCGTGCGCGTGGCGATGCGCGCGCCGGAGACCAGAAAGACAAAAAGCCCGCAGGCAGTGCCTACGGGCTTTTTGTTGGCGGGGCGGACGGGACTCGAACCCGCGGCCTTCGGCGTGACAGGCCGACGTTATAACCGACTTAACTACCGCCCCAAA